>NZ_JBHURF010000025.1:0-139820 GCF_042674125.1 Rhodococcus sp. NPDC056960 | reverse complement strand
ATGGGACTCGACGACGAACGCGCCGGCGGTCACGCGGTCGCCGAGGGGGTCGAGGCGGTGCGCCGGCTGTCGGCGGAGGGCATCGACTTCCTCAGTGTGATCAAGGGGAACCTGGACACCGACCACAACCTGGCGAAGATCATCGCCCCGATGGGCACCCCGGCGGCCGCGCATCTGGACTTCGCCGGGGAGGTCAAACGGCAACTCGACATCCCGGTGATGCACGCCGGGCGGATCGCGGACCTGGCCACCGCCCGCTACGCGATCAGCGAGGGCCTGCTCGACATGGTCGGCATGACCCGGGCGCACATCGCCGACCCGCACCTGATGCAACGGGTCCATGACGGTGAGGAGGACCGGATCCGCCCCTGCGTGGGCGCCGGGTACTGCATCGACCGGATCTACCAGGGCGGCGAGGCCCTGTGCCTGCACAACCCGGCCACCGGCCGGGAAGCCCAACTGCCGCACCTCGTTCCCCCCGCAGCGGAGAAGAAGACGGCGGTGGTGGTCGGCGCCGGCCCGGCCGGCCTCGAAGCCGCCCGCGTGCTCGGCGAGCGCGGTCACACCGTCACCGTCCTCGAGGCCGCCAGCAACCCCGGTGGGCAGATCGCCATCGCCGCCGCCCCCGAACGGCGCCGGGACCTGATCGGCATCGTCGACTGGCGGGTGCAGGAATGCGCCCGGCTCGGCGTCACGATCCGGTACAACACCTACGCCGAGGCCGCCGACATTGTGGCCGAGAACCCGGACGTGGTCATCGTCGCGACCGGCGGCATCCCGAACACCGACATCGTCGACGGACCGGCGAATCTGATCACCGACACCTGGCAGATCCTCACCCGCGAGGTGAAACCCGGCAAGTCGGTGCTGGTGTTCGACGACAACGGCGACCACCAGGCGATGAGCGCCGCCGAGGTCATCGCCGACACCGGCGCGCAGGTGGAGGTCGTCACCCCCGAACGCATCGTGGCCCCGCTCGTCGGCGGGTCGAACTACCCGGCGTATCTGAAGAACTTCGCCGAACACGCGGTGCGCACCACCCTCAACACGAGGGTCACCAAGGTTGCCCGGGACGCCGACCGCCGGCTGACGGTCACCCTCGAAGACGAATACGCCCACACCACTGTCACCCGCACCGTCGACCAGGTCGTCGTCGAGCACGGCACCATCCCCGTCGACGACGTCTACTTCGACCTCAAGGACGCCTCCCGCAACCACGGGGCCGTCGACCAGGACGCCCTGCTGCGCCTGCAACCACAAACCCTCGTGCACAACGCGGACAGCACCTTTCAGCTCTTCCGCATCGGCGACGCCGTCTCCAGCCGCAACATCCACGCCGCCATCCTCGACGCCAACCGCCTCTGCCTGGCGATCTGAACCTCACAGCGAAAGAAGACACCATGTACGACGCAATCATCGTCGGCGGTGGACTCGCCGGCCTCTCGGCCGCCCACCGGCTTCGGCACCGCAACGTCCTGCTGCTCGAGAAGGAACCCCGCTTCGGCGGCCGGATCCGCTCCGAACGACGCGGTGACTACTGGTTGAACTGGGGCGCGCACGTCTACAACGGCCCCGGAACCGCCACCGGTGACCTGATGAGTTCGGTCGGCATCGATTCGACGCCGGTGCCCGGCAGCCTCGCCGGGCTGGCGATGAACGGCACACTGCTGACGTCCGGACGGGTGGAGACCTATCCGTTCCGGGTACCGATGTCCTGGTCCGACCGGGCCGCCCTGCTGCGCGCCGGAGTCAAGGTCCGGATGGCGGTGATGAAGTACGCCAAGGTGTCCGCGCCCCGCGACGGTGAGGACTACCGGGTCCGTCAGCAGCGGATCTACGACTTCCTCGGCGATCGCACCTTCAGCGACTTCGTCGGCGACCTGCCCAACGACGCCGACGCCCTGTTCCGTCCCACCGTGAGTCGCTCCGCGGGCGACCCCGAGCAGGTCTCCGCCGGCGCCGGTGTCGGCTACTTCCACCTGGTCTGGGATCGCAGCGGCGGGTTGTGCCGCAACATCGTCGGCGGACCGTCGACGCTCACCGAAACCATCGGTGCCGGACTGGGCGCGTCGGCCAGGATCGGTGCCGAGGTCACCGAAGTGATCCACGGCAAGAACCATGTGATCGTCCGCTACCGGCACGACGGCAAGGACCACGAGGCCAAGGCCCGGTACGCGGTACTCGCGACCACCGCGCCGGTCACCTCGAAAATCGCCCCCGACCTCGAGGCGGATGTCCGCGACGCGCTGAGCAAGATCGTCTACGGCCCCTACGTCAGCGCCGCGTTCCTGACCAACGAAACCACCCCGCAACGGTGGGACTCGTCCTACGCGATCGCCACTCCCAAGCGCGCGTTCAACGTCTTCTTCAACATGTCGAACACCACCCGCGCCGCGGAACCGTTCCGCGGCAAGGGCAGCAGCATCATGGCGTTCTCCCCGGCCCGCTTCGCACGCCCCCTCATCGACCGCAGCGACGAGGAGATCCTCGACGCCTACTACCAGGACCTCGACGACATCTTCCCCGGATTCCCGGGACTGGTCGACGAGGCCGTCGTGCAGCGGTGGCCGCACGGCCTGGCGTACTGCTTCCCCGGCCGCGGCAAGCTGCAGCCCACCCTCACCCGGCGCGGCAGCCGGATCATGCTCGCCGGCGACTTCCTCGGAACCTGGTACACCGAGACGGCCGTGCAGTCCGGATTCGCTGCCGCCCAAGACATTCTCAGCGCACTCGCCACCCCGGGCGCCGTGCGACCCGTCGAAGCATCCGTGATCGGAGAAAACCATGGCTGACCTCACCGGCAAAGTAGCCCTCATCAGCGGCGGGTCCCGCGGACAAGGGGAGGCCGAGGCTCGGCTGTTCGCCGAACGCGGCGCCAAGGTCGTCGTCGCCGACATCCTCGACGACGAAGCCGCGAAACTGGTCGCCGACATCGGCGCCGACCGGGCCGTCGCGGTCCACCTCGACGTCAGCGACCCCCAGCAGTGGAAGGACGCCCTCGCCGCAGGCATCGAGGCGTTCGGGCACGTCGACGTGCTGATCAACAACGCCGGCATCTACTACCAGAACCCCATCACCGAGACACCCGTCGAGCGCTACCGGCGCATCATCGAGGTCAACCAGATCGGCGTGTTCCTCGGCATGCAAACTGTTGCTCCGCACATGGCGGAGATCGGGCGCGGCTCGATCGTCAACATCGTCTCGGTGTCCTCGTTCGCGCCACTCGACTACACCGCCGCGTACGCGTCGACCAAGTCGGCGCTGCTGGCGATGTCGAAGGCCGCGGTCGGCGAACTCGGACCGAAGGGCATCCGCGTCAACATGATTCACCCGGGCGGGGTGGCGACCGAGATGGGTGCACCGCAGGGCGCCGTCCCCACCGAATACTCCAAGGCCCCGCTCGGACGGATCGGCCAGCCGCGCGAAATCGCCACGGTTGCAGCATTCCTCGCTTCCGACGACAGCTCCTACTGCAGCGGATCCGAGATCCTCGTCGACGGGGGATGGACTGTCGGAACCCGCAACCCGTGGACCACGTCGGACTGATCTCCACCCCCACCCCTCGACTCACCCACACCGGGAGATGAGCACCATGACCTATTCCGTGATCGACGAAGCACCCTACGGAAAGTTCCACCGCAAACTCGTCCTGCTGTCCTCAGGTGGACCGTTCCTCGACGGCTACATTCTCGGCAACATCGGTGTCGTCATCGTCGGCATCCAGAACCAACTGCACCTGACGTCGACCGAACTCGGCATCGTCGGTGCCGCAGCCCTCATCGGATTGTTCATCGGCGGAATCGGTTTCGGCCGGCTCACCGACGTCATCGGCCGTAAGCTCATGTACACCGTCGATCTCGCCGCACTGCTGGTGGGCTCGATTCTGTGCCTCTTCGTGCACGAGGGGTGGCAGCTGATCGCGGTGCGGCTGATACTCGGCATCGCGATCGGCGCCGACTATCCGATCGCCACGGCGATGCTGTCGGAATGGTTGCCACGCAAGGAACGCGGCCGCTGCATGGGCCTGCTGATGGCGTGGTGGTTCATCGGCGCGTCCGCCGCCTACGTCGTCGGCTACCTGTTCGTGCAGGCACTCGGTGACGACGCCTGGCGCTGGGTTCTGGCCAGTGCCGCGGTTCCCGCTCTGGTGATCATGATCGCCCGCCACGGCACCCCGGAATCACCGCGCTGGCTGATCAGCAACGGACACCGCGACCAGGCCCGCGAGAACATCACCGCCGCTCTCGGGCGCGCACCCAGCGAGCGTGAACTCGACCTGCTCGCCGAGCAGGAAACCCCCACCGGCATGAACTTCTGGAGCTCGTTCCGGAAGCCGTACGGGAAGCGCACCCTGTTCGTCACCCTGTTCTGGACGTTCCAGATCATCCCGCTGTTCGCGCTGTACACGTTCGGCCCGACCATCCTCGCCGCCTTCGACATGTCCGAGGACTCCGTGCTCGGTTCGCTGCTGATCAGCCTGGTCTTCCTGGTCGGTCTGGTCCCGGCGATCAAGCTGATCGACAGGGTCGGCCGCCGGCCCCTCATCATCTGGTCGTTCGCGCTGATGATCATCCCGCTGACCATCCTGGGGCTCGCACCGTATGCGGCTGCGCCGATCGTCGTCGCCTGCTTCTGCCTGTACGCGCTGTTCTCCGGCGGGCCCAGCATTCTCGAATGGGCGTACCCGACCGAGCTGTTCCCGACCGAAATCCGGGGCACCGCCGTCGGAATCGCGACTTCCGCCAGCCGGATCGGAGCCGCGGTCGGGACGTATCTGCTGCCGATCGGCCTCGACCACCTGGGTCTGGGCACCACGATGCTGCTCGGCGCGGGCATCACCCTCGCCGGTCTGATCGTCTGCATCGCCTGGGCCCCGGAAACGAAGGGCCGGTCGTTGCAGGAGGCGTCCGGTCTGGGCCACGCCGAGGCGCGGGCGGTCGACAGCGCCGCCCACTGACACCCAGTCTCCACCCGGTGACTTCCCCGACCCGCCGCGACGGGAGGATGATCACCGGGTGGAGACTGCGGGATCCGTGACGGTGATGCCGTTCGACCAGTTCCAGGACATCTTCCGGGTGGTCGCCGGGGTGGGTGTCGGCCGCGACGATTTTCGTCCGTTCGACGACATCGTCACCGGCAAGCTCTACGACCTGCTCCTCGTCGCGCAGCAGGGCGCCGCGGCCCAGCACCGTCCCGTCATCGACGTCACCGACCTCCCGATCACGAAGGGGCTGCAGGAGAACATCGGGTTGTTCCGCGAACTCGGTCCCCGGCTGCGGGTCGAACCGATTCTGGCGCGGCTGGCAACCTACCCACCCCTCGACCGGGCCCTGGCCCTCGACACCGAAGCGCGGCTCCCCGAGGTCACCGGCGGACTGAGTGCAACGCTCGCACTGACCTTCCGCGCCGTGTACCCCGACGTGCGGTTTCTGCGGTCCCACGGCCGACACTGGTCGACGATCAGCGCGATCGCCGACCTGTACCTCTGACATCGCCGGAATCGAGGTCGTCCCAGTCCTCGGGCACACCGAATGTGTCGTGCAGGCCGCGACGTCCGGGTTCGGTCAGATACACGACTCGGCGTTGGCCGGTGCGGCGCAACCAGTCCAGGTCGAACATCCGCTGCGTCAGTGCGGCACCGAGGGGTCCGGCGAGGTGATGACGCTGTTCGGACCAGTCCACGCAGTAGCGGATCGCCTGCGGTTCCCGGCGGGGTGCGGGCAGATCCAGGCCGAACGCGGTCAGCCCGTTGCGGCCGCGGGCGGTGAGCCGGTAGGTGAGGTCGGTGCCGGGAGCGGACAGGTGGTCGGTGCCGTCCCGTTCGGAGTGATGGCGCCCGTCCCCACCGGTGAGCAGTCCCTCGTCCAGCAGTGCGGCCATGACGGTGACACCGAGGCGTCCGGCGAGGTGGTTGTAGCAGGTGCGGGCGCGACGCAGCGCGTGGGCGCGGGTCCCTTGGCGGAGCGAGCGAATCGGTTCGGGTGGGGAGATCCGCGCGATCGCCTCGAGCGCTTCGGCGACCGAGGGGTCGGCCAGGCGGAAGTAGCGGGCACGACCGGATCGTTCGGCCGTGAGCAGGTGGGCGTCCACCAGTCGGGTGAGGTGCTCGCTGATGGTGGACGCGTTGACCCCGGCCTCGGAGGCCAGCACACCGGCCGGCAGCGCACGCCCGTCGGCGAGCGCCATGAGGACGCGGGATCGGGTTCGGTCACCGATCAACGCGGCGATCCGGGCGACGTCGGCATCACCGGCGGCCGCGTCGGTTCCGGAGCGGAGGACCATGTCACCAGGGTAGGTCCGGAACATTTCGGGCCACACCGAAATATTCCGGCAGCACACTGGTTTTATGGACATCACGCGAGACGACGACACCGCGATCGAGGCCGTGACACAGACCTGGGAGCGGGCCCTGGCCGCACACGATCTGGACGGACTCCTGGCCTGTTACGCACCGGACGCCACATTGGAGAGCCCGGTGGTCGCGCACATCACCGGCGGCCCCGGCATCGTTCGCGGCCACGGCGAGCTGCGCCCGTTCCTGGCGCAGGTGGTCGCGCGCACCCCCGACACCCGCCACTACCACCGGCAGGGTTTCTTCACCGACGGTCGCCGAGCCACCTGGGAGTACCCGCGCGCGACGCCGGACGGCGAGCAGATGGACTTCGTCGAGGTCATGGACATCGAGGACGGACTGATCCGGGCGCACCGGGTGTATTGGGGCTGGCGCGGCGTCGACGTGCTGATCAACGACGGCTACCACCGTCCGGACTGATGCCGTCAGCGCCATTCACGGAACGCGTTCAGCAGACGGTCCCGCAGTGCCGGATCGAGTTTCTCCGCGGGCAGCGAACCCAGGGTGTCCACCGTCTGCCGCATCTGGTCGAGATAGTTGGCGCATCCTGTGCAGATGTCGAGGTGCGTTTCGAAACGGGCCCGGGCATCCGGGTCGAGTTCGTCCTCGAGGTACGCCGTGACGAGTTCGACGAGATCCTGGCAGTCCATGTTTCACGCTCCCGTTCCAAGATAATCCTCGAGGACCTGGCGCACATGCGCGCGGCCCCGGTGCAGCAGCACGCGCTGGTTCGCCGGCGTGATCGAGAGCATCGAGGACACCTCTTCGGCGTCGTAGCCGAGGACGTCACGCAGCACGACGACGGTCCGCTGCCGGTCGGGGAGGTTCTCGAGTTCCCTGCTCGTGACGTCGAAGACCTCCGCGCCGAGGATCGAGCCCTCCGGGGTTCGCGGCCAACTGGCCGGCGGGTTCGCCCAATGATGGGGATACTCCGGATCGGCGTCCGGCCGGAATCGGGCCGGGTCGACGGTGGCGCCGCCCGTGAACGCGGCGAGGGTGGCGTCGGAATAGTGCCGGTCCCGCAGACCCCGTTTCTTGGCGATGTTGACGAGGATCCGGAACAGCCAGGTGCGCAGCGTCGAACGGCCTTCGAATCGGTCGATGCCCTCGAGCACGGCGATCCACGTTTCCTGGACGACGTCCTCGGCGACCTCGCTACTCGCCACGTATCCGCGCGCCACGCGCAGCATCATCGGGGTGTGCCGGTCGACCAGTTCGGCGAACGCCGCCTCGTCCCGCGCACGCAACGAGTCGACGAGGCGTTCCTCGTGAGAGGTGTCGGTCTCCGTCATCCGCTCCTCCTCCGCGATCGAGTCGCTCCGGAAGGGTGGCCGCCGTAGCGACCGGATGACATTCCACCCTACTGACCAGGACGGCGGCCGTCGATCGTTCCCGGGTCAGCCGGCGCTCGTTCGCGCCGCGACGACCGCAACCGTGGCATACGGCATCGTGAAACTGCCGCCCAACGCGTCGATGGCGCCGCCTACGGCGTCCTCCATGTGGGCCAGGTCGTCCGGTGGCAGCCGGGTGAGTGCGCCGGACGTCGGCAACTGGTCGAGCCATTCGTCTCGTGTGTACGTCCGTTCCCAATCGAAGCGCCACTGGTCGGGGGCACCGAACCCGCGCACTCCGCGGAACCCGTCGGCGGCCTTGTCGAAAATCGCCTGATACATGTTCAGGGTGGGCCCCGACGGCGGCATCGGGAACGGTGAGTCGGGCACCACTCGCCGGTAGGCCGCCGCGAAGGCGTCGGCCACGGTGGGCGGGGTCTCGAACACGTGCCAGAACATGGCGAGCAGGCCACCGGGGCGCAACACCTGCGCCGCCTTCACCGTTCCGGCGACCGGATCGACCCAATGCCACGCAGTCGCGGCGACCACCGCATCGAACGTCCGCCCGGCAGGATCCCAGTCCTCGAACGTCGCCACCTCCACGTCGACGCCACTGCTGCGCCGCGCGAAGTCGGCCATCCGGGGGTCGGGCTCGACGCCGAGCACCCGGCACCCTGCCGCGCGGAACTGGCGGGCGGCGATGCCCGTCCCGCACCCGACGTCGAGCACGTCGAGCCCGGGACCGGCGGACACGATCCGCTGGATCAGATCGTCCGGGTAGGGAGGCCGGGTCCGGTCGTAGCGCGCGGCGTCGACGCCGAACGACTCCGCCATGGCACGGGCCCGATGCGGCGGAGGTGGTTCAGCGGGCATGCGACGGATCGGCAGGAATCTCACTGCACTTGCCCCTTCAGGCTGCCGATGTGGAGTGAACCGGAGTCTGCGCTGCCCTCGTCCTCGTCCAACTCCTGTTCGACGTCCCGGACGTACTTCTCGGGATCCTTGTCCGAGGTGTCGACACCCGATGTGGACGGGTGAACGACGAAGAACTCGGCGAACCTCCGACCGAGCGAGACCCGAAGCTCCTTCGATGCCGTTCGGAAGTCGGCCAGACCCTCGCGTTCCTCTTCGGCCATGTGTTCGTCGTTCGCCACTCGGGTGCGGGCGACGGCCGCCCACCACTTCTCGGACGCGACGGGCCACTCGGCGGCATCACTGACCCCGTCGCGGATGTCGTTGTGATCGCCGATCGCGTCGAGGGTTTCCGCCTCGGCGTCGTCGTCGCCGACGCGGAGGAGTTGCGGATAGAAGATCTCCTCCTCCGCCGAGGCGTGGAGATCCAGACGCTCCGCCAACGACACCCACACCGACTCGACCGCGGCGATGTCGAGCCTGCGGCCGGCTTTCAGTTCGTCGAGCGTGGCGAACTGCTGCCGGAACCACACGTGATCTTCGAAAATCAATTCGATGATGTCAGGCATGATTCGACGATAGTTCCGCGCAACTTTCTTCGTCGTCGTTCGTCTTCGGGCCGACCACGACGGTGCCTCTCGGGCGAGCACAGTGGTAGGGCCGAAAGGCCCTGTCCGGGGTTCGAGGTGCGGTGGAGACTCGAAGCGGTGGGGTGCGGATCGCGGCGAGCGTGTGACGGTCGCCGCGATCCGGGTTCCCCGGAGACGATCTGACCTGGCAATCCCGGGAGGGCGACGCATGGACGTTCGGCGAACTCCGCAGGCGCGGTCGGAGATCTACTGGGAGCAGCAGGCTCTGGCAGAAGACCGCAACGTCGACTGCCATGTCGACTGGGTCGAGCGGCACCCGGCGGCTCCGGACGAACAGGTCTCGCTCGTCGATCACTATCGGGCCGCCTCGCCCGAATTGCGCGGAGATCGTGAGTACCCGTACCGAGCCTGGGCGGCGGGGTAACGGTTCATACACCGTCAGGGGAGGCCGGCGAGTTTACGTTCGAGCACGGTCCGCTCGCGTTCGTTGCCGCACAGCCGTACGGCGGTCTCGAGGTCGGTGCGCGCCTCGTCGGTGCGGCCCAGGCGGATGAGTAGTTCCCCGCGCACGCTCGGCAGCAGATGCGAGTTCGCCAGCACACCGGCGGCCACCAATTCGTCCACGAGGGGCAGCGCCGCGGCCGGTCCCTGAGCCATGGACACCGCCACGGCCCGATTGAGGTCCACCACCGGTGACGGCGCCAGCCGGCCGAGTGCCTCGTAGACGAGGACGATCCGCTCCCAGTTCGTGGCGTCGACGGACGGGGCGACGGCGTGGCACTCGGCGATCGCCGCCTGCAGTCCGTACGCGCCGAGTCCCCGGCCGACCTCCTCGGCGCGGGCCAGCGCGGCCCGTCCCCGGCGGATCGCCGCGTGATCCCAGCGACGACGGTCCTGGTCCTCGAGCAGCACCGGCTCCCCGTCCGGCCCGGTGCGCGCCGGAAAGCGCGCCGCGGTCAGCTCCAGCAGCGCCAGCAGGCCGTGGACCTCCGGTTCGCGGGGCATCAGCCGGCTCAGCACCCGCGCGAGGCGCTGCGCCTCACTGGCGAGGTCGAGGCGGATCAGATCGTCCCCGGAACTGGCCGACGACCCTTCGGTGAAAATCAGGTAGATCACGCTGAGTACCGAGCCGAGCCGCTCGGACCGCTCCCCGGCCGGCGGCACCTCGAACGGCACCCGGGCCGCCCCGAGCGTCTTCTTCGCCCGGGTGATCCGGGCCTGCACGGTCGCGGTTGGAACGAGGAACACCTTGGCGATCTCGTCGCTGGTCAGACCGCCGACCACCCGCAGGGTGAGTGCCACCCGCGCTTCCCGTGACAGCACGGGGTGGCAGGAGATGAACATCAGCGCGAGCATGTCGTCGTCGATCTGATCCGGATCCCATAACACCTCGCCGGCGCCCCGGGACGGATCGGGAGGCGCGCTTCCCGACGCGGCACCGCCCTCGCCCAGGTCGTGGGCGAGGGCCGTGTACCGCTCGTCGAGGGCGGAGCGCCGTCGGAACGCATCGATCGCGCGGCGACGGCCCACCGTGAGCAACCATCCCGCGGGGTTGTGGGGGATGCCGTCGCGAGGCCAGCTCACGAGCGCCTCGGCCAGCGCCTCCTGCGCGAGATCCTCCGCCAGCGCGAAGTCGCCGGTGTACCGGGCGAGCGCCCCGACGATCCGGGCCGACTCGATCCGCCACACCGCGGCGACGGCCTCACGCCCGGTATGGCCGTCGCCCGTCGACCCACTCAGAGCTGACCGGTCTCTTCGCGCCACGCCCGCTCCTTCTGAATCCACACATTGTCCTGCGGAAACTCGTCGATCGTGGTGACCCGGCGGATCTCCGCCTTCGCACCCGGACCGGCCATCGGCGCCCGCTTGGCCCACTCGACGGCCTCCTCCCGCGACGCGACGTTGAGCATCCAGAAGCCGCCGAACAACTCCTTCGTCTCACCGTAGGGACCGTCGGTCACCACGGGTGTCTCGGAGGAGTAGTCGACCACCACACCCGACTCGGGGTCGGGATCCAGACCCTCGGCAGCGAGCAGCACACCGGCGCGGATCATCTCGTCGTTGAACTTGCCCATCGCGTCCATGATCTCGTTGAAATCGACATTCTGGAACGCCTCGAACGTCTCGTCAGTGGCGCGCATGATCAGCATGTATTTCATGGTTCCGTCTCCTCGGATGTCGGGGCCCTCTCGGACCTTCTCATCCTCAGGTCGAACAGGGAGGGGGATGGATCGACACACCCGCAGAAGTTTTTTCGAACCCGGCGGGCTGGTGTAGGTTCCACGGTTCCCACAAGTGGGCGACCGGCGCTTCATCTGTTGGACGGGGTTGATGATGGGACTACATCGAGGTGGGGAGTACCACGAGGAGCCACGCAAGGATGGGCGCGACGAGCACGATGTAACCGGTGTATTTGAAGAGCGTGCGTTGGAACTTGTCCCGGTCGGGGACTTGGGCATTGGCCAGGACCATGACACCGTTGCTCGACAAGGGGCTGACGTCGACGATGACGGCGGAGAACGATACGGCGGCGACGAATCCGATGAGGCCGACCTCTCCCATCATCAGCAGTGGGGCGGCGAGCGGGAGGACGATGCCCAGGGTGCCGATGGACGAGCCGACCGCGGACACGGCGGCGACGGCGTAGCAGAGAATCAGCGCGGTCAGTAGCGGGGATCCCAGTGACGCGGCGACGTCACCGAGGAATTCGAGGGTGCCGTTCGCTTTGAGCACGCTCATGTAGGTGAGCATTCCGCAGACGAGGAGGACGGCGGACCAGGTGACGTTGTTGACGGCGGGCTTGTGCTTGTTGGGGGCGAGCACGAGGAGGATGGCCGCGATGACCATCGAACACACCCCGACGTCGATCTGGAACACGGCCGATCCGATGAGCAGGGCAACCATGCCGAGCAGGGTGGCGACGCGAATGGGGGTGAATCCGGTGGCTTCGACTTCTTCGAGCCGGTCGACGTCGTTGGTCGGCTGCGGCGACCCGGTGGTCAGAACCATCGGGCCGGCGCCGGACCGTGCGGAGGCAGCGTGCTGGCCGGTGCTCGCGCCGGAGGGAACGGGCTCGCCGCCGCGGGGGTGCGGCGCGGAGCCGCCGGCCACAGTGGGCTGGTCGGGGTCGCTGAGGTCGTCGACGTCGATGACCTGATCGTCCGCGCGGAGTAGGTCGCGGCCACGGACGAGGAAGAGGCCGAGCGCGAGCACGAAGCTGAGACCGAGCGGAATCAGGTACAGCGCAAGGGGGTTGGTTGGCAGGCCCGCGGACTGCAGCCAGCCGTTGGTGAATGCCCCGTACACGGTGATCGGGGAGAAGGCGGCACCGAGCACGCCGTGACTGATCATCATGCCCATCAGGAGGGGATCGATCTTGTAGCGCTTGGCGATCGGCATGGCGATGGGGGCGAGCATGCCGACGGCGAGCACCGAGCCCATGGTCATCAGGCCGGCACCGAGGAAGAACATCAGCCAGACGATGGCCCAGCGTTTGCCCCGGACGAGTGTGAGGGCGCCGGAGACGATCAAGTCGACGGTGCCGTTGACCCGGGCGATGCCGAACAACAGGGTGATTCCGACGATGATCGTGAAGATGCTGCCGGGGAAGAACCCGAAGATGTCGTCCATGGACAGCCCGGACAGCCAGCCGCCGATGACGAAGGCGGCGGCGAACGCCAGCACACCCATGTTGATGGGTGTCATGGTGCCGATCGCGAACAGCGCTATCAGCGCCGCGATCGAGACGAAGTAGACCATCGGAGATAACCCTTTCGGTGATGCCCGGGAATCCGAGCGCCTGCCGGCGTGAAGCCGGTGGCAGTGAGCCGATTGCGGCGGCGCCCGGTCCCCGAAGGTCCAGGTGACGCCGCTGCACACCGCTATTGAAGGGTGATGGCAGTCACAGAATCAACCCACGAGGTCAGAAAGCATCCAGATGCTCAACAGGGCTCACCGCGATCGTGACCGGTTGAGCCAATGGCTCAGCATTCGAGCAATCATCATTCTGATCGTTCAGCTGTTTTTCGCACACCGGGCCAGAGGCTCGACGGGCGGCGCATTCATGGCAGTTCAGCTCTCGGCTCGGAGCTTCTCCACGATCGGAACGGTTCGAGGCCAGATACGTCGGCTCAGGACTATTTCGGAGCGGGTGCGCAGCACGCCCTCGGTTTTCATGACCGCGTGCAGCACCTCCTCGAAGTGGGAGTTGTCGCGGGCGACGAACCGGCACAGCAGGTCTCCTTCGCCGGAGACGGTGTTGGCCTCGATCAGTTCCGGGATGGCGGTCAGCCGGTCGAGGGTTTCGTTGACCTGACTCTGCGCGATGTGGACGTGCACGAACGCCATCACGGCATAGCCGAGTGGGGCGAGGTTGATCTGTGGGCGCCAGGTCACGATCACGCCGGCCTTCTCCAGCTTGGTGATCCGGGCCTGGGCGGTGTTGCGGGCGATGTTGAGTCTGCGGGAGTACTCGCGGACGCCGGCGCGGGGCTCTTCGACGAGGAGTCGGAGCAGGTCGAGGTCGAGTTTGTCGAAGCCGTCCATTGGTCGTCCTGTCGCGAGGGTAGAAATTGGTCCAAATGCGCATTCGGCTACGCGCCCGGCGGTTGCAGTTGAGCACTTGGCAGCAATTTCTGGTTATCGGTTTATCTCACGGTACAGGTCTGTCTATGTTGTGTGTCACATCGAGCAAGGCGCGGTCGGGCGACGAGTGATCGTCCGACGTCACGCCGCCGACCGCGACCGCGTCGGTAGCGGACGCGGGTTACGGGAAGGAACGGGCGCTGACCATGGGTTACACGCTGGCGGACAAGATCTGGAGGAGCCATGTCGTGCGCTCCGCCGAGGGCGAGCCGGATCTGATCTACATCGACATGCACCTGTTGCACGAGGTGAATACTCCGGCCGCGTTCGCGGGTCTGCGCGACGCCGGCCGCACCGTCCGCCGCCCGGACCTGACCGTGGGTACCGAGGACCACAACACCCCCACCGACGATGTGTTGCGCACCATCACCGACCCGGCGGCGGTCGAGCAGCTCGACCACATCCGTCGGAACTGCCGCGACTTCGGGATCGAACTGTATTCGTTGGGTGACTCCGCCCGGGGGATCGTCCACGTGATCGGGCCGGAGCTGGGGTTGACTCAGCCCGGAATGACGCTGGTCTGCTGCGACTCGCACACCAGCACGCACGGTGCGTTCGGAGTACTCGCCTTCGGTATCGGCACCAGTCAGGTCGAGCACGTCCTCGCCACCCAGACTCTGCCGATGGCACCGATGAAGAACATGCGCGTGATCGTCGACGGGATGCTGCCGCCCGGCGCGACGGCGAAGGACCTCATCCTGGCGGTAATCGAGCAGATCGGTACCGGCGGCGGTCAGGGCTATGTCATCGAATACCAGGGTGAGGCGATTCGCGCCCTGTCGATGGAAGCCCGGATGACGGTGTGCAACATGTCCATCGAAGCGGGTGCTCGGGTCGGTCTCATCGCACCGGACGAGGTCACCATCGAGTACCTGCGGGGCCGCCCGCACGTGCCGGCCGGTGCGGCGTTCGAGGACGAGGCCGAGTACTGGCGCACCTTCCATTCCGACGCCGATGCGGTCTTCGACAAGGAAGTCCACATCGACGCCGCCACCATCGCGCCCCGGGTGTCCTGGGGGACGACCCCGGCCCAGTCCGTCCCGCTCGACGGCCACGTCCCCGACCCGAACACCTTCGTCGAGGCGGTGGATCGCGCCGCCGCCGAGCGCGCACTGGCCTACATGCAGCTGGCCCCGGGGGATTCGCTGCGCGACATCGAGGTCGACGCGGTGTTCATCGGCTCGTGCACCAACGGCCGGATCGAGGACCTGCGCGAGGTCGCCGCAGTCTGGGAAGGTCGGCGGATCGCACCGGGCGTCGAGGTCCTCGTCGTCCCCGGGTCGGAGGCCGTCCGCGCCCAGGCCGTCGAGGAAGGCCTCGACCGAATCTTCGCCGCCGCCGGTGCCCCGCTGCGGTACTCCGGATGCTCGATGTGCGTGGCCCTCAACGACGACCGCCTGCGGCCGGGTCAACGGGCCGCGTCGACCAACAACCGTAACTTCGAGGGCCGTCAGGGGCGGGGCGTGATGACCCATCTCGTCTCACCCGCGGTGGCCGCCGCGACCGCGATCACCGGGCGCCTGACCGCGCCCGCAGACCTGAAGGACTGACCACCGATGGATGCTTTCACCGAACACACGGGAATCGCTGCGCCGCTGCGAATCTCCGATATCGACACCGATCAGATCATCCCGGCGCGTTTCTGCGTCGGAGTCACCAAGACGGGGTATGCGGACGCCCTGCTCCACGACTGGCGCCTCGACCCGGAGTTCGTGCTCAACCAACCCGGCTTCCGGAACGCGACGATCCTGGTGGCCGGGGAGAACTTCGGTGTCGGCTCCTCTCGGGAGATGGCGGTCTGGGCGCTGCAGAACTACGGCTTCAAGGCGGTCCTCGCCCCACGGTTCGGGGACATCTTCCGCGGCAACTCCCTGAAGAACGGACTCCTGACCGTCACCCTCGAGCAGTCGGTGATCGACGAACTCTGGTCCCTGATCGGGGCCCGCCCGGATTGTCCGGTAACCGTCGACCTGGTTCGCAGGGAAGTGCGGGCCAGCGGTGCGAGCTACCCGTTCGAACTCGACGGCAACGCCCGGTGGCGGCTGCTCCACGGCTACGACGACATCAGCCTGACCCTGCGGGACGTCGAGGACATCGACGCCTACGAAACCAGCCGCCGTCCCACCCTGCCCACAACGGCCCGTCCCATCACCGCGGAGACCAGTCATGCCTGAGACCGACCTGACCGACGTCAGCGCCCGGGTGACGGGCACTATCCCGCCGTCGAAGATCCTGAGCACCGAGATCCCACGTTACGCAGAAGACTATGCAGCACGGTTACTCGCAATCCCCGACACCGCGTCCGCCGTTGCCGATGCTCTGGACGAGCTCGGCGTCGGTGCGGTCATCAATTCCACTGACCTGAAACCGGTTTCGGAACAGGCAAGGATGTGCGGTCCGGCAGTGACCTTGCGTTATATCCCGCTCGGTGGAGATGTGAGCGCGAACCGAGCGAGCGGGAAGGGTACGACCTTCGGCGACCGTGACCTCTACGGGCTGGGTCGACCCGGCGACGTCGCGGTCATGGACTGTTCGGGGTCACGATCCGGCGCGGTGATGGGTGCGCTGTCCGCCCGGTGGGCGGTCAAGGCGGAAATCGGGGGATGCCTCGTCGACGGCGCGATCCGCGACACCGCCTCGATCATCGCCAGCGGTCTCCCGGTGTGGAGCGCCGCCCGGCATCCGGCCGCCGCCCGCTACCGCTACGAGACGATGCAGATGAACGGACCGGTGTCGTTGTGCGGGCATCTGGTCAATCCTGGCGACTACCTCGTCGCCGACGTCGACGGCGTCTGCGTGATTCCGTTCTTCGACGTCCCGCGGGTCGTGGACGTCTGCGAGAACGCCCACCAGGCCGAGATCGCGTTCATCGCCCGCATCGATACGGCCGCGTCCCTGGAAGAACTCGTCGCCGGGCTGACTCCGGGCACCACCCCAGCCTGACCCACCCCGCGCCGCCGACAGACATCACACAAAGGAAACCAGCCTTGTCCTCCACCCTGCAGACCCGCCCGTCGACGTTCTCCCTCGACGACCGCTACGTCCTCGAAGAAGGATCGGTATACCTGACCGGTATCCAGGCCTTGGTGCGCGTGCTGCGGGACCGGGCCATCCTGGACCGCCGCCGCCGCAACCGCACCGCGTCTTTCGTCTCCGGCTACGAAGGATCCCCCCTCGCCGGCTACGACCTCGAGATCGCCCGCAAACGCAAAATCCTCGACGAATACGATCTCGTGCACCGACCCGGCGTCAACGAAGAACTGGCCGCCACCTCCGTGCTGGGCACCCAGATGGCCCCACAGATCGGACACCTCCGCCCGGACGGGGTCACCGGCTACTGGTACGGCAAGTCACCCGGCCTCGACCGCGCCTCCGACGCCATCCGCCACGCGAACCTCGTCGGCACCGATCCGCGCGGCGGCGCCGTCGCCCTCGTCGGCGACGACCCCGGCGGAAAGTCCTCCAGCCTGGCGTGCGCGTCCGAGGTCGCGATGGCGGACCTGCTCATCCCCACCCTCTACCCGGCCGACTCGCAGGAAGTGCTCGACTACGGGCTGCACGCGCCGTTCCTGTCCCGGTTCACCGGCCTGTGGTCAGGGATCAAGATCGTCACCGCCGTCGCCGACGGCGCAAGCTCCGCCGTCGTGCACCCGGACCGAATCGACCCCAGCTTCGGTGACATCGGACCGAGCACCTACACCCCGAACGCCAACCTCGTCGGCCCCAACCTCCTCACCCTCGAACGCAGCCAACTGATGGACCGGCTGCCTCGCGCCCTCGACTACGCGCGCATCAACAAACTGAACGAGATCGTCCAGTCCGGGCCCGACGACCGCATCGGCATCATCACCTCCGGCAAGACGTATCTCGATCTGCGCGAGGCACTCTCGACGCTCGGACTCGGCCCTGCCGACCTGCGCCGGTACGGGATCCGGATCCTCAAACTCGGCATGATCTACCCCGTCGACCCCGAGATCGTGCATCGATTCGCGGCGGGGCTGGGCGAGATCGTCGTCGTCGAGGAAAAGCGGGCGTTCCTCGAGAGCGCGGTCCGCGACATCCTCTACCGGCGCGCCGACGCCCCGGTGGTCATCGGGAAAACCGATCCGAACGGCAAACCCCTGGTCAACATCTTCGGTGAGCTCGACGCCGATCTGATCGCCAACGCCCTCAGCCGCCGTCTCGGCGACGAGTACGGCATCGAACCGGTGCAGCAGTGGAAGCAGCGCCCCAAAGCCTCGAAAATCGCGCTGCCCCTGCTGGGCCGTACCCCCTACTTCTGCTCCGGATGCCCCCACAACTCCTCGACCAAGGTGGCACCCGACACGCTGATCGGCGGCGGAATCGGCTGCCACGCCATGGTGATGATGATGGACGACAAACAGGTCGGCGACGTCATCGGACTGACCCAGATGGGTGGCGAAGGCGCCCAATGGATCGGCATGGCCCCCTTCCTCGAGGAAAACCACCTCATCCAGAACATCGGCGACGGCACCTTCATGCACTCCGGCAGCCTGGCGCTGCGCGCCGCCGTCGCCTCCGGCGAAAACGTCACCTACAAACTGCTCTACAACGCCACCGTCGCCATGACCGGCGGCCAGGACCCGGTCGGTGCCATGCCGCTGGACCGGATCACCCGCCTACTGCTCGCCGAAGGCGTCAAGAAGGTCGTGGTCACCACCGAAGACCGCAAGCGCATCACCTCACTGAAACTGCCCAAGGGCGTCGAGGTCCGCGACCGGGACGACGTCGTCGACGTCCAGCAGGAACTCGCGACGATTCCCGGGGTCACCGTGCTGGTGCACGACCAGGAATGTGCCGCCGAGAAGCGCCGAAAGCGCAAGCGCGGCAAACTGCCCACCCCGACCACCCGGGTGATGATCAACGAACGCATCTGCGAAGGCTGCGGCGACTGCGGCGAAAAGTCGAACTGCCTCTCGGTGCACCCCACCGACACCGAATTCGGCCGCAAGACCACCATCCACCAGTCTTCCTGCAACCTCGACTACTCCTGCCTCAAAGGCGACTGCCCCTCCTTCGTGACCATCACCCCCGGCCCGAAGGAACAGCGCACCCCGGTCCCGGCCATCCCCGCCGATCTGATCACGGCCCCCACCGTTCCCACCATCGACACCGAATTCGGGATGCGGATCATGGGCGTCGGCGGCACCGGCGTGGTCACCGTCTCCCAGATCCTGGCCACCGCCGCCGTCATCGACGGCAAGTTCGTCCGCAGCCTCGACCAGACCGGCCTGGCGCAGAAGGGCGGAGCCGTGGTGTCCGACCTGAAGATCAGTGCCCAGCTTCGGGAGAGTGCCTCGAAGATCGGGCAGGGCCGCTGCGGTCTGTATCTCGGCTGCGACTCCCTGGTCGCCACCGACCCCACCAACCTGAAGGTGGCCAACAACTCCGACACCGTCGCGGTGGTCTCGACCACCGAGATCCCCACCGGGCAGATGGTCGTCGACACCTCCGTCCACTTCCCGGCGATCAGCACGATCCGCACGGCCATCGACGCCGCCACCGCCCGCGCGATCTACCTCGACCCGGCCCTGCTCTCGCGTGAGCTGTTCGACGACGAGCAGTACACCAACATGCTCCTGATCGGTGCCGCCTTCCAGACCGGCGTCCTGCCGATCACCGCAGCCGCGATCGAAGAGGCGATCACCCTCAACGGTGTATCGATCGAGGCGAATCTGCAAGCATTCCGCCGCGGCCGCCAGGCCATCGCCGATCCCGACGCCCTCACCGCCACCATCGAGGGCAACCGGCGGGCCGTCGTCGAACCGGCCGCACCGTCCCCTCAAGCCCTCGCCCTCGCCGGCACGGTCCGGGCCGCAGCCGATTCCGAACTCGCCCGCATCGTCGGTCTGCGCACCGCTGAACTCATCGACTACCAGGACGCCGACTACGCCCGCGACTACGCCCACTTCGTCGAATCGGTACGCCGACGCGAAGCAACGCTCATCGGTCACTCCACCGCCCTGACCGAGGCAGTCGCGAAGAACCTGTTCAAACTCATGGTCTACAAGGACGAATACGAAGTCGCCCGCCTCGCACTCGATCCCGCCTTCGACGCCGCAGTCGCGGACGCTTACGGCAAGGGTGCGAAACGATCCGTCCGCCTGCACCCCCCGATGCTGCGCGCCATGGGCATGAAAAACAAACTCTCCCTCGGCTCCTGGGTGAACCCCGGCTTCCGGACCCTGCACCGGATGCGCCGGGTCCGCGGCACCAAGCTCGACGTGTTCGGCTACCACCACATCCGCAAGATGGAGCGTGAACTGATCACCGAGTACCGCGAGACGGTCGAGCAGCTCCTGCACCTGCTCGATCGGCACAACCTCGCGGCCGCGGTCGAGATCGCCGAACTGCCCGACCTCATCCGCGGATACGAACAGATCAAGGTGGCCAACGTGCAGACCTACCACCAGGAACTGGCCGCACTCCTGAAGGCGTACCCGCAGAAGGCACTGGCCGAGAAGCAGGCCGTGTGACACCGACCCTGCCGAACACAACACAGATCGAGAAGGACCAAGGATGAAGAAGTTCGTTCCGTCGTGGCACGACGACGAGGTGAAAGCACTGTCCGACCTCGCTGCCGGGTTCTTCGAACGCGAAGTGGTCGCCCACAACGACAAGTGGGACGCCCAGCACCGCATCGACCGCGACGTGTGGATCGAGGCAGGAAAACTCGGCCTCCTGTGCTGCTCGATCCCCGAGGAATACGGCGGCGGAGGAGGCACGTTCGCCCACGACCTCGCCGTCTTCGACGCGCAGGGCTACGCCGGTGACCTCGCCCTCGGCATCTCCGTGCACTCGGGCATCGTGGCCCACTACGTCCTCGAGTACGGCACCGAGGAGCAAAAGCAGACCTGGCTGCCCGGTATGGCCACCGGGGAGATCCTCGGCGCCATCGGCATGACCGAACCCGGCACCGGCTCGGACCTCAAGGCCATCAAGACCACCGCCATCCGGGACGGCGACGAGTACATCGTCAACGGCTCGAAGACCTTCATCACCAACGGCGCGTCCGCCGACATGATCGTGCTGGCGGTCAAAACCGACCCGAAGGCCGGCGCCAAGGGGGTGGCACTGCTCATCGTCGACCTTCGCGGCTGCCACGGATTCGAGGTCGGGCGGGTCCTGGACAAGGTCGGTCAGCACGGCGCCGACACGTCGGAGTTGTCGTTCACCGACGTCCGCGTCCCGGTGACAAACCTTCTCGGGGAAGAAGGGCAGGGCTTCGGCCAGTTGATGGCGCAGCTGGCACAGGAACGGTTGATCATCGGCGCGCAGGCGTCCGGCGCCATGCGACGCGCGATCGACGACACCGTCGCCTACACCAAGTCGCGGCAGGCGTTCGGGCACAGTCTGTTCGAATTCCAGAACACCGCCTTCGAACTCGCCGAATGCCAGACCATCGCCCGCACCTGCGAGGTATTCCTCGACCACTGCATCACCGAACACCTGGCCGGACAACTGGACCCGGCCGAGGCGGCGATGGTCAAGTACTGGCTCACCGAACAACAGTGCGCCGTCATCGACCGGTGTGTGCAGCTGCACGGCGGCTACGGATACATGCGCGAATACCTTATCGCCCGGATGTACGAGGACGCCCGCGTCCAGAAAATCTACGCTGGAGCCAACGAGGTGATGAAGGGAATCATCGCGAAATCACTGTAGGCAAGACGTGGGGGTACATGACGGCGCGTCGCCGACCACAGGTCCGTGTCTGTGATCGGCTCAACCGCCGTCCACCGACCGAGGAATGTTGCCTAATGCGTGCTGAAAGCGCCCGTTGCCGGAAGCCCTGACCTGCCGGCGTCCCGTAAAGCTCGTCTGGTGACTGTTCCGGCAAGGGACATCCCATGCAGGTTCCACAGCTCGGTGTCACCTCTATCTTCATCCGACCTACGGGGTTTCACTGCCATCTCGGTGCCTGATTCTCACGGACTTGTCGGATCCTCAGTCCGGTCGCTATCCCATTAGTGGATCCCTCACCGTGCCCTGCCGCGTTGCTGACGACGCCCGGTTGATGCCGGTCATTCCGGTATCGAGTGCGTCGGCTACACGCAGGACACGTGCGAGGTCCTGGGTGAGGACGTAGGAGAGGAGTCTTCCGGCTATTCTCGTCCACTCCGGGTCTACCCGAGCCGCGCGACCGAGGGTCTCGTGACGGAAGGACACCGCTGGAGGCGAGCCGGGTGTCCGCCCCCGTGGAATCGATGTCGTAGGCGACGAGCGGCCTCGATCGGCGCGAGCACAGAAAGCGTTGGCAAACAGAGGGTTTCAGTCCTGACGGGCGGGCTCCCGACGCCCGCAAACTGCGGCGTGCGGTGAGATCGAGACGCTCCCGGTCATGGTCGACCGGCCACGACGGGATTGCCGAGCGTGCCGATTCCTTCGACGGTGACCTCTACTCGTTGGCCGGGGGCGAGTGGACCGACGCCCTTGGGGGTTCGCCGAAAATAGCTTTTGCGCATAATTGGCGACTCGGTCGGCAATTCAGCCCACGTATCGAATCCGGCTCGCGGGTGCGACCGTAGTTATGTCGGTGGTGTTCGATGTGCCCGGAGGGAGTCGATCTCTGCGGATACCTCATCGAGGTGGCGCCGGGCTTTCGCCAGCCGGCCCTCGAGTTCGAGAATGTCGACTTGCACTTCCTCCCGCTCGGTCAGCCGGCGGGCGAGCTCGTCCCCAGATGATCTCGTCTTCATTAATTCACCGTACGCGCAGGTCACCGACCTACGCACGGCCCGAACGTCCTGAATCTCGATGGAGGACCAGGGAGCGGACCGCACGCGGCCGAGGCGGGGTGGAGACCGCCCCGGAGACCCTCGCGCCCGTGGCCCCGGGGGCGGCCGACGGGGTTATGTGACCTTCACGCTGCCGGTGAAGAAGAACGGCGGCGTGCCGCCGAAACAGAAGACGGTGACGGTCGAGTCCTTCGCGAAACCGCTCAGCCTCCCGACACCGGGCGCGAAGGCACCGCTCTCGAGCTTGAACCCGGAGTCGAAGCCGAAGCAGGTCCAGTTCTCACCGGCCGGCACCGTGACGGTCACTTCGCCCGACGCACCCGCGCCGACACCTAATGTGGGCACCGCTGTCGCGGTCCCCGCCGCGAGAACCATCGCGGGAGCGATCACGGCCGACGCGATGGCCGTGCGTGCTGCAAATTTGTTCATCATGCTCACCTCATCCGTGGAAGTCCCCGACTCCTGCAGTGAACGGGCTCCGAAAGAGGGGCGCGGGAGCGGTGGCGATGAGGCTTCCGCGCCGATGTCAGGCACCGTTTCGTGAACAGGTGACGATTGCCCTGAAACCCACAGGTCAAACCGGCAGGGGTACTCCGCCGAATTGTCCAGTCCCGTTCCATCTTCGACGGATTGAACCGCGCCCGTTCCGGGTAGTCCGATAGCTCACAGGGAGTGCGTGCGCAGAACCTGCGGGACGGTGCGGAGCTGCTGTGGGTGAACCGAAGCGAGGAGTACGACCATGACCACGGCAGGCGGACCCAGTTCGAGCAGCCTGGCCGATGTCATCGAGGGGGCCGCCAAGCACAAGACGACGGGTGCGCTCGAGTCGGCGGGCGAGAAACTCGGCGATTTCCTCGGCGGCGGGGACGAATCGAAGCGGGAACGAGTGACGCGCAAGTCGACGCGGGGTGACCGGTGATGGCCACCTCGGACCGGACGAGACAGACGACCGCTGTGTACGTCTACGGCATCGTCCCGGCCGACATCGAGATCGCCGAGGAGGCGACCGGGGTCGCGGACGGCACGGTGAGCGTCGTCGCGCACGGTGAGATCGCCGCGCTGGTCAGTGAACTGTCGACTGCTGTCGGCGCACGCGGACGAGTTCGCCTCCGCGCTCGAACAACTGCAGGGAAAGGCCCAGTACAACGTCAAAGGTCGGTACGTCGAGAAGGCGATCCTGCGGGAGATCGTCGAGGAGAACGAGGAGAACGAGGAGAACGAGGAGAACGAGGAGAACGAGGAGAACGAGGAGAACGAGGAGGCGGCGGCGCTGCGCGAGGAAATCCGCGACAAGTCCGAGGACGCCGGCCGCGACGCGCGGATGGCGCTCGGGGAGTTGGTGAGCAACGCGAGCGTCGGGGCGAGCTCGACGAGGTGGTCGGCGAGCTGGCCCGGCGGTGGGACGGTCGGGTGGAGATAAAGCTGCTCGGACCGCAGGCGGCGTACGACTTCGTGGTGACACAGCGGCCGGAAGGGTAGGACTGAGATATGGGTTTGTTGTCGTTCATCGTCACGTTGCCGCTGCAGCCGGTCAAGGGGGTCATCTCGCTGGCGGAGTTGATCCAGCGGCAGGTCGAGCAGGAACTGCACGATCCGGCGCGCGCCCGCCGGGCGCTCGAGGAACTCGAGGAGGCCCGGGAGCGGGGGGAGATCACCGAGGAGGAGGAACTGCAGGCACAACAGGCGATCCTCGACCAGATGACCGGGGGTGGATGATCTCTCCGCCCTCGCGGTCACACCGCTGGGTCGTGCGGTGCGGTGGGTGGTCACACGTGTCGTCGGTCGGTCGCAGGCCGCTCGGTCACGGCGGTGAGGAGTTCCTGTGGCACCGCAATCGGTCGCGGTACTCCTGCAGGCGGATCACACTCGAGTGCTCATGGTCCACGAGCAGCAAACTCTCGTCTCGGAGCACGCGGGCGGCGAGACGATCACACCTGTACGCGAACGTTCCGACGTGTTCGGACGCGGTCACGTCCTCCGCCAGCCGTAAGGGCAGGCGCGCGAGCCGGTAGCCGAGTCTCAGCGCGCTCAGTGGTAGCGACATCATCGCCGTCATGTGACGCATGCTAGCGAAGAGGCGGTTGTCGGATCCCCCGACCACCCGGACGCGCCGGCGCACGTCTGATCGGGCGCTCCCGCCGGGGTATCCGGCCTCCCACGGCGCCGGGAACGGGAATCAACGGTTCGGCTCGCGCGTATCGGGATGATGCAGCGCGTAGCGGCCGGGCCCGATGGCTTTGGCCCGATACATCGCCTGGTCGGCAAGGTGAATCAGCTCGTGCGGGGCGACGGTGGTACCGGTGACGGCGATGCCGACGCTCGCGGTGACCGGTGCGGCACCCGGGTATGGGTCCAGGTGGGCGATCCGCTCGGCGATTGCGGTCGCGTCCGCGGAGCCTGCGACGGCCGGGCACAGGATCAAGAATTCGTCGCCACCCAACCGCGCCACGGTGTCGGCGGGCCGGACCGCGGACCGGAGATGATCGGCGAGTCGTACCAGGGCGGCTTCGCCTCCGGCATGCCCCAGTCGGGCGTTGAGGTGCCGGAAGTTGTCGAGATCGATCACCAGCACCGCGACCCGGGACCCCGTCCGGGCTGCGTGATCGAGGGCGGCAGCGAGTCGCTCCAACGCGAGGGTGCGGTTCGGTAACCCGGGGAGCGGGTCGTGCAGGCTCTGATGCCGCAGCCGCTCCTCCACTTCGATTCGACCGACAGCGGCAGAGAGCACCGAGGCCACCGCACACGCAAACGCCACCTCATGCTCCCGGTACCGACGCGGACGGGCGCCGTGTACGGTCAGCACTCCCCAAATCGGATCGTGGCCGATCGGCACACCGATGCCGCCGCGCAATCCGCGCGCGGCCATGTCCGCGGTAGTGAACCGACGCTCCCGGGCGCGGTCCGGGCAGCACACCACCGCGGCCTCGACGGCCGCGTACCCGCTCAGCGAACCACTGCCGGCGGCGACGGTGGTCGGGCGCGGTCCGCGCCCCTGGTAACCGAGCACCGTCAGCGCTGCCCCTCCGGTTCCGGCCACCCGGGCCACCGCCGCACACCGCGCCCCCAGCTGCGCGGTGACCGTTGCCGTCGCGGCGGCCAGGACGGTGTCGAGGTCGGCGGTGACCGCGAGCCGGCTCAGCTCGGCGAGTGCTTGTTGTTCTCGGCACCGGCGGTCGGCTTCCGCCAGTGCGGCGAGCAGCGGTTGTGCCGTCTCATTCGCAATGGGCGATTCCCCGGCGATAGCCGCGATCAGCGTCGGGCGCCGGTGATCGTCGCGCTCGGTCACGAAGACTGAGAGCACCGCCGGGATCGGCGTTCCGGTGCGGAACTTTCGCAATTCCGTCCGTCCGCACCAGCGCCCTCGTCCGGTCAGTGCCGCACTGATTTCCGGTGCCTGCGCCGCTGTGGTGCCGGTGCAGAGGTCGGTGGTCGTCCGAGTGGACACCTCGAAGCCGTCCGGGAACCCCAGCAGGGTGGCCGCGGCAGGGTTGAGATACCGGAGGCGACCCGAGCTGAAGTCCCACATCCCCACCGGCATCGGAGCGCATTCCAACGCGGCGACCAGCTGCGCTGACGCTTCCCCGCCGGGGAACGACCCCGTTTCGTCTCCGGTCACTTTGCCGGGAAGTCCGGACTGCACAGTGGTTCCGATTTGGCTTTGGAAAATTGGATCATGACCGGTTGGTTTCTTTCTGGCGCAGCATGTTTCGTTGAATAGATATGTCGCATGGGCCGCCGAATTCGTTTCACGGCAAGGCAACCCTGCATCACCACCCGAGGGACGGTCCCTCGCGCCAGTTCCCAACCCTCGTGCCGGCGACAGGGTCCGCATCTCGGGGGAGGCGACCGCGTTGCCGGGCGGGTGCTCGATCACCGTGAGGACCGCGGAACGAGTACGTACGCTGCATCCGGTTTGCCGTAGGACGCCCGGGGGAACGCGGTATGTACGAAGAAAAATCTCGTGCTGGATCGAACATGCCCGTCGATGGCCCCCTCACCTCCGGCCTCGCTGATCGTGGTCCTTGCCTCGCTCACCGCGGCAGGTACGACCGATGCCACCTCCCGCCGCACCCCGGCCCGCCGCATTCGCGAACGGTCCGCTGTCACATCAGTAAGTCGAGGTGAGAGGACATGAGCGCAGACGAATCCCGGGGTCGTCCGATGCAGACGAACGCACCGCTGTCGGTGACCGTGCAGGAAGCCGCCACCATTGCCGTCCAGTGCCTCGAGGACCTGACCGACAAGACCAGCAACGGTGCCGTCGCGGTGATTCCGAACGACGAGGGATGGACCGTCTCGGTCGAGGTCGTCGAAGTCTGGAGAGTCCCACCCGCAACGGACATCCTGGGCCTTTACGAAGTCGAGGTCGGACCAAGGGGCTTCGTACGGTCGTACCGGCGGATCCGACGCTACAGGCGTGGAGACAAGGACCCTCGCGGCTCGGAGAGTACCGAGAAACCGGAGGACACCGGCGAGACCTCACCTGGTCCACTACCCGCTTCTGCCGTGTCGTGATCGCGACGCAGCAGTCACCGCTACACCTTCGAGTTTTCCGCCAAACAGAGCGCCTCTGAGGTCACCACCGCACTGACGCCTCGGAAAGGACCGCACGATGCTTGGATTGGGAATTTTCGGCTGGATCATCATCGGCGGACTGGCCGGTTGGATCGGCAGCAAGATCATGGGCACCGACGCCCGACAAGGCATCCTCCTCAACATAGTCGTCGGCATCGTCGGTGGACTGCTCGGCGGATTCCTCCTCCGACTGGTCGGCGTCGACGTCGCAGGGGGCGGGCTCTTCTTCAGCTTCCTGACGTGTCTGTTCGGTGCGGTGATCGTGTTGTTTGCGATCAGGGCAGTCACCGGCCGCCGCGCACACCACTGACCCGACACACGCCGACTTGCGCGGGCGCCGGTGATTGGGTGCCCCGAGCGCCGGGTAGTCGCCGAGTACGCCCCGCGCGCACCGGCGTGCCCCTCCTGAACGCGCCGGCGAGAGACAGCAAGAGGTTCGATCATGACAACGACAACGAAAAAGGAACTGGCCGCAGCGGTCGGCGCCGGATACCTGCTGGGGCGCACACGCCAGTTGACGACGGCTGTGACGCTCGCCCGAGCAGGCGGGCGAACCCCTCGGGGACCCCGTGAGTTGCTCGCCCGGGGATCGGAGTTGCTGGCTTCCTCCCCGGAGATCGCCAAGCTCGGCGAGCAGGCCCGCAGCGAACTGCTCGACGCCACAGCGACCGCCGCCGCGGCCGAGACCGAAGCCGCCGGCGGGCATATCAGTTCGTTCCGGGACCGCCTCCGGGCCGGCGGAGCGAGCTTCGTGACCGGCGGCGAGCACCTGATGGCCGGACTGACGCGGATCCGCCGTCGCGACCGCGCCCACCCACCGGACGCCGACGCTACCGCCGACGAGGAACCCGGCACCGGAAAAGACGAGGACGGACAGGTCGACCACTCGGAGGCCGTCTCGCCCACCCCACCCGGGAAGCGCGCGAGACGAGGACGAGCGAAGGCGGCCTCCGTGTCGTCCGGGGACCCGACAGCGTCCGTGGGCGAACGAAGCGAGGACACACCGACCGCGGACGAGGACGAGGCCGCAAAACCGCGTCAGTCATCGAGGGGGCGGGCACGCCCGCGGCGGACCAAATCCGCTAGCTCGGCGACCCGGCAGTCGGCGAAGACCGCAACCACGTCGACGGGCAGTGTTGAGCAGCAGTCGAACCCGGGCTGACTCGAATCTCGGACAGGATTCCCGGACGCCGAGCGGTGCGTAGTCCCCCGCGATGGGCGTCCCCGCTCGGCGGCGGTGTTGTCCGGCTGGCTCAGCTGCTGCCGAACAGACCGCCGAATGGGTTGGTGCCACCGAATTGGCCACCGAACGGGTTGGTTCCACCGAACTGGCCGCCGAACGGATTGGATCCACCGAACAGACCGCCGAGCAGGTCGCCGAACGGATTGGATTGACCGAACAGACCACCGAAGGGGCCGAGTTCGTTCTCGTCCTGCTCGTCCTGGTCCTCGTCGTCCCCTCCGCGGGGGTGTTGCCAGTTCTTGTCGACCTGCACGATCCCCGACACCGGGGCGGCCGCCGCGGGTGGTGCCACTGCAACCATGGGAACCGCAGCAAGTGCTCCGAGGGTGACAATCGTCGCCAGAAGACGCCTCGGGTCCCTGTTCTTCGCTTGTGTGAGCACGGTCGTACCTTCCGTCGCGCCGAAGAGATCGAGGGCGGGGTCGACGTCCGCACCCAGGCGAAGTCGTCTCCATAGGCGAATCCGACAAAGCTCGGTCGTGCGCGAATCCTGGTCGCTTCGGTGATTCTCATTTCGGGTGCGCCGCCGGGAAGCGACGCCCACTCCTACTACACGCCTCGAACTCGGCGCGTTCAACTCTCCCGCCCTGGGTTGCCTGGGCGAACCTCGGCGAACCGCCGGACAGTGCGAGCGCGGGTGCTCTACGGTGGGGCCATGGCGGAGCGGGGTGCGCGTCCGAAGGTTCCCAAGGCGCGGAGACGGTTCCTGCGGGCGGTGCGGCATCTGTTCCATCCGTTGCTGCCGGACGACTACCTCGAACTGATCAATCCGCTGTGGACCACGCGGGAGTTGCGAGGGCGGGTGGAGCGGATCGAACCGGCAGGCGAGGCCGCGGCCACGGTGGTGATCCGGCCGGGTCACGAATGGGCCGGGCACCGGGCCGGTCAGTACGTGCGCCTCGGTGTGATCATCGACGGGGTCTACCACTGGCGCGCGTATTCGTTGACGTCCGACCCGCACGCGGACGACGGTCTGATCAGCGTCACCCCGAAGGTGGTGCCCACCGGCACGGTCTCGCCCTATCTGGTCCGGCAGATCGAGCCGGGCGACATCGTCCGGCTCGGCGAGGTCGAGGGCGTGTTCACGCTGCCCGAACCGCTGCCGGACCGTCTGCTGTTCATCAGCGCGGGTAGCGGCATCACCCCGATCGTGAGCATGTTGCGCCACCTCGACCACCGCAACGCCCTCGGGGACGTGGTGGCCGTGCACTGCGACCGGACCGCCGGGCAGATCATGTTCGACTCCACCCTGCGCGATCTCGATCGTCGGCACGAGGACTTCCGCCTGAAGGTACGTCTGACCGAGACGGAAGGCCGGATGGAACCGACCGATCTGGACGCGCTGTGCCCGGATTGGAGAGAGCGGGAGGCGTTCTTGTCCGGTCCCGGCGAGATGCTCGACGCGCTGGTCGAGCACTGGAACACCCACGGCGATCCCGACAAGCTGCATCTCGAACGGTTCCAGCCGATCATCGGCGGCTCCGCGGGTGCTGGTGCGGGCGGGACCATCCATTTCCTGGACAGCGAGATTGAAGCCCGGTGCGATGGGGGTACTCCGATCCTGGTTGCCGGAGAGGAAGCCGGAGCCACCCTCCCGTACGGGTGCCGGATCGGGATCTGTCACACCTGCACCGGGACCCTGAAGTCGGGGCGGCTGCGGGACCTGCGCACCGGTGAGGTGGCCGACCTCGCGGGGCAGGTGGTGCGGACGTGTGTCAACACCGCGGAAGGTGACATCGAGATCGAGTTGTGAAATGAAGGGACCACCCGAGATGAGCATCGACACCGGAAGCCGCAGCCCGCTGGCGCATTTGAGTGAGGACACCATCGAGGCGCTGGCCAAGGAGTTGGACGCCATCCATGACCAGGTGTACGCGGACCTCGGCGAGCGGGACCGCCGTTATATCAAGACCGTGATCGCCGTCCAGCGGCAGTTGGCGGTGGCGGGCCGGGTGCTGCTGCTGGGGTCGGCCTCGAAACCCGCCTGGCTGGCGGGCACCGCCTGCCTGGGGATGGCCAAGATTCTGGAGAACATGGAGATCGGCCACAACGTCATGCACGGCCAGTGGGATTGGATGAACGACCCGGACATCCATTCCTCGTCGTGGGACTGGGACACCGCGTCGACCGCGAAGGCATGGAAGCACTCACACAACTACATCCATCACACCTTCACCAACATCCGCGGCAAGGACAAGGACCTGGGCTACGAGATCATGCGGATCGACCCGCATCAGAAGTGGCACCCGGTCTACCTGGCGCAGCCCTTCTACAACGTGCTGCTCATGGCCTTCTTCGAGTGGGGAGTCGCCCTGCACGACATGGACCTCGAGGCCGTGCGGGCCGGCGAGAAACCATGGTCGGAGGTCTGGGAGGACCTGAAGGGCATCGCCGGGAAGGCGCGGGCACAGATCGTCAAGGACTACGTGGGCTGGCCGCTTGTCAGTGCCGGCGCGTTCGGCCTGGCGCAACTCGCCGTCCGGGGGCGGATCGGCCAACCGAAGACCTCCCGCCTCGGGCGGCGGCTGCGAGCCCTGCGCCCGACCGGGCGGCCGTCCGCCGTCGCCGACGTGCTCGACCGCGCCATCCCGGGTGTGGAGCGCACGTTCTGGGCCACCCTCATGGCGGACGCCACCGCGAACATCATCCGCAACATCTGGGCGCACGGGATCATCTTCTGCGGGCACTTTCCGGACCAGACCTACACGTTCAGTCCGGAAGAGGTCGAGAACGAGACCCGGGGCGGCTGGTACGTGCGCCAACTCGTCGGCGCGGCGAACATCGAGGGCAGTCCGCTGTTCCACATCATCAGCGGGAACCTCGGGTACCAGGTCGAGCACCACCTCTACCCCGACATGCCCAGCACCCGCTACTCCGAAATCGCCCCCCAAATCAGGGAAATCTGCGAACGGTACCAACTGCCCTACAACTCCGGACCGCTCATCAAGCAGTGGTCCATGGTGCACCGGACCATCCTGCGGCTCGCCTTCCCCGGCGGAACGTCCCGACCGAAGCCGGGTCCGTACCACGGTGAACTCGACCCGCACGGCACAACCGGACCGAGTGAGGCCGCCCGGTTCCGGCAGCGTGTTCCGGCAGGCGGCCCGGCCGAGGGCCCCGAACACGACACCGGCGGGGTGGAAGTCACCCCACCTCCACGCGACAACGACTGAACACGGACGGCGACGACGAGTTCCTGACCCTCAACGCCCGGCCACACCTCACCCGGCGACGGGAATGAAGACACCGCGATCCCGACGGCTGGGAGCATTCATCGGCGGGATGCGGGTGGAGTAGCATCGTGGCAATCGATTGCCAATGTTTGCCATGCGGAGCGCCGGAAGTGAAGCCATGAAGAACACAGACCGGCACACCGGCACGTCCGAGAGGGTTCCGACTCTCGCCGATGTGGCCAGGGAGGCGGGGGTGGCGATTTCCACTGCGTCGCGGTCGTTCACAAATCCACCGCGGGTCAATGCCCGCACCCGTGAGCGGATCGTCGAGGCCGCCGATCGGTTGGGGTACCGGCCCAATGCCCTTGCGCGGGCGCTCGAGTCCGGTCGGACACGCACCGTCGGGCTGGTAGTTTCCGACATCACCAATCCTCACTTCTTCGGGTTGATCCGCGGTGCCGAGCAGCAGGCGGCTACGGCCGGCTACACGCTCGTCCTGGCGGACACTCGCCAGTCGCCGGAGCGTGAACTCGAGGTCATCGCCCGGATCTCGAGCTTCGTCGATGGCTTCATTCTCGCCGCCAGCCGCTTACCGACCGACAAGTTGTCGGCCAAGATCGACAACAAGCCGGTTGTACTGGTCAATCGTCAGGTCCCCGGCGTGCCCAGCGTTGTCACCGACCACGTCGACGGGCCCCGGCATGTTGTCGAGCACCTCCACTCGCTGGGGCATCGGCGGCTGGTCTTCCTCGGCGGTCCGCGACAGTCCTGGTCCGGGGCAATGCGATGGAACGCGGTCCGTGAGAGGGCGACAACACTCGGGATGGAAGCATCACTGCTCGGTCCGTTCCCGCCCTCCATCGAGGGAGGCCCGGCGGCAGCGGACGCGGCGCTCGGCGCGGGCGCTACTGCGGTCATCGCACACAACGATTTGTTGGCGATCGGTGCACTGCGCCGGTTCGCTGAACGCGGAGTGGGTATTCCCGAACAGGTCAGCGTCGTCGGTTTCGACGACATCTTCGGATCCGACTTCTGTACACCCCCGCTGACGACCTTGGCCGGACCGCTCGAGATGGTGGGGCGCTCCGCCGTGGATCTCGTTCTTGCGGCCGACAGGCCGAACCGCGGTGAGCTGATTCCACAATTGACAGCGCCTGCGCATCTGGTGATCCGATCGACCACCGGCCCTGCGATTTCACCCGCCTGATGCGGAACTGTTCGACCAAATCGAAATATGTTCTCGAACTAGGCATTTCGTTCGAAAATCAATGATCACCGGTCGCGGAAGCTCTGCAGGGCACGGTACGCCTCTTCGAGTCGTTCGGTGACCGGGAGTTCGGCGAGTGCCGCGACCGGTGCCTCGACCGAGATCGGGATCTCGGCCGGCAGGTTCGCCAGGAGTCGGTTCAGCGGAAAATCGGCGCTTCCGGGTAGATGCCGGTCAGTGCGGGCCTCGTTGACCAGGCCTACCCACGATGCGTCTCGCAGGGTGCGCGGGCCGTCGCACAACTGGGCGTAGGCCAGACGCTGCGGGGGTATGTCGGCGAGTTCCTCCGGTGTGGTTCCGGACCTGTGCAGGTGCAGGGCATCGATCACTATCCCGGCGGTGGGGCTGCCGACCTTGTCGAGGAGCCGTTGGGCATCCCAGATGGTCTTGATCTCGCTGAAGATCATGAACTCGACCGCTATTTTCAGTCCGCGTGCGTCGGCGGCCTCGCAGATGCCGGCGAGACGGTCTGCCGTTCTGCCCTCGTCGGGGTCGTTGCCGTTGACGAGGACGTGGCGGGCGCCGAGGGCGGCGGCCGCGTCGAGGATTCGCAGCGCCTCGGTTTCCTCCTTCGCCGGATGGATCCGCAGCACCTCGACATCGAGGACCTGCAGTCCGGTCTCCGCGAGCCGGCGCCGGGTCTCCCGGAGCATCGGCGAGGTGAGGTCCAGCAGTCCCCAGTCGGTGTCGTCCGCCGCGGGGCAGACCCGGATTCCGGTGGCATCGAATCCGGCGGCCGCCGCGGCGGTGACGAGCTCGGGTGGTGACGTGTCGAGGGCGGTCAACGGCGACAGGGACAGTGTGCGCATCGAGGTGACCATCAGACGGTGGGAGGTAGTTGGGAGCCGGCGCAGACGTGGACGACCTCACCGGTGATGTTGCGGGCGCGTTCGGAGGCGAGGAACGCCACCGCGTACGCGACGTCGATGGGGTCGATGAGACGACGCAGCGGCGTGAACGCGGTGTACTGCTCGATCATCTGTTCCAGGTGTTCGACGTCGGTGCGCTGCTCGTTGAGCGGGGTACGGACGAAGCTCGGGGCGACGGCGTTGGCGCGGACGCCGATGGGTCCGAGTTCGGCTGCCATCGAGCGGGTGAACCCGACGATCGCGGCCTTGGAGCCGGCGTAGGCGGTGTTCTTCGAACCGCCGATCCAGGCGCGGGAGCTGATGTTGACGACGCTGCCCGATCCCTGGCGCTTCCACAGCCGAACGGCATACTTGCACAACAGCATCGGTCCCTTGACGTTGACGTCCATGGTCTGGTTCCAGGCGTCTTCGGGCATGTCGGCGAGAGTGCTGAAGCGCTCGATTCCGGCGTTGTTGACGATGACGTCGAGGCGGCCGAAGCGCTGGTCGATCTCGTCGATCATCGTGTGGACTGCGGCGCCGTCGGTGATGTCGACAGCGTGCGCGACTGGGCGCAGGCCCCCATCCTGGTGGATGTGCTTGGCGACGGTTTCGGCGGCTTCGTGATCGCGGTCGGCGAGGACGACCTGGAATCCGTCGCGGGTGAGTTCGGCGGCGATGACGGATCCGAGTCCGCCGGCGCCACCGGTGACGACCGCGACCTGGGGTGTGGTGTTCATGAGAGGTCCTTCTTCGGGGTGTTGCCGGTGGGGAGGGTCAGCGGTTGCCGAGCTGCGCCATGGGCGTGCGGTGTGTTTCTTTCCCTGCGCCGACGGCGAGGGCGGACACCGCGCAGATCACGGCGGCGTAGATCGCGACCGGAATCCAGCCGTCGGGCGAATGGGTGGCGAGGGCGGCGGCGGCGAGCGGGGCGAGACCTGCTGTCGCGAAGCCGAACTGGGTGCCGATTGCGGTGCCGGACAGACGAACCTTGGTGGGGAACATCTCCGCGTAGGTGGACGGCCACACCGCGAGAGTTGCCGCATAGGCCACGCCGATGAGGACCGTGCCGGCGATCACCACGAGCGTCGTGTTCTGGATCGAGATGGACCACAGGAAGACGGTGGTCATGATCGCGCAGCCTAGGATGCCGGTGAGGAAGACGGGTTTGCGGCCGACACGGTCCGACAACACTGCCAGCAACGGGATGGTGAGGATGGCGAGCCCGTTGCCCGCGGCCGAGGTCCACAGCAATACGGACTTGTCCATGTTGATCGCGTATTCGGGATTGGTGGCAAAGGACAGTGCGAAGACCGCGAAGATCGTGCCGACGTTGGAAATGGTCGCGGCGAAGAAGACACGCAGAACCTGGGTGGAGTGGCTACGGAACAGAGCCTCGAGCGGGACGTCGGGAATCTCGTCGTGGGCGGCCTCCGCCTCGAATACCGGCGTCTCGTCCAGCGTGCGGCGCACGACGAATCCGACAACGAGCATTGCCGCGCTCAGCCAGAACGGGATCCGCCAACCCCAGGTGTGCAATGCGTCGTCGGAAAGGAGCGCGGCGAGCGGGAGGAAGACCGCGCTGGCAATCAGCTGGCCGGCCTGTGTGCCACCGAGGGTCCAGCTCGTCACGAAGGCCCGCCGATTCTCCGGTGCGTGCTCGAAGGACATCGAATTCGCGCCGGCCTGCTCACCGGCAGCAGAGAACCCCTGCACGAGGCGCAGGACGACGAGGAGTGCCGGAGCGAGCAGACCGATCTGGCCGTAGCTGGGTAGGCAACCGATGAGGAACGTCGACGCGCCCATCATGATGAGCGTCATGACGAGAACTCGCTTGCGGCCGAGACGGTCGCCGATGTGTCCCATGACGAACGAACCCGCCGGACGAGCCAGGTAGCCCACACCGAAGGTGGCGAGCGAGGACATCGTGGCCACGGTCGAGTTCCCGGTGGGGAAGAAGACGGTGGGAAAGATCAACGCGGCCGCCGCCGCATAGATGAAGAAGTCGTAGTACTCGAGCGCGCTGCCGATCCATGCCGCAGCGGCTGCCTTCTTCGGTGTCCTCACAGAGGTGGAGTGTGCACGAGACCGCACGGGGTCGTCGATCGTCATGGTGAGTCGCTCCTTCGAACTTCGGTACCGGCGAGTGCCGCTATCTGTGGCGGCCACCGCGTACGGCTGCTCCGGTGATGCAGCCCACTTCGGTGGCGGGTATTCGAACGGTAGGCGGGCAAACGAGCTGTTGGCAATCGTTTGCCAAAATTTGCCAGAAGGGAGGCGGCGGGAGCGGGATCACTCCCACGGAGACGCTGATGGCGGATGCCACGCGAGCGCGCCGACGAATCCTGGGGTCGCCCCGGGGCATGGGAGAAGAAGCTCGAGAAGTGCACGTGTGGACGGCTCGCAGAACAGGCCGGGATCGGCGTGAGGTGGTCGGACTGTGCATGCCGCGCCATTTGTTGACATGAGATCCGCTATTGATGGACAAAAGTTATTGTGGCTACACGGGTTTGGATACAGACACCTCCGGATCTCGCCAGATCCGTGGAGGCAGGGACAGCGTTGCAGAGTGATCCAGTGCGATACCTGGGTCTTCGAGTTCGAGACCTGCGGTGGCGGTGATCAGCGCGGGGGACACCTCCGCCAGTGCCTGATTGTCGGTCGGCAACAGCTCACCAAGCCGCCAGGACGGCGGCCACGAGCAGCGTGCCGAGTGCGGTGCGTCGGCCGGGTGTGGAGGTCTGAGCGACTGGTGCCTCACCACCCCGTCAAAGGGTATCCCTTGAGCTGATCGCGCGAGATCGCCATTTACGAGGGTCGTGGTTCTTTCCAGACTGGGAACTACCACTTCGGGGCGCTCAGCCCCCATCGAACAGAGGGAAGAGAAAATGACCCGTTACTGTGTCATCGGTGCCGGTGCGGCCGGTGTGTCCGCCCTTCAGCAACTGCGTCAAGCCGGGCACGACGTCGTGTGTTTCGAGAAGACCGAGCGGGTCGGGGGGCACTGGCACACCGACTACGACGCGTTGCATCTGATCACTTCTCGTGACATGACCATGTTCGAGAACTTCCCGATGCCTGCCGAGTACCCGCACTTCCCGCGCCGCGACCAGGTTCGCGAGTACATCGAATCGTATGCGCGCCACCACGGTCACTACGAGACGATCACCTTCGGCACCGAGGTGCTGTCGGTGACCCCGGTGCCCGCCGGCGGGGGACCGGTCGGGTCGGCCGGCTGGCGGGTGAGCACCTCGCGCGGCGACGAGGGCATCTTCGACGGTGTCCTGGTCGCCAACGGTCACCTGTGGAGTCCGAAGATCCCGGACGTGCCCGGCGAATTCACGGGTAAGCAACTGCATTCGAGTGCGTACAACAATGTCGGCGACCTCGACGGGAACCGGATCCTGGTGGTCGGTGCCGGGAACTCCGGCTGCGACATCGCCGCCGACGTCGCCCAGCACCGCCGTGAAGCCGACATCGTGATGCGCAAGGGCGTCTACTTCCAACCGAAGACGTACTTCGGCGTCCCGCGCCAGGAAGTGCCGTTCCTCGCCGAGTTCTCCCCGGACGAGCAGGACCTGCTCAGCCGGCTGCTCGCCCGGGTGTCGATCGGGGAGAACAGGAACTACCCCGGCATGCCCGACCCGAAGGCGAAGACCCTCGCGGACGGCGCGGCGACCGTCAACGATCTGCTGCTGTACTGGATCCACCACGGCCGCGTGCAGGTCCGCCCCGGCATCGACCGGTTCGACGGCAACACCGTGCACTTCTCCGACGGCACGTCCGGCGAGTACGACTCCATCGTCTGGGCCACGGGTTTCCACGTCCGCCTCCCGTTCCTCGACACCGATACCCTCACCTGGCGGTCGAACGTGCCCGTGCGGTACGCGGGCGGCATCCTGCCCGAGGGGGCCGAGAAGCTGTACTTCGTCGGCCTGATCGCTCCCCGCGGACCGCAGATCCCCGTCTACGGCGTGCAGGCGAAGCTGATCGCCCGGATGATCGCCCTGCACACCGAGGCCGGACCGCAGGGGCTGGCGCTGACCAACTACTTCGCCACCGTCCAGGAACCGGAACTGCGGGTCGACATCGTCCGGGCGATCTGGAACGACCAGATGGCCGACACCGAACGGCTCCTCACCGCCCTGGCGGCCTCGCCGGCGCTCCGTCAGCTCGAGTCGCTGTCCACCACCTCCGTCTCCTGACCCCGACGACCACCCGAATCATGAAGGAAGCCATGACACTTCTCGACACCGACACCCTCCCAACTACCGACCACGTCACCACCGTGCTGCGCAGCGTCCGCCACCGCAGCCCCGGCGAGGCCGTGTTCCACCAGGCGGTCGAGGAGGTCCTCGCCACCCTCGGCCCGGTCCTGGACCGGCATCCCGAGTACGTCGAGGCCCGCATCCTCGACCGGCTCTGCGAACCCGAACGCCAGGTGCTGTTCCGCGTTCCGTGGGTCGACGACACCGGACGGGTCCGGGTCAACCGCGGCTACCGGGTGGAGTTCAACAGTGCCCTCGGCCCGTTCAAGGGCGGTCTGCGGTTCCATCCCACCGTCGACCTCGGGATCATCCGCTTCCTCGGGTTCGAGCAGATCTTCAAGAACGCCCTCACCGGGCAGGGTATCGGCGCCGGGAAGGGCGGCAGCGACTTCGACCCGGCCGGACGCAGCGACGCCGAGATCATGCGGTTCTGCCAGTCCTTCATCACCGAGCTCTACCGGCACCTGGGCGAGCACACCGACGTCCCGGCCGGCGACATGGGAGTCGGGGTCCGCGAACTCGGCTACATGTTCGGCCAGTACAAGCGGATCGTGAACCGCTTCGAGGCCGGGGTGCTCACCGGCAAGGGCGTCGGATGGGCCGGATCGCATGCCCGGACCGAGGCCACCGGGTACGGTGCCGTCTACTTCCTGCGGGACATGCTCGCCACCCGCGGCCAGACGGTGGAGGGACGGCGGGGTGTGGTGTCGGGGTCGGGCAACGTCGCGATCTACGCCATCGAGAAGGCCCAGGCGCTCGGCGCGACCGTGATCGCCTGCTCCGACTCGAACGGCTACATCGTCGACCAGGCCGGGATCGACGTGGGTCTGCTCAAGGACGTCAAGGAGGTTCGCCGGCAGCGGCTGTCCGCGTATGCCGCCGAACGGCCCTCCGCGACCTACGTCACCGGTGGGTCCGTCTTCGACGTTCCCTGCGATGTCGCGCTGCCCTGCGCCACCCAGAACGAACTCGGCGAGGCGCAGGCGGCGACCCTGATCCGGGGTGGGGTCCTCGCGGTCTCCGAGGGCGCGAACATGCCCTGCACCGCCGGGGCGGTCGCCCTGTTCCGGGACGCCGGGGTCCTCTTCGGACCCGGGAAGGCCGCCAACGCCGGCGGTGTGGCGACCTCCGCCCTGGAGATGCAGCAGAACGCCGCCCGGGAATCGTGGACCTGGGAGGAGACCGAAACCCGGCTCGAGCGGATCATGACGGAAATCCACCAGCACACCCGCGCCACCGCGGCCACCTACACCGACGACCCCGACAACTACGTCGCCGGCGCCGCCATCGGCGGATTCATCCGCGTCGCCGACGCCATGCTCGCCCAAGGAGTCGTCTGACCCCGCCCCGTCCCTGCTGAAATCGGCGGGAGCGCGAGGATTGTGGCAGACGAATGAGATGCCGACTTCGCCTCCCGCTTGCCGGGCCGATGGTGCCCGCTCAGTCTGCTGACCTGCCCTCGGCGCGCCGCAACGGAATCACCACGCGTGGTTCCTTGCAAGGCAGCCGAACTCGCCCTCGTCGGGTTTCGCGCACGCTCGGTCGGAAATTCGCACCTATGCCACTGGAGGCCGACACATGACAGCACCAATCGATATGCACTCCACCGAGACCCGGCCCACGAGCCTGTCGATGACGGTGCTGATGACACCCGACATGGCCAACTTCAGCGGCAACGTGCATGGTGGACAACTGCTCAAACTTCTCGATCAAGTTGCCTACAGCTGCGCAACCCGTTATGCGGGGACCTATGTCGTGACCCTCTCGGTCGATCGGGTCCATTTCCGCGACGTGATCCGGGTCGGTGAACTCGTGACGTTCTCGGCGTCGGTCAACTACACGGGCCGCACCTCGATGGAGATCGGCATTCGCGTGGACACCGAGAGCATTCCGCACGGCACTACACGGCACACCAACAGTTCGTACTTCACGATGGTGGCGGTAGACGAGGACGGCACCCCGGTCGATATACCGCAGCGGCAGCTCACCACGGATCTCGAACGCGAGCGCTACGAGGCCGCACGACGGCGCCGCCATGCTCAACGCATTACGTTCGCGAGTCCGCATGCGGCTCCGGCACCCGAATCGGAGTGCGCGCCGCGCTGAACCGACGGACAACTCATCTTGATTGCAACTGGCCCCGCGGTCGGCGGCAACCCGCGAGCGCCCTGATTCCGGCGATCATACGCAGGTGAACAGTGGGACAGGGGGCTAGTCGGTCGAGACCCGGGGCATCTCCGCGAAGGGCAGAACCAAAGCGCTCCAGGGTTGCGTCGCATCCGAAAGGTGCCCCGGATCGACGCCGATCAGCCGCCCGCCCGCGAGATCGACGATCTCGTGTTTGGCGACAAAGTCGCGGTGAAAGCAGCCCGGTGTCGACGAGAGTTCCTCCGCTCGCGTGTCGCGCCAGTCGACCACCGTGGTGTGCCCATGAATTTGGCTGAACGGCTTGCGCTTGTCGGTCCAGCTGGGAATGAGTTCCAATGCGGAGTCAGCCCAGATCGGTCCTGCCACCAAGTCGGGCGAATTTGCGCCCAGGAGGGCCCCGCAGCGATGAATCCTGTCGTCGTCTGCACGAGCGAGCCGGTTGATCCGTTCCGCCGCAAGAGCAGCGGTCGGGGCGGCGTCGAGCACGTCACGCCAGAACGAATAGGTGACGCCGGCGTGTGTGATGAGAAACGACTCGGCCGGCGTCTGGACCGCGACCGCCACATGTGCTTTGGCCCCGGTCCACCAGCTCCTGATCGTGCGCAACGTGCGGCGACTCGGCTTCTCCGTCCACTTGAACTGTGGAGGTCGGAGATAGTGGGTTTCGTGATTTCCGATCAGCTGAATCCATTGTGTCGGATGGCTTTTGAGATATCCATCCACCATGGCGACTACACGGTCGGACTTTGGCCCGCGATGGATCAGATCGCCGACCTGGATTACGACCAGGCCGCTCGGTAGGCGGCCGTTCTCGTCCACACCGAGACGGCCGAGTTCGGTGCGGAGTTCATCTGCGTGTCCGCCGATATCGCCGATCACTGCGACGCGATTTGTCATAGCCGCTCCCTCCTCGGTCGGCGCACTGCTCCCCGCCCGCTGGGTAATCACGTCGTGGGTTGCACGAATCGTGTCTGGTCGTTTGGCAGTAGGAGCAAATACGCTCCGTCACATCTTGTCCACCCGGGCCGCCAATTTCTGAACGGGAATGGTCTCGGCGACACGGTCCATCCGCCGCTGTACCTCGGCGATCTGCCGGATCGCCTGACTGACGACGCTGTGATCGATGCGCGACAGGCGCCGCCGCTCGAAAATGTCGTTGGCGGAAATCCCTTCCTGGATCTGTGCGATCTGATATCGAAGGCGTAGTCGCTGCAGTACGTCGAACACCTCGATGAGTTGGTTGGCCTGTCTCTCGGGCAGGAACTCCGACCCGGCGGCCGCCCGCAGCCTGGCGGTGGTCAACAGTTCGGTGGAGCCGACGCCGAGCGCCGCCCACCGCGCAATGTTGACCAACGGCAAGAGTGCCTGGGACTTGATGTCGACGCGGTCTGTACGCCGGCCGAGTACCGCGCGAATACTGTGCAGCTTCGCGCGGTGCGAAAGGGACTCGTCGAGGAGTAGTTGCATGGTCGCGGGGTGACGGCGGAAGTTTCCGAATACGCGAGTCACTTCCGGCAGCCCGGGATCGCCGTGGATGGGGCGTGCGTCGACGAGCAGCGAGCCCATGATCGCGCCCTCGTCCTCGTTCGCTCGCGCCAACCACCGCCGGCCTGCGGTACGCCATTGCGAATTCGTCCGCGAGAACGCCGGGCGGCTCGGGGTGGCGCCGTGTCCGTCGATTGTGAGTCCGGCGCACTTGATCGTTTCGATCACCTCCCTGAACACCGTGCGGTATCGATCTTGCTCGGTTTCGTCCAGCGCATCGTCGAAGGCCACCGCGGCGTCTACATCCGAGCTGAGCACCGCCTCTCGGCGGCCGTTGCTGCCGAGGGACAGCCAGGTGAAGGCGTCGACTGACAGTTCGGTGTGCTGCGCGAACACCAGGACGATGGCGCGCCGGATAATGGAGTCGATGACGCCCGAGTAGGCGGCGATCACCCGTGCGGAGGCGAGGCCACGAGCGAGCAGATCGTCCAGCATCGTCGGCACCCGACGACTCCGTTGAATCAGGGTGTCGATGTCGGCTGAGCGCCTGATCAGGCCGTGGAGGCTGACACCCGCGGTCGATGGTGCCGCAACGAAATCCGATGCGTCCAGGACCCCCCGGAGCGAGCCTCCGCGGTCCACGACGAGGAGGAATTGTTCGTCGGTGTCGATGAGCTGGGCGATGGCGTCGGTGGTGGACTCGCCCGACACGATGGTGGGCGCCGGATAGACCATCAGGTCGGATGCGGGCGTGCTCGGCGGCAGGCCCTCGACCACCACCTTCCGCAGTAGGGCGGCTTCGGTGATCAGGCCGTACCCGTTGTGGTCTGTCTGCACCACTGCGCACGGCCAAGACTGCTCGGTGATCTGCCGTGCGACCTCCGCGGCGGGCGTCGACGGTCGCACCACTACGGGAGCCATACCGATCAGATCGTCCACGACGAGATACGAGGGCGGGTCGTTGGGCCGCAGGTAGGCCTGAGATACATGTCCGGCCAGGAAGCGCGCGCCGGTCGGGGAAGTGAACGCGGTGGCCACGAGGTTCCACGGGATGCGCGCGACTGTTGCGTTTGTGATGGCTACCGCCTTGGGGCCGACCGGGCTCTCGGTGAGCGCCGCGGAGAAGCCGAAGAGGTCGCCCACGGTGAACCGAGCCTGGGCCGCCTCGTTCACGCGGTGGGGGTCGTGCCAGATGGCGACGTCGCCAGTCAGGATGGCTCGGATTTCGCTGGCCGGTTCGGCGAACGCGTCCATGATGATGGCGCCCGGCTCGAACACATCGACTGTCGCGGCCGCCGCAGCAGTGGCCAGGACGTCCGGCGGCAACGCGTTCAGGGGCTGACAGCGGGCGAGCTGTTCGGGCAAGGTCTCGGTCATGGACTGATCATCACCGTTGTCGTCGTGGTGTGGAATGCCGATTCCCCCGGAGATCGCGGTGGCACGTTCGCGATGACCGGGGGAGCGGGCGGGTGGTCAGACTGCGGGTTCGGGCTGTTCCTCTCGCTCCTCTCGAAGCGTGTTGTACACGACTTGTTCGAGTTCGGGGGTGCGGTAACCCTCGCGGACTGCCCAGAAATAGATGGCGACGGCGACGGCTACCACGAGGAACATGTCGGTCCCGTTGGTAAAGGTGGGCGCGGGTCCGTTGTCTCCGAAATAGGACACGAAGGTGGTGACGATGAGCGTGGGCAAGATCCAGAGACCACTCCGGATCTGTTTGCGACCGTCACGCGTGCTGATTGCCCACAGGGTCGTGACGAAGGCGGCGGTGAGCAGTACGAATACGGTCATGTAGAGACCGATGGGCCAGTGTCCGTGCGAGGTGGGGTTTCTGGCGGCGAGCCACCCGGCATCGATGTTGACATACATCCAGGCGGCGCCGAAGGCGACCGCGAGAACGGTCGACGCGGCCTTGGGGGACCAGCCGTTGAGAACCGAGGAGTAGGCGGCGTAGATGGGCAGGCCGAGCAGGACGATGGTGGTGACGTTGATGAGCGTCACCCAGCCGGCGAAGTACACGAGCAGCAACGCACAGACGAACCCGGCGACGCCGAACAGATGCCCACCGGGGACACGAACGGGCCGGGGCAGCTCGGGGCACAGGCGACGGAACACGCCGATACAGGGTCCGGCGATCAGGTAGCTGAGCACCAGTGCGGTTCCGACCATGCCGACGAACTGGTACCAGGACGGCACGGGAAGGAAGAGGAAGAACCCGGCGGTTGTACACACAGTCAGGGCGACCCACGGGGTGCCCCAGCGGTTCATCTTCTGCAGCCCGAGCGGAAGTTCACTGTTGACCGACATCGAGTAAGCAGTCCGACCGCCCATGCCGAGGAACACCCATCCGGTGGCAGCGGGTGACAGGACGGCGTCGGAGAGCAGGACCAAGGCGAACCAGCCGAAGCCGGCGGCCCCGACGGCGGAGAGCAGCGGTGCCGACGCCCAGTCGCTGCCCAGCAATGCACCCCAGTCGCCCGGGGTGATCGGAACCCATTCGGTGGCACCAGCAGCGGGATGGACGTGGATGGCACTCCAGTCGATGGCGCCGATGAACGCAATCTGCAGCAGCAGGAACAGGACGAGAGGGATGAGGATGCCGCCGACCAGAATGGCGATGGGGATGTTGCGTCTGGGGTTGATGACCTCGCCACCGAAGTCGACGACCTGGCGCACACCGGAGAAGGCGAACACGATTCCACCTCCGGCCACCGCGCCCAGCACCGCCCCCACACCCATCGGCGCGAACCCGCCGAAAGCGTGGAAGTTACTCGAGTCGAACGCGGTGAACATGAAAATGAAGGTGACGGTCGGAACCACCAGTTTCCAGATCGTCACGAACTTGTTCGACTCGGTCATCAATTTCGCGCCGAATGCGTTGAGCGCGAAGAAGAACAACAGCGCAGCCATGCCGGCGAGGATCCCCAAGGGCCATTTGAGCATGGTGGTGCCCTCGTCCGTGGAGATGAGGTCGAGTTCGGGCCAGTGGCCGCCGATGTAGGTGATGGCCGCCTGCGCCTCGATGACCGGAAGTGCGATCACCGCAATCAGATAGCCCCACCCGTTGATCCACGATACGAACGCCCCATGTGTCAGACGGGGGTACCGCACCCCGCCGCCCGACCGCGGCAGCATGGTGCCCAACTCCATCCAGGAGACCCCGATGACCGCGAAGAACACCGCGGCGACAATCCACGCGATGATCGCTGCCGGCCCAGCCATGGCGACCGCGGCCAGTGTCGCCAGGAGCCATCCAGACCCCACCTGGATCGAGACCGCCAACCCGATCAGGCTGAACAGCCCAATCGTCCGTTTCAGATGTCGATCACTCGCCTCGTAGGTCGTATTGCGAACAGGATCTTCGGTGGACATTTCTGTGCTCCTCGTGTCGATCCCCACCTCCCGGGCCGGAGAGCTGTCGTCCAGCCGGGGGTAGATGAGCTGTTTGTCACAGTTTTGACCATTGACTACCGCCAGTACAGACTGATCCGACGACAGCAGCCCAAGGTTTGGACTATGGACCGACTCGCGTCCTACCTCCTCGTGCAGTGGTGCCTCACTCGGATGGTCACCGCCTCGCAGCCGCCCGCTGGAATGCACGTGACGAGCGCGTCTCGCTGTTTCCCGGGCGATGGTCGAGCCGTCGGCGGCCGCATTCTCGAATCGCCCCGGCGAGTTCCGGCAGCCTGTCCCCGGGTCGTTTGCCGATGACTCGCCCGAGGCTCACATGGAGGAATAACCTTCAGCAGCTCTCAGGATTTCGCCATGGACGCCGGTCGGCATCCGATGGGAAACTGGTGGCTGAAGGACCGTCAACTCGAACCTGTCCGTTCGAGCGTCAAGAATTATTGCAGCGGATTTATAGCCGTTGGACGATGCGTAGGATGTGCGGGCGCAACTCTTATCGAGACCACTCAAAGTATGGGGCATGACAGCGATGGATAGAAGGCTCGAGAATCGGCAATTCGGGTACATCACCCCAGAGAACGACGCCGTTCCGGTAAGGATGATGCAGGGCCAGCAGATAAGCGGGTACTCGGTCGGTATCGTCTACATCGAAGACGTCTACTATCCCATGGTTCCCGGGAATGTCCTGAATGCGTATACGTACGATTTTCCGGTGAGAATGAAGGCAGTACCGGGCCTTCAGCAGCACAGACTCTTCTCGGCCGACCCCACCATTGCCGACGATCTCATCCGACTCGGCGAACACATGATCGAAAAGGAAGGAATCAGAGTCCTTTCATCTGCGTGTGGATTCTTCGGAAATTTTCAAAAGGTTGTGGCCGCAGCCCTCGACATTCCGGTGGCGCTCTCCAGCCTGGTTCAAATGCCGTGGATCAAAGGGATGCTCAAGCCCGGACAAAAAATTGGCGTCCTGACGGCAAACGCTGCTGCGATAACCGATTCATTGCTCGAGAACTGCTCGATTCATAGCCGAGACGACATGGTCGTAAAGGATTTGCGGCACGCGCCGGAATTCTCCGCAATCCTGGAATACCGAGGGCAATTTGACAATGGAGTCGTTCAAACCGAGGTCGTCAATGCCGCGTTAGAGCTCCTCGACGAAGCGGATATCGGGGCAATCCTGCTCGAATGCAGTGACATGCCGCCCTACGCTTCCGCCATCCAACGTGCCACGCAGCTCCCGGTTTTCGATTTCGTCACACTCATCAAATGGTTGCACAACGCCACCCATCAGATGCCCTACCGTGGGTTCATCTGAACATGTACCTCGACTCAGAATCTCACCGGTCGACACCTCGAGTAACTCTCCGGCGGTGACGGTGACGTTGGGGAACCGGGCGCCCGGGTGAGAGCCACCAACTGGCGAATCCCGGTGTCAGTTGGGTATGTCCGTTACCCGTTGACGCGGCCGCTCGGTGCATCGCGAGGGGCCCGGGTTCCGCTCCAGGTGGCCGCGAGGCTCTGCAGGGCGGTGATGTGGCGGTGCGCGAGGGACATGAACTGGCGAGTGGCAGGTGACAGGCCGCCCCCGGCGTGAGTGATAAAGGCGAAGCGTTCCTCGTAGGGCGGGTCCAGAGCTACCCAGGTGACCTTGTTCGCGCTTTCGTGCGATCGGGCGACAAGATACGACACCAAAGTGTCCCCGACGCCGGCTGCTGCGAGTTCCATTGCTGCTGACTGAAATTCGACCTCGATTGCGGGGGACACCTCCACCGACGCGGCCTCCGCTCGCGCCGCGATGCTGTGACGGAGGGGGTCGTCTACCTGCCAGCGCGCTTCGGACAGGATCAAGGTGGCGGCGGCGAGGTCCTCGATGGTCACTGGTTGCGCGGTGCGGTTCGCATCGGCGCTCACGTAGACCACCTCGTCCACGAGGACCGGAGCGCTCAGTGTGAGGTGGTGTTCGTCGATGGGGAGTTGGACGAGGCCCGCTTCGAGATCGCCTTTGCGGACAGCATTCGCCACCTCGGACGAGTTCAGGCCGACGATCTTGATCTTGACCTGGGGATGCAGTTCCCGGAATTCGGAGATCAGCGGGGTGAGCAGGTAGCGATGGGCGCTGCTGAACGTCCCGAACGAGACCTCCCCTCCGGTCAGGGTGCGCGCTTCCCGCGCGGTCGCTGCTAGGTCGTCGGCGCTGCGCACGGTCTGCTTGGCGAGCGGGATGATCAGCCGGCCCACGTCGGTCAACTGCAGGTTGCGGTTCGTGCGCGTGAATAGCTGGGCGCCCACGTTACGTTCGAGTCGGCGGATCTGCTCGGACAGACTCGGTTGTGCCACGTGCTCGGCAACGGCAGCGGCGGAGAACGAACCGGTCTCGATGGAGCGGAGAAAGTACCGAAGTTGGCGCAAGGTGGGCCCCTCGGACATGGATGAACCTCTTTCTTCACGGAGGCGTAGTCGATCGACATCGGTCGCATGCCGCCCGAACGCCTGCCTATAGGAGAGCCCTTGGGCTGGCACTGCAAGTATGCCGTAGACGGGCTCGCTCCGGGGCTCGAAACTGGGAGTCACCACGCCACCGATACGAGCGTGCATCGAGCCTATTTCGGGCGTAAAGGAGATGGCAATGACCAAGACAGCGATCGTCACGGGCGCAGCGAGCGGGATGGGCCGCGCCACCGCGGCGCAACTGGTCAAGGAGGGATGGGACGTTCTCGCCCTGGACCGCGTAGCCACCGAGTTCGACGCCTCCGGCGAGACCGTGCGCACGATCGCCGTCGACGTGACCCGGCGCGACGACGTCCATGCGGCCGTGGCCGCACACGTCGCGGACACCGGAAACGCGGTGGCGCTCGTGGCGAACGTCGCCGGCATCTACCCACCGAGCACGCTCGCCGATTTCACCGAGGACCTGTACCGAAAGGTGTTCGACGTCAACGTGCTCGGCATCCTCAACGTCACGGCAGAAGCTGTCGCGCACATGGATTCGCCTGGCGCGGTGGTCAACTTCGCCTCCGTCGACGCCTTCACCGTCTCTCCCGGACAACTCCTCTATGGCGCGTCGAAGGCCGCCGTCGTGATGCTCACCAAGGAACTTGCCCTGGAGTTGGCGCCCCGTGGCATCCGGGTAAACGCCATCGCCCCCGGCTGGGTGAACACGCCCGGCAACGAGGCCACCGGCCGGATGGCCGCCGCCGCGGCGGCGATTCCGCTCGGACGCGTGGCCCAGCCCGACGAGATCGCCCGGTGGGTCGCGATTCTCGGCAGCGCGGACGCCGGTTTCATGACCGGGGAGACCATCGTCCTGTCCGGCGGCGACGTCCTGCGCTGACGCTCGGGTGTCGGGGAGCGCGGAGTCGACTCCGTTCGGCTCCTGCCCTCTGCATATGAGTCGTTTGCGCGAACATGGAAAGAAATGACTACTGCCCGGACGCTGTCACTCGAGGCACTCAGCGCGCGCGTCGAGGAAATCTTCGTAAATGTCGGACTCACGGCCGACCAAGCGGGCGCCATGGCGCGGGTGATCGTGGCAGGCGAACGAGACGGCGCAAAGTCGCACGGAATCCATCGCCTCGAGGGTTGCCTCACCACGCTGCGGGCAGGGAAGGTTTCTGCGTCGGCGGTGCCGAAGCTGCAGGAGGACGAGTCGGCGATTGTTCGGGTCACCGCCCGCGGTGGTTTCGCCTGCGCGGCCTTCGAGTTGGGGCTTCCACATCTGGTAGAGGGTGTGCGACAGTTCGGGCTTGCAGCCCTCGTTATCAATGATGCGGCGCATTTCTCGGCGCTCTGGTACGAGGTGGAGGCTCTAGCGGAACAGGGCCTCGCCGCGCTGGCCATGTGCCCGAGTTATTCCACGGTGGCACCTGCGGGTGGAAGCGCGCCATTGCTCGGTACCAACCCGATCGCATTCGGTTGGCCTCGCGAAGACGGTCCACCCTATGTCTTCGATTTCGCGACCAGCATGGCTGCGCGGGGCGAGATCGAGCTGCATCGGCGTTCCGGCAAACCACTCCCCGAAGGCTGGGCCGTCGATGCTGACGGCAGGCCCACCACCGACCCCGATGCCGCGCTGGCCGGTGCGATGCTGCCCTTCGGTGGTCACAAAGGTTCAGCTCTCTCGACCATGATCGAGTTGATGGCTGGGGCCTTGATCGGTGACCGGTCCAGCGGCGATGCGTTGGATGCAATCGGCACGACGTCGCTGATCCCGACGCATGGTGAACTGGTTCTCGCATTCGACCCGGCACAGTTCGCTGCCGGCCGGGGGACCGATCCATTCGGGCAGGCGGAAACCTTGTTCGAGGCGATCGTCGGTCAGGGCGCACGGTTGCCGTCTCAGCGTCGCTACGCCGCCCGTGAGCGCACGATGGCTCACGGAGTCACACTGACCGCCGCCGAGATGGACCAACTCGATCGATATCAGGCGCTGGGTCTCGATGGGGTTTCTCAACGAAGGACGGATGTGTCGTCAGAACGCGAGGCATGAGATCCCCACGGGGACTGCGCCACCTGCCGTAATAACTCTCCAGCCGCCTCCGCTCCCCGATCGACACAGCACATTCGCACACCACCAGGTCCGCGCCCGCCGGCGCGGCTCGGAAAGGCGTTTCATCATGACCTCCACCACATCACGCCACAAGGTGGTGGTGATCGGCTCCGGGTTCGGTGGCCTGTTCGCCACCAAAGCGCTCCGCAAGACCGCGGTGGACGTGACGATCATCGACCGCACCACCCACCACCTGTTCCAGCCCCTGCTCTACCAGGTCGCCACCGGTATCCTCTCCGAAGGTGAGATCGCCCCTCCACCCGGATGATCCTCAAAGACCAACCCGACGCCACCGTCCTGCTCGGCGAAGTCACCACCCTCGACCTGACCGACCAGACCGTCACCTCCACTCAGGACGGACGCACCACCGTCACCGAATACGACAGCCTCATCGTCTCCGCCGGTGCCCAGCAGTCCTACTTCGGTAACGACCACTTCGCCGAACACGCGCCGGGGATGAAAACCGTCGACGACGCCCTCGAGTTGCGCGGCCGCATACTCGGTGCCTTCGAACGCGCCGAGGTCTGCGACGACCCCGTCGAACGAGCCCGACTGCTCACCTTCGTCGTCGTCGGCGCCGGCTCCACGGGCGTCGAAATGGCCGGGCAGATAGTCGAACTCGCCCACCGCACCCTCGTCAGCGCCTACCGCAACGTCGACACCCGCGATGCCCGCATCCTCCTCGTCGACCCCCCGTGCAACTGCCCGGCCCGTCACTGCGGATGGAGAACGCCGACGGCCAGTCGCTGGTGCGGACCGAGCACGCTCCGCCACCGGTTCTCGGGCAGCACACCGGGGACATCCTCGACTGGATCGGCACCAGCGACACCGCGGACCCCTACGACACCCGGGTTCCCGCCCAGGCATGACCGAGTTCATCGGCGAGACAACGCATTCGCTGCCAGAGGCATCTACCGGTTGTGGGAGGCCAAGGCAGAGAGGGACGCGTTGAGTCAGGTACTGCACTCCTGCTGACGAATACGCGCTGCGGAACCGACATCATCTGCGGTTGGGGCGGTGCGTGGTCAGCAGCAGGTGGTCGAACTGTGCCCGCACGTCGTCGGGGAGCACGGTAGTGGTGGTGACGGTCGCGACGAGAAGTTCGGCGACGGTGCGAAGTTTGGTGTTGGTCTGCTGGGAGTGCCAGGTGAGGATGTCGAAGGCGTGGTCGGCGGTGATGGTGTAGGCGAGCATCAGCACGCCCTTGGCCTGCTCGATCACCGCCCGGGACTTTTCGAGTTCGATGACCATTTCGTCGACCATGTCGCGTCGGTCCCGGTCCCGGAGGTCGGTGACGTCGATGTAGAAACCGGTAGTGCCGATCACGTGGTCGCGTTCGTCGAGCATTCGGTCGCCGACGACGAGGACGTGATGGATCTTGCCGGTGGTGTCGAGGATGCGGTGCCGGCTGCTGAAGGGTTGCCCGTCGACGATCATCTTGTCGAACAGGGCGGCGACCTGGGGGTGGTCGTCGGGGTGTTTGTGGGAGAGCAGCAGCTCGGTGGTGGGGTTGACCTGTCCGGGGGTGTAGCCGTGGATGGCGGCGACGGTGTCGGACCATTCCCAGCGGTGACCGTCGAGGAAGAACCGGAAACTGCCCACCCGCTGCGGGGCGCCTGCCCCGACGACCTCGTCGAGATCACTCATGTCCGGTACCTCCCCGGCCCAGCGCATCCGTGAGCCATCTCGTTATTTTGCCGCGCTGGCTCGGCGGACACCGGAAGTTTGCCACACTCGCCACGAGTGGCCGAGACGCTATCCGAACGGGGATGCGTCCGGGCCAGCGCCGCCCCGGCCAGTGAGGTGGCGTCGGTCAGCCCCGTGCCGGGGGCCGAATCAGGTCGCCCCCGGTACGAGGATGTGCTGGCCTGGGTGATGGATCGATCGTCGAGGTTGAAGCTTCCGGCTCGACTCGCCTCGGCCGGACTCGCTGTGAGGCAGTCCGATTGGCGCGCCGAACCGGAGTGGTGTACAACATCAACACGCAATCGATGTGAAGCAGATCACATCACCTGTGACGGGTGGACACAGGCAACGTCCCGCAGTGAGTGCCTCACCCCGGCACCACATTTGAAAGAGGAGTCCATGAACACAGCCTCGACCGTCCGGACATCTCCGCTCACCGCGCTCCCGTCCGCTCCGGCACGCGCGCACTGAAAGCGAGGTGGAGACATGAACGTGCTGCTCTTGCTGATGTTGCTGTTGACCGGGTTCGCCGCAGTGCTGGCAATGCAGACCGACGAACACTCCCGCTCCCGCCACTGACCAGATCACCCGCGGAACCAGCGGGTGTAATCTGCCGCGCCCAACCGATCAGGGACTCGGTGCGCGCCGGATGGTGTCGACGGCGGTGGGTGAATCCCCTGTTCAGCCCATTTGGGGGTGTGAAATCGACCGTCACGGGTTCGTGGTGAGGGTCCGCTGCCGCTTCGCTGCGTGCTGGATTTGAAGGATGCGCACGCCACCGGCGAGCGCCATGATCACTGCGCCGGCGACGATCTGTTCGGCGACGGCGGGAGCGGTTCCACCGCACCGCGGTCGGGTCGACGAGGCTAGCCTTTTCAGTTCCGACGGCGCTGGAAACCGGCGCGCCGAGGCTGCCGTCGTAGGCCTCTTCTGCGGGGCACCCAACTCGCGCGTCGAGCGGTGTCGGTGTTTTCGCGAGGCGCGATGCGGGGTATCCCCAGTGCAGACCCTCCGATGTGCCGGAGCATCGGAGTCGTCGAGGCTGCACCAGTTCAGACCAGCAGCTGCTGCAGCCGCCACGGGTCTATCGGCGGGGAACCCGTTGTTCCGGGGTAGAACTACGGAGAACCCGAGCAGAGGTGCTTCCGAGAAGACCTGGTGACGGTGCGCCACCCGTTTCGCGCGGATGCGCTCGCCTCCGGCGGTCTGGACGACCGAAGGTCGAGGAACGGCTACCTGTCCCGGGCCGAACAACTGGTGGCCGACGCGGTCCGGGCCGACCGGGCCTTCTTCTCGACCTGCGGAAGCTCACGGTCGGTGAAGGCGGCAATGATGGCCGTCGCCGGAAACGATCCCGGCGGCTGCTCGTCTCAGGCGACTCGCACAAATCCACCGTCGCCGGAGTGATCGGTACGCATCTCTCGCAATGCGGACCTGCTGACGACGACCAGCCCGAACGTGATGTTGTATGCGGCCATGGACGGGTGGCGACGGCAGACGGTCGAGCACGGAACGGACCTGCTCGGCTCGGCGTTGTCCCTGGCTCGCCACACGCGGGAGCGGATCGCCGATATCGACGGACCGCCGTGCTCGACGACCGGTTGCTCGGTGAACAGGCCTCGCACGACCTGGACCGCATGCAGATCCTCATCGATGTCAGCGAACTCGGGGTGTCCGGGTTTCAGTGCACCGACTGGATGCGGGAGCACTGCCACCTCGACGTCGGCATGCACGATCACCGCCGCCGTCATGGCCACCATGTCGATGGCCGACGACGAGGACACCACCGGCCGGCTGGCCACCGCGGGACGCGTTCTTCGGCCCGGTGGAGATGGTCGACGCGGACCATGCCTGGACCTCGGATTCGGGCCTTGACCACGCCGGGGGAACGAAACCGGTGCCTGGCGCGGGGAGGTCGGCCGACCAACTCCCTGACGGGCACCCGAGGCGGTGCTCAGTGACTGCACTGCATTCGTTTTCGACCGCTCCGGTGTGCGACACCACCGGTGATGGGTTGTGCCGGCGTGGACATCCGCGGAGTCGAAGGAGGGGCTCAGGATGTCATCGGGCACTACGGATCTGTAAGTGGGACTATTCTGCTTGTGCCGGGTAATGCTGTAGCAGCACGTACGGGGCGGATGATGAGAATAAGGCGTCATGGGGCCGATTCGGTTGTGTTTGGCTGCGGTGGTGATGACGATCGTGGTGTCCGCCTGCGGGGGTGATCGATCCGGGTGCAGCGGGCCGATGATCCCGATGGAGGTACGTGCCTGCCTGCGGTTCGGCGTCAGCACACCGGGCGGCCCCACGGCTGTCGAGGAGTTCGAGGGTGTCGCGAATGTGGTCGGTGAACCACCGACTGTGGTCCTGTCGTACTCCGACTTCACCTCGCCGCCCCCGATCGACGGCCTGCGGGCCGTGCGGGACGTCGGCGCCGTGCCGGTGATTACCTGGGAACCCTGGCGGTGGTTCGACGAGGGGCGGTACGGGTCGAGTGAGTTCTCGTTGTCGTCGATAGCTGCCGGCGTCCACGACGACTACCTGTACCGGTGGGCGGACGAACTGATCGCCTGGAATGAACTGGTCTACCTCCGTTTCGCCCACGAGCCGAACGGAACCTGGTACCCGTGGAGTGTGGCCCAGGGAACGCAGCCGAGCAGCTATGTCGCCGCCTGGCGTCACATCCACGACCTGTTCGCATCGAAGGGCGCCGACAACGTGCACTGGGTATGGGCGCCCAACGTTCGGTTCGAGGGCAGCAGCCCCATGGCCGACCTGTATCCCGGCGATGACTACGTCGACGTTCTCGGTGTGGACGGATACAACTGGGGCACGACGCGGCCCTCGAGTTCGTGGGTGGAACCGGCCGAGCTCTTCGGTCCGAGCCTGGATGAACTGCGGAACCTGGCGCCGCGTAAGCCGATCCTGGTCACCGAGGTAGGAAGCGCCGACGCCGGCGGGTCGAAGGCCGACTGGATCGGCGCGCTCGTCGACTTCCTCACAGCGCAGGACGACGTGTCCGGTTTCATATGGTTCGATCACGACAAGGAGGCCGACTGGCGGCTGACGAGCACACCGGAATCGGCTGCCGCTCTGGCGAAAGCATTGGGGAGGAAGTACCGCTGACATGGACATCCCGATAATTTCCGAAGACACCGAAAGAGCGCGGCTTCGTTCACTCGAACAGCTGGCGATCCTGGATACGCCGCCCGAGGCGCGTTTCGACCAGATCACTCGAATGGCGCGTCGTCTCTTGGGGGTTCCGATGTCAGCGGTGTCGCTACTCGATCGGGATAGGCAGTGGGTCAAGTCGACGCAAGGCCTCGACATGCAGAACATTCCGCGATCGCAGACCGTGTGCCAGACGACGATCGCCCGGGCGTATCACCACCCGGAGGATCCGATGGTGATTCTCGAGGACGCGCGTCGCGATACGGCGTTCGCGGATCTGCCCGGAGTGGCCGCGGACGGCGGGGTGCGGTTCTATGCGGGCTATCCGCTGTACGGACCCGGTGGCCACCCGGTCGGGACGTTCTGCATCTACGACACCGAGCCCCGGACACTGGACTCGACGCAGTTGGCCTCGTTCGTCGAACTCGCCGAATGGGCGCAGCGGGAACTGGAGCACTCCGACGAGCTCGAGCGTGCCGCCAGGATTCAGCGTGAACTGCTCCCTCGACACGAGATCGATCTGCCGGGGTACGAAGTGGAGTCGTCGTGCGTGCAGGCCTTCGCTGTGGGTGGTGACTTCTATGACTACTACCGGGTCGGCCCCGGCGCGATGTTCAGCCTCGCGGATGTCATGGGGAAGGGTCTCGGCGCCGCGATCCTCACGGCATCGGTCCGGTCGGCATTGCGGGGTGTCACTCACGCGCTGTCCGCATACGGCGAGGATCGCCCCGAGCTCGGACGGGCGGTGGCTGCTGTGGCGGCACAACTCGCCGAGGACTTCGACCGCACCGGCACATTCGTCACGCTGTTCCACGCGCGGATCGACGTCGACTCCGGCGCACTGGACTACGTCGACGGCGGACACGGTCTCGCAATGATCGTCAGGCGGGACGGCACCGTGGAACAGCTCCGCAGTTCCGGACTCCCGCTGGGAGTGATCGACAACGACTCCTGGGAGGCGCAACACAGCACACTGCACCCCGGCGACATGCTCATGATCTGCTCAGACGGTCTGCTCGATCACCTCGGCGACATCGACGGCGAATGGGAATCGGTGCCCGCGTTCGCCGCTGCGCACCCGTCGCCGACACGATTGCTGGCGGCCGTTCACGACCTCGCCGCTGTCACCCCGCCCCTCGACGACATCACCGTCGTTGCCCTTCGACGTCACGACTGCTGAGGAGGAGACACACGTGTCACCCGTGCGGCTTGCCGGCCTCCGGATACTGATCGTCCTCACCGCCCTTCTCGGTCTCAACTACATCGTGTGGCGATGGCTGTTCTCGGTGAACTGGCCGGCGTGGTGGATCGCCGTTCCGCTGGTGGTCGCCGAAACCTACAGTCTGCTCGACTCGCTGCTGTTCGGGCTGACGATGTGGCGCCTGCGGACGCGGCCCACGCCGTCGCCGCCGCCCCACGACCTCACCGTCGACGTCTTCATCACCACCTACAACGAACCCGACGATTTGGTGCTCGCGACCGCAACCGCGGCACACCGGATCCGGTACCCACACACCACGTGGATTCTCGACGACGGGGATCGACCCGAACTGGCCGCCGCCGCAGACGAGCTCGGTGTGCGTTACATGACCCGAGCGGCGTCCTGGACGAACAAACCCCGGCACGCCAAGGCCGGCAACCTGAACAACGCACTGATGCTCACCGAGGGCGAGTTCATCCTCATCCTCGACGCCGACCAGGTACCCGATCCGGCAATCCTCGATCGCACGCTCGGATATTTCGCCGACGAGAAGATGGCACTCGTCCAGACACCGCAGTACTTCGTGAACGTGCCCGCGAGCGACCCACTCGGCAGTCAGGCCCCGTTGTTCTACGGTCCCATTCAACAGGGCAAAGACGGCTGGAACGCGGCCTTCTTCTGCGGGTCCAACGCCGTGCTGCGCCGCGACGCCCTGATGCAGCTCGGCATCGCCGGATACGTCGAAGCCGTCGAACGCGACGTGCAGCGGGCATTGCGGACGGCCGCAAGGGTTGTGACGAAGGCCCGGGCCGAGTTGAACAGTGACCAGGCGAAGATCGCCGACGTCCTCGACGAGGTCACCGAGGCCGTGCACTCGGCACGGGAAGAGCTCCGAGCCAACCGATCAATCGCCGACGTCACCTACGACTTCCAGCAACATGTCGACGCCGCCGCACGCAGGATCGTCGACACAGACGTCGAGTCGATGCGCGAGGACCTGGCGGTCATCGCCGCGCTGGAAGCGGACCTGCACGACACCGACACCCCCATCGCGATACTCGACGACGCTGCGTTGACGCGGCTGGCCGAGCGCGAATGGTCACCGCTCGGCGCCATCGAGTCCGTCCGCACACTGATCCGGGCGGTCGACGTCGGCCGTGACGACGAGGCGCAGCCGGTGTTGCCGATGGCCACCATCTCGGTCACCGAAGACATGGCGACGTGCATGAAACTGCACGAATTGGGTTGGCACACCGCCTACCACCACGAGATCCTCGCTCACGGTCTGGCACCGGAAGACGCAGGCACGATGCTGACCCAGCGTCTGCGGTGGGCACAGGGCACCATCCAGGTAATGTTCCGGGACAATCCGCTGCTGCAGCGCGGTCTCACATTTGCGCAGCGACTGATGTACTGGGCGACGATGTGGAGTTACCTCTCCGGCTTCGCCGCCGTCGTCTACATCGCTGCGCCGGTGGTATACCTCGTCGTCGGCGTCATGCCCGTGCAGGCGTACAGCTGGGAGTTCTTCGGCCGTCTCGTCCCGTTTCTCGCCCTCAACCAGTTGGTGTTCTTCGTGGTCAGCCGCGGCACTCCCACCTGGCGCGGCCAGCAGTACAGCCTCGCTCTCTTCCCGGTGTGGATCAAAGCGTGCTGGACGGCCGTCCTCAACGTGTACGCGGGTCGGCCGCTGGGTTTCGCGGTGACACCCAAGACCCGGCAGGAACACGGTGCGACCCCGTGGTATCTGGTGCGGTACCAGCTGATCGCGATGGCGGCACTGATCCTCGCGTCGGTGATCGGCGTGATTCGTCTGGTACTCGGGGACATCTCCGTGCTCGGCGTCGGTGTGAACCTGTTCTGGGTTGCGTTCGACCTGGTTATCTTGAGTGTCGTCATCCCCGCGGTCCGATATCGCGGATTCCGACAGGAGGAAACTGCATGATCGAGTTCGAGAGTCGTACCACCGAAGAGGGTGTAGCTGTGGTGCGTCCGGTGGGCAGGCTGAATATGGTTGCAGCTCCACGTCTGCGAGACCTGTTGCGCGATTTCGTGGACGGCGGTACGAACCGCGTGGTGGTCGATCTGAGCGTTACCGACTTCATCGACTCGTCGGGGCTCGGGGCACTCATCTCCGGTCTCAAGGCCGCCCGGCAGGCCGGTGGCGACCTCCGTATCGCCCAGCCTACCGAGCAGGTCGAGACCGTGCTCGCGCTGACCAACCTCAATCGTGTACTCCGAACACACGACTCGGTCGATGCCGCATTCGATGGCCGCTGATCTCGGCTCCTTCTCCCGACGGATTCGCACGACCGCTCGTCCGGAAAGCCTGAACGAGGTCCACGAACTTCTCGAGGAACTGTGGGTGCACGACTCGCTGGACGGCCGCCGCCGCATCGAGTTCGAGTCCGCTGTCGCCGAGATCGCCGCGAACATCATCGAGCACACTCGCGGTGACGTCGTGACCATGACACTCGAGGTCCGGGCGCTGCCGGACCGGGTCGAAGCCCGGTTCGAGGACGACGGCGATCCGGTGTCGGTGGATCTCACGACCGTCGAAATCCCGGACGAACTCGCCGAACGCGGCCGCGGCCTCGCGATCGCCGCGACAGTTCTCGATCGGCTCGACTACCGCAGGGACGACACCGTCAACATCTGGACGCTGAGCCGCAACCGGACGGGTTGACGTCCCCGGCGTTCGCCGAGAACGGCGCTCGTGCTGCGTGATCGGGCCGGATTCCGGCGACGAGTTCGCGGATCACCGCGTCGGGGTCGTGCCGGGGATACCGGCCGAGCGTGGTGAGAGCGCGGGTGCATTCGACCAGCGGGGTGGCGTCGGCGAGGTCGATCCAACCCCGGTGCACCGGTGACAGGTGCAGTGACCACGCCAGGTCGGCGACAATGCTCGAGGCTCGAGCCGGGACGTGTACGAGCTGAGCATACCCTCGGTTGCGGAGACCGCTTCGATCCCGTCGAGGCCATCGAAAAGCACCGTCTCGCACAGCTTCCACCGGGCGTGGTTCGCCGGATCAGGATTCGGCGACTGAACGGTCATGACAACAGCCCTCCCCGGGTTCAACGGCCCGGCGTTCGGATCGGCAACTGTGGGCTTCGAGTACCCGAATGGGTAAGCCCCGCGACGATATTTGCTGAGCCAAGCGAAGATCCGCTCTATGACCCACCCCCCACGCGTCAGCGATCGCCGACCCCGGACCGTAGAATCCAGGGTCGGCGGGGGGACGCGACGGCTTATTTCAGCAGGTCTTCCTCGAACGGGAATTGTGAGAGGAGTTCGGTGCCGGTGTCGGTGATCAGCACCTGTTGTTCGAGTTTGACGCCTTCGTCCCCGCCGTCCAGTCCGATGTAGCTTTCCACGCAGATCGTCATGCCCGGCAGGATCTCGCCGTCGTAGCCGGCGGCCGGGAAGTCGCCTTCGTGGTAAAGGTAGGGGTATTCGCCGGTCATCCCGCAGCCGTGCGCCGAGAGGTAATAGCGGTTGGCGTAGTACTCCTCGGGGATGTCCCACGCTTCGCGCGCGTAGTCGCGGAACCCCATGTGGGGGCGCAGGATGGACAGGTTGTGGTGCAGTTGCTCGTAGGCGACCTTGTAGAGGGTTCGTTGCTGCTCGGTCGGCTTGTCCGGGCCGGCGTGGAATGTGCGGGAGAAGTCGGAGTAGTAGCCGTGGCATCCCACCACGTCGGTGTCGAGCGCGATCAGCTCGTTGGGGCCGATGATGTTCTCGCTCGTTTCCTGGAACCAGGGGTTGGTGCGCCCTCCCGCGTTGAGCAGTCGGGTCTCCACGTAGTCGCCGTTCTGCGCGATGATGGACTGGTGCAGAACCGACCACAGCTCGGCTTCGGTGAGTCCAGGTTTGATGGCGGCGCGGAGGGCGCCGACGCCTCGTTCGGTTGCCCGGAGTGAGGCCTTGATGCACTCGAGTTCTTCGGCGGACTTGATCGCCCTGGCCATCTCGACCGCGTATTGGGCGTCGACGACGCGAATGCCTTTGGCGTTGAGTTCGATTGCGGCACCGGCGTTGAGTCGCTCGAGGCCGACGGTCGGGCGGTCGCCGACGAGGCGGGTGATCTCCTCGGCCATCTCCTGCGCCCATGCGCGTTCGAACGCGGCGATGTGGGGTCCGGCGGCGACGAAGCTCGCAGTCTTGGCGGGGCGCACCTCGTCGATCGTCTCGAGGCCGTCGGCCAGGTGCAGGCATCCGGTGAACTCGTAGAGGATGGAGTTGCTCTGGGTCAGCAGCAGATACCGCGACGGTGCGTTCCGCATGGAGAACACCTGCATGTTCCGTGCCCCGGTGGCGTAGCGGATGTTGACGGGATCCGACAGGATCAGCGCGTCGACGCCGAGTTCGGCCATCTGGGACCGTACCCGGTTCAACCGGTGACCCCGCACCGCCACCAGGTCGATGCCCTCGTCGGTGGGTTCACGATCGAGCAGGGCAAGATCCTCGAGGTCCCCACGTTCCGCGTGCCAATCGAATTCGGTCATTTCTACTCCTTATTTGCTGGATGAGAATTGGGCTAGCTGATGCCGGCGGAGGCTTCGGTCAAGCTCTTCCCCTTGGTTTCGGGGGCCAACCACTGGGACAACGCGGCGCCGGTCCCGGCGATACCGGCGGCGATCAACATGCTGATCGTGGTGCCCAGGTTCGCCATGGACCACGGCAGCAGGAACGTCCCGAGGGCGGCACCCACTCGACTGACCGCAACCGCGAAACCCATACCGATACCGCGGATCTCGGTCGGGAAGACCTCCGCCGGATAGATATTGGTCATCCCGCCGTAGATCACGGTGAAGAACGAGAAGGCAAGGAACAGCGCCAGCACGACCATCGGCGGCGCCCCCACCCACAGTCCGATGACGGCGAGGAATATCGTGCACAACCACTGTGTCGGCACTACCAGCGCGCGGCGGCCGGCCCTGTCTATCAGCAACATCATGACCACCACACCGGCGACCGAGAGCGCGGAGAGGCCGATCCCGCCCGCGATCCCGCCGCTGAGTCCGTAGTCCGCCAGCACGCTGTCCGCGAAGGTCGCGATCGCAAAGTACGGGGTCACCGCGCAGAACCAGAAGCCCGACGTGAACAGGGTGGTCCGCCAATACCGGCGGGAGAACAACATGCCGAAGCTGCCCGCCCGGGTGTCCTCGTGCTCGACGTCGGCAGTGTTCTCGAGCAGATACCGTCGGGAGACACCGAGGGCCTCGTCCCGGCGTCCCTGGTTCCACAACCACCGAGGCGACTCGGGCAATCCGATCTGGCCGAGGAACAGCGGCAGCGCGATCACGATCGTCGTCGCCAGCGTCACCCGCCAACCGATCCGCGCATCGATCAGCAGATGCCCCACCAGGAACGCGACCATGAATCCGACGTACCAGGTGACCAGGGTCAACCCGAGCAACCGACCACGCAGCCGGTCGGGAGCGAACTCGGACAGCAGCGGTGCTCCCATCGAGTACTGAACCCCGATCGCGACACCCATCGCAAGCCGCACGAGCAACAGCTCCCACGCCGAATCGGTGAAGAACTGCACCGCCGATACCAGCACGAACAGGCCCATGTCGACCGTCAGCACCGGCTTGCGCCCGAACTTGTCCGCGGCCCACCCACCGACCGGTGCACCGACGAAGATGCCGACCAAGGTGCCCGCCGCGATCAAACCCACCCAGAGCGGGAAAGTCCCAGTTCGGCGCGCATTTCGCCGGTCGCCGGACCGAGGATCCCGAAAACGTAGCCGTCGAGGAACATCGCTCCGGTGAGCAGCGCGAGTAGCCGCCACAGGAAACGGCGTTTGAACGCCACCGATGTCTCGCCTTGATTCGATGATGCCTTCTTCGTCGCTGGCACGATCACTCCTTGTTCGAGCGGGGTGGATGTCCGCACCCAAGCGGCTCCCAACGGAGTGCGCTGCGCCGTGCGGTGTGAACCTGAACCAAACGTAGGTGTGACACGGGACACGGGTCATCGGAGTGATGTCGAGCGTTACCAGCGCGAACGCAAGTCGTTTTGCTACAAATGTCTAATCAACCGGGTGAGAAGGTGCTCGTCGAGACGAGATGGGATGGTCAGAGTGACCGGAAAGGATTTGCGGTGTTGAACGAACTGCAGAGGATCACCGACCAGCTCGCGGCCAGCCTGAATCGCGCGGTGTTCGTCGACGACCGTTCGTTTCGACCGTTGGCCGTCAGTGCGCAGATCGGGCGTGTCGACGACGCGCGCGTACAGGCATTGCTCAACCGCAGCCCGACCGAACAGCATCTGCGCTACTTCGCCGAGTACGGCGTGACCGCTGCCCGTGAGGTCCTGCGTATCCCCGGCAGCGCCGACCACGGTCTGCTGCCCCGGGTGATGATCCCCCTCATGGCCGGAGCGCACGTCCTGGCCCGGATATGGCTCATCGACGTCGACCCACCGGTCGATGAAGACGACATCGCTCGGGTAGTCGACGCCGCCCGCGAGATGCGACCGCACCTACTCGGACACGGTGAGCTGACACGACGTAACGTCGCCGCCGGCGGTGAGATGCTGCGCGATATCCAACGTGCCGGCAGCAATCGTCGCCAGGCGCTGTTCCGGCAACTGCGCGACGACTTCGAGATCGACGACCTGCAACATACGTATCTGAGCGTCGTCAGCTATCGCCGGCGGCGATCCGCCGAGGTCGACCGTGATGCCGACGCCGGCGATGCACGACTCGAGGAGGGTGTCGTCGACACCTTCATCGACCTTCTCGACCTGCCTGGCGCGGTGGCCTACCTGCGCGGTCACGACATCGTCGCGCTCGTCTCGTTGGACCAGTCCGCCGCCACCACACTCGAACAGATCGGCGCCGCGGCGCACCGCGCCGCGACACTGCACGACGTCGCCGTGCACGCCATCGGCCTCGGCGGTCCGCTGGGATCGCGAGACGGATTCGGCGCCTCGCTGCAGCAGGCCGAATACGCAGCGAACATCGCCACCAGGGTCCCCGACTTCAATGGACGCGCGGGCTGGGACGACCTCGGGGAATACCGCCTCTTCTTCGCCGTGGAGTGGAATCGGACCGGCGTCGCCTCCATCCACCGCGGTGTGGCATCGCTGATCGACGAACGCCGCATGCCGCTGGCCGCGACCCTGCTCGCCTATCTGGAGCGAGAGGGCGACGTCAACGCAACCTCCACCGCACTGAACATTCACCGCACGACCCTCTACTACCGAATCGAGCGTGCGACGGTGATACTCGGCCAAGAACCAACCGGTCACGCGAAATTCGCCATTCACGCAGCATTGCGGCTCGCCGCCCTCGCCGGACTGATCACACCAGCACAGCAAGCGTGAGGCCGACGACCTACCACGGAGTGGCACCCCGCACCAGATTCGGCGAGCCCGCCATAGCTGCAGATCCAGGCTCTTGTCCAGACGATGGGTCGATGGTGTAGATGCGACCGTTGAGCAATGCAGTAGCCATTTGTTCTTCTTTCAATCGTGGACGTGGCAGTTGGGCGTGTTCGGTGTGACCGGGGTGAGGGAGACACGCGGATCGAAGCCGGCCGTGCCGACATCGACCGCGCTGTGTCCGCCGTCGACCGGCAGCACCGCCGCGTTGACGTAGGACGCGGCCGGGGAGAGCAACCAGGCGATGGAGGCGGCTACTTCCGCGGAGTGGGCCGGGCGCGCGAGGGGGACCAGCGCCGCGGCCAGCTGGTAGGCCTGTTCGGTGTCGAGGCCCCGCTCGGCGCCGAGTTCGGCCATCTCCTCGTCCGCCATTTCGGTGCGAGTCCATCCCGGGCAGACGACATTCGCGCGGACCCCCTTCGGCCCGTAGTCGACGGCGACGGACTGCAGCAGCATGGTCAACCCCGCCTTGGTGGCGTTGTACCCGGCGATGCCGCCGGACGCGCGGAGGCCACTGACCGAGGACACACCCACCACGGATCCGCGGGTGTCGATCAGATGCGGGAGGGCGTGGTGCAGCAGTCGATAGGGTGCGGTGAGGTTGGTGTCGACCATCGCCGACCAACTGTCTTCGGACAACTGCCCGACCGGGCCGGGGCGGACGATGCCGGCATTGAGCACGAGCCCGTCCAGTCGGCCGAAGCGAGAGATGGTGTCGTCGACCAGGGCACGTGCCGCGGCGGGGTCGGTGGTATCGGCCACGATCGGGTGGGCCCCGGTGGTGTCGGCCACCCGATCGAGGGCCGCCGCCCGGCGTCCGCAGATGAGGACTGTCCACCCGGCGGCGGTCAGCGTCTGCGCGGTGGCCGCGCCGATGCCGCTGCCGCCGCCGGTGACGAGGGCAACCTGAGGGTGAGGGGTAGCGCTGGTGGACATCGCGATGCCTTTCGAGGAGGTGACAAACAGTGGTCGGCAGCGTGGACACCACGAACGTTGTGTGGAGAGCCGGCCTGTGTCCCTGAGGAGCATAAATATCCAGTTGGATAGGTGTGATCGCTGGCACGAATATGCGCCTTCCGGTACAACTAGTCAAGTGGATAGATCGACATTTTTCCGGTGCTCATGGTCGCTGCGGGCAGCCGCGGTGACTACGCTCGCGTCCGCGCCGACATCTGTGTGCGCCCGTGAATCGAGGAGATATGACCGCTGTTGACTCTGTGACGGGCCGTCCCTCGCCCCGGTACGGCGAAGGGCGCCGTGCCCTTCTCACCGCCGCGGTGCACGTGGTCGCCGGTCAGGGCCTGCGCAATCTGACCTATCGCGCTGTTGCTCGGGAGGCGAAGGTGACCCATGGTTTGGTCGCACACCATTTCGGTACCCGCGACGCCCTGCTGGAGGCGGCGCTCGAATACTCGGTGGAGAACAGTGTCGCCTCGATCAGTGCGCGACCGGGGACCGGCGATATCGACGCAATCTTCGCCGGTCTGATCCAGATCGTCCACGACAACCCGGACGACCAGGCTTTCCAATACGAACTCATCCTCGAATCGCGCCGGCGACCGGAGCTGCGCCCACACGTCGAATCGCTCTACCGCACCTACCGGCAGGCTCTGCGTGACGAACTTGCGCACGGGGGAATCGACTGCGACGACACGATGGCTCAGCTGTTCATCGCGGCGGCCGACGGGCTGATCTTCCAGCAGATCACTCTCGACCACCCGGAGTTCAACGAGGCCGCCCTCGTGCACCTGCGCCGGTTCCTGAAAACCCTTCCGACGCCCGAGTGAACGGTCCACCGCCCGGGCTCGCCGGGCGGTGACCCGCATCAGACCAATTCGGCCTGGTAGTTGATCCCGGGCCGGATCGATGCCCAGGTGAAGCCGAGCGCCGCGCAGAGTGGGATGAGCAGCAGCAGCCACCGCGCGATGCCGCCTTGGCCGCCGAGGAGGACGTCGTAATTGGTGACGGCGAGGTAGGCGACGACGGCGAAGCCGAGCAGGGCGACCCCGGGGGCGACCCGGGTTTTCCACACGTTGGTTTCGAGGCGGGTTCGTCCGAAGAATGCGATAATCGACGCCGATGTCAGGATGAGTATCGCGATCAGTGAGACCGTGCCGAGCGAGAGCAGCCAACTGAAGGTGACGGTGATCGGATCCGCTCCGGCCAGCGTGAATCCGGCCAGAATGGCGGCGAGGCCGATGCCGACGACCAGCGCCGCGGTTGCCGGGGTTCCGGTTTTCGGGTGGGCGGTGCCGAGACGGTGCGGTAGCACACCGGCGCGTCCCAGCGCGTAGAGGTAGCGGGCGAACATGTTCTGGAAGCCGATGAGCATCGCGATGAAGCTGGTGACGACCAGGATTTCCATGGTGGTCGCGAGCCACGATCCGACCTCGTGTTCGGCGATGGCGAAGACGAACCCGGCGGGGTCGGCGGCGGCGGCTTCGGCGACTCCGTCGGCGCCGACGGAGTTCCCCAGCGCCCAGGTCGTGAGCGCATAGAACAGGCCGATGAACGCGATCGAGTAGTATACCGCCCGAGGGATGGTGCGGTGGGGATCCTTCGCCTCCTCGGAGAAGACGACGGTTGCCTCGAATCCGGTGAAGCACGTGATGCAGAACAGGAACGCGATGCCGAGGCCGGGGGCGGCGAGCGCGGACGGGTCGAACGCGGCCAGGGAGTTTCCGGATACACCGCCGCCGACGATGACGGCCAGGTCCAGGACGACGAAGGCGGCGACCTCGCAGAGCACCAGCAGACCCAGGACCTTGAGACTGACATCGACGCCGCGGACGGTGAGGGCGGTGACCAGTGCCAGTCCGGCGAACATCCAGACCGCACCCGGGAGGTCGAGACCGAGTTTGTCGGCGGCGAGGTCGTGGGCGAACACGGAGAACTGCGACCACAGGGCCGCTTGCAGGGTGGTGTAGGCCAGGATCGCGAGGCCGGCCGCGGCGGTGGCGACGCGGGCGCCGAATCCCTGCGCGATGTAGGCGACGAACCCGCCGGCGTTGGTGATGTGGCGACTCATCGCCACATATCCGACTGCGAAGACGACGAACAGCAGTGCGGCGAGCAGATAGGTGGCCGGGGCGGCCACCCCGATGGCGGAGAACACCACCGGGGAGGCCCCGACGATGGCGGCCATCGGGGCGACGGCGGCGACGACGAAGAAGACGATGGCGCCGACACCGAGCCTTCCCGGCTTCAGGCCGGCGCGGGGCGGGTCACCGGCGAGGGCACCGCCGTCGTACGGGGGACTGGGCTGGGCAGGATGTGAGGGGGTGGTCGGCATGACATCTTCTCCAACTTCGGGGGGCGAGCGTGGCGAGGCGGTGGTGCCGTCGCGATGTGTGGTTACAGCGACACGCGTGCATCGACCAGGTCGGCGGCGGGCCCCGGGTGTGCCGCCTCGACGGAGGGTGTTCGGGGGAATTCCTGCGCGTAGGAGCCCATGGTGATGTTGACCAGGTCACCGGTCGGTTGGTCGATGCCGAACTGGATGCCGACGGTGCGGTACGCGTTCAGGTCGATCAGCACCATGCCCTCGACGCCGACGTTCTTCTCCAACCAGGAAAACAGGTACGTCTTCTCGCGCAGCTTCCAGTAGGTGCAGCTGTCGGTGTCGCCGACGCCGAGCTCGGCGCCGCCGAGACACAGCCAGGTGAAGAGGTTCTCGTTGAGATAGACGTGGTCATAGACGTCGTCGTTGCTGTAGGCGTACCGGATTCGGCGGCCGATCAGCTCGTCGGTGGCCGGATGGGCCCCGGCCGTGTCCGCGCCGGTGCCGTCGATCTGGCCCTGGAACCAGCGTTGGCGGGCCCGGTGTGGTGCGGGCTCGAGCCCGAGGGTGCCGATCGCTCCGGTGACCTGGCCGCTGGTCATGTCGACGGCGGCGCTGACCACCACCGGGTGCGCCTCGGTGCTGCGGCGGTAGTGGAGGTAGAACAGTCCGGGTTGCATCTCGAACAGTTCGAAGGTCTCGACCCCGGATGTGGTGCCGTGGGTGTCGTGCACCGTCCAGTGCAGCTCGTCGCCCTGGAAACTGTGGGTGAGCGTGAAGTGTTCGGCGGTATCGACGTATCGACCGTCGAGGGTGATCACGCGGCCGTCGAGAGCCGGGCTGTAGGCGGGCCGGTACTCGTCGAAGCCGTCGGCCATTTCACTCAGTGATGCCCAGTCGTCTTTGTTCCAACTGAACGCGGGGGCGGGGGTGCTCATGGTGTCAAATTCCTTGCAGCTCGGGAAGAACGGGGTTGGATGGGATTCTTGTGGTCAGGCGAGGTTGACCCAGACGCTGCCGGCGCGGATCGAAGCGGCGAGATTGTGTGCGGCGGTCAGGTCTTGAACTCGGCACCGGATGCGGCGTCGACCCCGCGACCACCGATCAGCAACCGCTCACGAAACTCCATTCGAGATCTCCCTCGCACAGGTCGAGCGCATGTCCGGTCCCCTCCGCGACTTCCACCTGATCGGCGGGTAGAGGCGGTAGCACGATTCCGGCGGTGTGCTCTCGGCCAGTGATTCGGATCGGCTCTCGCGTCTGTGCTCGGGCCGATCGTGAAAACTTTCCGTTTGGATAGTTGTGACTGACAGCACAAGAATGCACGATGCGGGCAAACTGGTCAAGTGGTCAGTTGTCGCTCGATGATCGCGACGAAGCCGGCAACCGGGTCGACCCCAGGCGCCAAGGCAGCGGGCGGAGCTGCGCTCGTGCCGACCATTGGCATTGGCCGCTCGCCCCACACTCTTCGTCGAGAGGTCGGTGGGTTCGAACCCTGGCAGGGCGGTGTGCGTGCTGTGTGCGGCGGTACCGGCTCGCTTGCCGGCGGCGCCGAACGGCAAGGCGAAGTCTGCCGATCATCATATAGATGTGAAGCGATTCGGTTGATGTAGACGGCGTAATCAATCGAACGTAAATGGCTGTCTAGCATGATAGTTCGAGAATCTGAGAAGCGGTTGCAAGCGGCCGGGACGTCGATGCGTGCCGGCCTACGCCCCGGCCGTACCCGCATCCCGCGGGCGCCGCTGCCGGTCGACTCTCATCATCGTCGGAGCCGCCCGGCAGATGCGAACAGCGCTCGAATCGCGTCGTCGTCGGTGAATTATCGGCCTTGCGAAAGCTGTTGGTAAGACACCTTTCGGATGCATCGAGACTTACCACCGCGAGATGCCCACACACGATAATGACGTCATGATGACATCGCAGTCCGAGACCGGACGTCCCCGGCGAGCGGGCGGGTGGTTGCCTGAGCGTCGACGAGCACTCCTGGGCGTCGTTGTCGCCGCTGGTGCTGCTGTGGTTCTTCTGGCGGGAAGGGCTTGGTGGGGTGCAGTCTCTGCAGTGGACGGCAGCGTGGTCGTCCTTCTTGCGTACATGAGCACTTATCTCATCGCCACCGTCGCCGCGTTCTCGTCCGCCGCCTCCTCGGCTATCCACCGGTGGGCGGCCCGTGAGATCAGGGGCACCGTTGTGCAACGGTATGTCCTCGGCACCGCCCCAGGGCCCGGTGTCTCCCTATTCTTTGCTGCCGCCGCGCTGATCGTGGCGATGGTGTGGTTACCGGGCCATGGGGGCGGAACCCTGCCGGCAGGTACCCGGGCGGGGGTAGCGATAGCTCTGATCGTGGTGGCGTGGATGTCCGTCGCGGTGTCCTACGCCGTCACCTTCTACGCGGACAACGTCGTCGAGGACGGCCACGCACTCGAGTTTCCGGGCGCTGGTGGCGGGGAGTGGTCGGATTACGTGTACTTCGCGATTTCCGTCATGACGACGTTCGGAACGACGGATGTCAACGTTACTTCCGGAAGGATGCGGCGAACCGTCTCGGCGAATGCGGTGATCGCCTTCGTTTTCAACACGGTCACTGTCGCCACGTCGGTCTCTGCTCTCGCAGGTTAGCTGCGCGAATCTCTCCTCCCGCGGTCGACCTCGAGGTTGGAGGTATCCTGCTCCACCACAGAGGATTTCGTCTCCACCACGGTCCAGTGTTTGTAGGCACCGTCCGTCCCCGAGGACGGATGGTGCGCGTGTTCGTTGAAATTTCAAAGTGTGTCAACGGAATCCACAGTAGTTTCGCCGTCGACGGCAGCCATCTCGACGGTCGTGTCATCGTCGTGCCGGTACCAGGTTTGCGCGGTTTCGCACATGCCGATGATGGCAATGCCGCGGCGGTCGGGGATGGCGGCCCGGAAAGCTTGCGCCGCAATCCAGTCCGCGACCGCTGTCTGCAGTGGCAATTGCGACAGCTACCGTTTCGCTCAGGCCGGAGGGCCCGTCACGCCGACTACCGCTGGAAAAGCAAGCATCAGGGATCGATGATTTCCCGCGCGCCTACCAACGCAGTAGCTACGATTACATCGTGGACAATGTCTGGCCACTGATTGGCAGGGAAGAGGAACTGCGGCGCATCTGGGCGGCTGTCGAAGGCCCTGGTGATGACTCTGGGGTTCTTGTGGCGGGCGGTGTCGGTGTTGGCAAGAGTCGGTTGGCGAGTGCCGCCGTTGCCGTACTTGCCAAACGGCACGCCGTCCGGTGGGTCACCGCTACGGCCTCGGCCCGCACGCTTCCGTTGGGAGCGTTTGCTCAATGGGCGCCGATCTCGCAGGCCGACCCGATGATGGTCATCCATACCGTCATCAAAGCACTCACTGCCGGCGACAAGCCCGTAGTCGTGGCCGTCGACGACGTTCACCTGCTCGACGACCTGTCCGTCGTCGTCATCCAACAACTCGTGCAGCGTGGCCTTGCCAGGGTCGTGCTCACCTTGCGCTGCACAGAACCGGCCCCCGACACCATCACCACCCTCTGGAAAGACGGTTTCCTCGACAGGATCGATTTGGATCCGTTGTGCGAGAACGACACTGAATGCTTGCTTTCGCAAGCGCTCGGCGGGCCGGTCGCCCCCGCAACGGCGGCCGAACTGTGGAACCTGACCCGCGGCAATGTGCTGTTCCTGCGGCATCTCGTTTGCCAGGAACGGGACGCCGGACGGCTCGTGAGCGACGGCGGCACCTGGCGGTGGGGCGGTGAACCCGTCGTCTCATCCACGCTCGCCAAACTCATTACCGGCCAGCTCGGTTCGCTGACCGATGACACGGCAGAAGTCCTCGACTATCTCGCGATCGGCGAACCCATTGACGGCGCGGTGTTGGAAATCCTCACCAGCCCACATGCGGTCAAGGAGTTGCATTCCCGCGGTCTCATCGACATGACCAGCGACAACGGCGATATCACCGTCCGCCTCAGCCACCCCCTCTACGGTGAAGTCCGTCGCAGCACCGGCAACCTCCTACAACTGCGCCGCCTGCGCGGCCGTCTCGCAACCTCTCTCTCCGCCCGCGCTGATCCAACACCCGCAGCTCTGCTGCGACGGGCATTGCTGACGCTCGAATCCGACCTGCGGCCCGACCCGGGGCTTTACCTCGCCGCCACTGCCACCGCACTACGGCTCCACGATGCTCTCCTCGCCCTTCGTTTCGCGGACGCCGGACATCTATCTGACAGCGGCTTTCAAGGCGCGATGCTGCACTACTGGGTGCTCAATTACGTCGGCCGGGCAGAGGATGCATTCACCCTGCTCGAGGCGCTCGATCAGAAGGCGCTGACGATCGAGGAGCAACGGCGACTGTCCGTTATGCGGGTCGGCACACTCTGCTGGAGCCTCGGCGATCCCGAACGAGCGAGGCAAGAACTGGCAATCGCCAAGGTCGCGTCCCACAATCACAAGTCATCCGAGCTGGCCGCATTCGAAGTTCTCCTCGAGTCGGTGCAAGGCCGACCTGACAACGCGATCGCCGCAGGAAACGGGGTCTTCCAGGCTGCGCCGAGCGATATGGCATTCGTGATCACCTCATGCGCCTTGGTCATTGCCCACGGTTACTCGGGAAATGCCGCCGAGGTTTTTCCGTTGACCAAGCGGGCCTCCGCTTTGGTCGCAACATCCAGTGATGCTTCCGCGCTGGAGTACGGGGTCGTCTACTTCCACATCGAAGCAATGTTCATCGCGGGGTACCTTCAGGCCGCGGAACAAGTCATGACGCAGTTTGTCGAGTACGCCGCGAACACTCCCGGCACCATAGGATTGTTCGTCTCATTGCTCCACAGCTACGTTGACCTGTCCCAAGGTCGTCCGAGCGCTGCGCTCGAGGTTCTGAACAGGGCGGATCGTGAATTCCGCACCACCACGTACGACAGATCGGCTGTCGTCAGCTGCCGGGTCTACCTGACTCTCGCGTTATCGCATCGCGGGGACGGGAAACGCGCAGCGGAGCTGGTGCGCGATCTCGACACGCTGAATCCTTACGGCTTCCTCCGATCAGGGTGCATCCTCGCCAAAGCATGGGCTGCGGCCGCCCAGGAGATGATCGCCGATGCAATCCGCCTCGCCCGAAAGGCGGCCGCGATCGCGGCCGAACGCGGCCACTTCGGCCAAGAAGTCATGTGTCTGCAAGCCGCATCGCAATTCGGCGATCGCACCACTTCGCATCGGCTGAACGAGCTCACCGCCGTCGTCGACGGGCCACGCGTCCACGCCGTCGCACTGCATGCCAACGGTCTGACCTGCGCCAACGGCGAAGAACTCGCCGAAGCCTCACGACGGTACGAAGAAATCGGGGACATCGTCGCAGCGACCGATGCCTCCGCCCAAGCCGGAACTCTCTTCCGCGAACAGCAACATCACGGTTCCGCACTCACAGCCACCGAACGTGCCAGGACGCTGGCAGGCACCTACCGCGGACTCGACACCCCCGCACTGCGCCGAGCCGGCGAAACCACCCCACTCACGAGGCGGCAGCGCGAAATCGTCGCCCTCGTTTCCCAGGGTTTCACCAACAAAGAGATCGCCGAACGCCTCGGAGTCTCCATCCGCACAGTCGAAGGGCACCGCTACCACGCCAGGCTGCGCTGATCGCGCGTTGCCGCCGTAACCAGAAAATCGCGTAGTCGACTACGCGGTTCAGATCCGCGACCGAGCGTGACGATTATTGCTGTCCCGTGCAGCTCGAGAAGTGCTGCGGGGCGACAAGTCGGCCCCGCCTCCGGATGGTGCGTCCGGACTGCGGTTCGAAGCGTCCTCATGGAGGAGTAACCATGAATAACGACAAGCACCTCAAGCACCTCGGCGAGCTGGCGGTGGTAGTGGGCATAGGGCTCGCGGTCGCGCCGGCAGGAATGGCGGTGGCAGCACCGTCCGTCGGCGACTCGTCCACGTCGAGTTCCGACTCCTCCGACCAGACACCGTCCGACGCGAGATCCACGGACCGATCCACGGACGGGACCTCGTCGGACAGGACGTCATCCGGCGCATCGCGGACCGACTCGGACTCGTCGAGCGGCAGATCCGGATCGTCGACGACCGGCGACTCGACCACGGATTCCCAATCCACTTCCGGCACGGATTCGCACTCCACGTCCGGCACCGATGCCCAGTCCGCCACGGGCACCGAATCCGCGTCCGCCACCTCGAGCGACGATATGAACGGGTCCGGCGCGACGATCCCCGACACCGCAACGGAACCCGACCCCACGGCACCCGACAGCTCGTCGACTGCGACCGGCGGTGGCATGCCGGATTCGGGCACGACGGCAGACGAGTCCGAGGAGGGCGGATCGAGTTCTGCCGTCACGGCACCGGCCACGATCGACGAGTCCGGTGCCGCGCTCGCGCGGGACGACCGGCCTCCGGCGCGAACGGTCACCGAGCAATCGGATTGGTCCTCGTCATCGTCAACCGTCCAGGGTGGCGACCGCGCACCCGCGGACAGCGTTATCGCGCCTAACCCCCCGACCACCCCGATGACGGGCGACTCCGGCACGGCACTCGCCCCCGCCGTGGCGGAGGTCCCGGCAGCGCGCGGACCCGTCCCGGATGCGCCGGCTGCGATTCCGGAAGCAGTCCCGGCGACGGCTCCCGTGAACACCACGATCGACGCGACGACAGCCCTGACGCGCCTAGTACCCGACACCCTTGCCGATGCGCCGCAGGTCGCGACGCAGGCATTGGCCCCGTCTCTCCCCAGTGCGGCGGTGGACGTCGCCTCGAGTGTCGTGACGAAGGTGCTCGGCGCCCTCGGGCTACGCCCCTTCCTGTCGAACGACCCACAGGTACCGATGGAGTCGCCGACGTTCTGGGCGCTGGCCGCGGCATGGTGCCGTCGGCAGGAGAAGGTGTTCACCACCGACGCGAACCCGGCGCTGGCTTCCGCCCCCGTTACGACCGGCGAGCCGATCGAATCGTTCGCCGTCACACGCACCGCATCCACACTCACGAGCACCGCCGCCACCGGCACGAGTTCTGCACCCACTGCCGGGCCGATCGTCGGTGTGCCCGACCGCAGTACGGGTGCGGTGCGCGGCTCGATCAATGCGTCCGGAAATCAACTCGGTTACGCGGTCACGGGACCGCCGAGCCGCGGAACGGCCACCGTCGACGCGACCGGCGGCTTCACCTACACCCCCACCCAGGTAGCGCGCCAGGCCGCCGCGCTGGACCCCAGCGCCGATTACGACTCGTTCACCGTCACCGTGACCTCCGGGCAGTCCAGCACTCCGGTGACCGTGCAGGTGCCGGTCTCGGCGGCACGGATGCAGGTCGCGCAGTCCACCACTGTCGGGTCGAACCCGTCCGGTGCGGTCATCGCCGGCACCAAAACCTATGTGGCGAACCAGGGTTCGAAGAGCGTCTCGGTGCTCGACGCAAACAACGCCGTCGTCGGCACGGTGTTAGTCGGCACCTCGCCGACCGGCGTCGCCGCGAACCCGGCCGGGACCCGGGTGTACGTCACCAACAGCGGCAGCGGCAACGTGTCGGTGATCAACACGACCACCAATAAGGTCGTCGCCACCGTCACGACCGGCACCACGCCGAGCGCCGTCGCGGTCAATCCCGCCGGGACCCGCGCGTATGTCACCAACAGCGGCAGCGGCACCGTGTCGGTGATCAACACCGCCACCAACACCGTCGTCGGAACTTCCATCAGGGTCGGCACCACTCCCAACGCCGTCGCCGTCAATCCCGACGGCACCCGCGCGTACGTGACCAACAGCGGCAGCGGCACCGTGTCGGTGATCGACACCGCCACCAACACCGTTGTCGCCACCGTCACGACCGGCACCACACCCAACGCCGTCGCCGTCAACCCCACCGGCACCCGCGTGTACGTCACCAACCGCGCCAACAACACCGTCTCGGTCATCGACACCGCCAACAACACCGTCGTCGCCACCGTCGCCGTCGGTTCCCAGCCGACCGCCGTACGCGTCACCCCCGACGGAAGCGCAGCCTATGTCGTCTCCAACCCGGACACGCTGACCGTCATCGACACGCGCACCAACACCGTCGTGTCCACACTCTCCGTCGACTCGCCCGCCGAGTCCGGCGACCACGCCATCGTGCTGAGTGCCGACGGTTCCCGGATGCTCGTCACCGATGCGGCCGATGGGCGGGTGCGAACTGTGTCGCTCACATACGTGAACTCCGCGCCCACAGCGAGTTGGACGGTCGGCGCGCCTCGGCCGTCGGACGGCGCGGTCGTCGTCACCCTCGTCGACCCCAGGGACCCGGATGGCGATCCGGTGACCTTGACGAACGCGGCGCCCGGGTCCGGATCGGTCATCTCGGACGGCCCGACCTTCACCTACACCCCGACCGCCGCCGCCCGCGACCTCGCGCTGCAAACTCCGGGGGAGGACGCCGACCACTTCACCATCACCCTCACAGACAGCGGCCACGCGGCGACGAACATCGTTGTCACCGTCCCGGTCACTCCGGCGCCTGCCGTGAGCGTGTTCGACGTCGACTCGACATCGATCCCGGCGGGAGGCAGCCCGACCGGGGCGGTTCTCGTCGGCGACCGGCTCTACGTCGTCAGCGAGGACGGCTTCGTGCAGGTCGTCGATCGCGACACCAACGCGGTCGTCGGGGCGCCGATCGCGGTCGACTGGGCGTCGTCGAACATCGCGGCCGCCTCGACGTCGGTGTACGTCAACAGCCCCTATAGCGGCACCATCTCGGTGATCGACACGAGCACCGGCACCGTCGTCGACACGATCTCGGTTCCCACCTCCCCCGACTACCAGGGCTGGACCCTGGCGCAGGAGTTGGCCGTCAGTCCCGACGGGACGCGCCTCTACGCCAGCGGTGAGGACGGCACGGTGTCGGTCATCGACACCGCGACGAACGAGGTGATCAACTCTCAGCCCCTCGGTTACTTCACCGATCTGGCCGTCAGCGAGGACGGCAGTCGCCTGTACGGCACGAGCGGCGCGTCCGTTACCGTGATCGACACCGAGTCCATGACCAGGACGGCGGACGTCACCATCGGGCCTGTGTGGGACCTCAACCGCTCGAGCAGCGAGTTCACCGATGTCACCAGCAGTGTCGCGGTCAACGCGGACGGCACGCGTGCGTATGCCACGTACCACGTCAGCACCGTGGAACTCGCCACCGGCGGCTACTCCAACGGACAGTTCATCACCGACAGCACCGGACGGCTCTGGCGTGTGACGGGCGGATACGAGGTTGTCGCGGTGATCGACGTCGACCCGTCCAGTACCACCTACGGGACCCAGCTCGCGACGGTCCGGCTGCCCGAGGGAGCACAAGACGTGGCGATCAGCGCGGACAGCGATCTGCTGTATGTCTCCGGCGCGGACGGCCGGACCGTCTCGGTGGTCGACACCGCGACATACGGTGTCCTCGGGACCTTCGTCACCGACCCGAACGGCTCGACCTCCGGGGCATACGGGCCCTACCGATCCCTGATCGTCGATCCGGACACCGGAACGCTGTATGTCACCGACTACAGCGACGGCACAGTGTATGCAGTCACCGGCGCACCGGGCGGCGCACCTGCTGCTGTGCTCGCCTGACCGAAACGACACGCTGGACGACGCGAACGGCCCCCGATCTCTTGCGGGAGCGGGGGCCGTCCCGTCAGGTGAGACCTGTCACCGGGCTATGCGACGAGATTGCTTGCAGCCCAGGCCATGTGGGTGCGCACAGCCTCGGCTGCGGCATGGGGGTCGCCGGTGTCGATGGCGTCGACCACCTCGTAGTGGCGTTCGGCGTCCATGTTCCCGACCGCTCGGTCACGGCCGGCGTACATGATGGACATGCGGATCGAGCCTTCGAGGTTCGTCCAGGAATGCAGCAGGGTTTCGTTGCCCGCAGACCGGCACAGCAGGCGATGGAAATCGAGGTCGGCCTCGATGCGATCGTCCAGCGTCTCGTCCTTGGGCGCTTTGCTCATCACGTCCAGCGCGCCGCGGAGTTCTGCGGTGATCTTCGGGCGATCGCTGCTCACCGCGACGATGGACGCGGCGAGGCCCTCGAGTGCGGCCCGGACGGCGAAGATGTCGTTGATCTCCGTGGTGTCGAGATGCCGCACGTGCAGGCGCCCACGGGCCCCGGTAGCCACGAGTCCTTCCTGCTGCAGCTGGCGAAGTGCTTCGCGAAGGGTGCCTCTGCTGATCTGGAGGCGTTCGGAGAGCTCGGTCTCGACGAGGGCGCTGCGTGGGCGGAGTTCGCCGCTGGTGATGGCCGTGCGTAGCGCCGCCACGGCTTGCTGACGGAGGTTTGTCTTCTGCAGTCCGAGGAGAGCGCCGGGTTGCCCCATCGTGGAGACTCCTTTCGTCGGAGACGTCACCTGCGCCTCACTGCAGACAGTCAACCGCTGGCTGTCGACAGTGAGTCTACGGGAGGGTCTTCTCTCGTCGGACTGCAGAGACATCGTGCCGCCCTCCTAGAGTTCGGCGAGGATGCGGGCTTCGACGCTGGAGGTCGAGAGCCCGTACCGATCGTGGAGGGTGGGGAGCGCCCCGGCGTCGAGGAACTCGTCGGGCAGGGAAATCGAGCCGACCTTCTTTCCGATTCCGCGTTCGACGATCGCCGAGGCGACCGTCTCGAACAGTCCACCGATCTTCGTGTGGTTCTCGAGAGTGAACGCAAGACGTGGGGTGTCGAGTTCGGTGAGTACCGTTTCGGCGTCGAACGGTTTGATCGTCGGCGTGTGGACGACGGCGACGTCGACGTTGTGCTTCTCCAGGTTGCTCGCGGCCTGGAGCGCCCGCATCGTCATCAGGCCGCTGGAGACGAGGACGACGTCGTTGCCGGGCCGGATGACTTTCGCCTTGCCGAGTTCGAAGGTGTAGTCGTACTCGTCGAGCACGGTCGCGACCTTGCCTCGCAGCAGCCGCAGGTACGTCGGTCCGTCGGATGCGGCGAGTTGCGGGACGGCCTGCTCGATGTCGAGGGAATCGCAGGGGTCGACGATCGTCAGGTTCGGCATGCCGCGGAAGATCGCGATGTCCTCGGTGGCCTGGTGGCTGGGACCGTAGCCGGTGGTCAGGCCGGGGAGTCCGCCGATGATGTTGACGTTGAGGTTCGGCTCGGCGATGTCGAGGCACAGGAAGTCGTAGGCGCGGCGCGCGGCGAACACCGAATAGGTGGACGCGAACGGGATCAGGCCGGTTTCGGCCATCCCGGCGGCAGCGCCCAGTAGGAGTTGCTCGGCCATGCCCATCTGGAAGAACCGGTCCGGGAAGGCCTGCGCGAAGATGTGCATGTCGGTGTATTTCGCGAGGTCCGCGCTCAATCCGACGATCTTGTCGTTGTCCTCGGCGGCCTTGACCAACGCGTGCCCGAACGGTGCAGTGGCGGTGCGCTGGCCCGGGTCGACGAAGGAGGCGATCATCGCCGAGGTCTTGAGTTTCGGGGGAGTGGTGGTGGTCATGCCTGGACCTCGTTTTCCTGCGGGTGTGCGGTGTCGGTCAAGCGGTTCGTCAGTTGGTCGCGGCAGATGGCCCACTCGTGCTCGTCGATGCGCATGAAGTGTGCCTTCTCGCGGGTCTCCAGCAACGGGACGCCGAATCCGATCTTGGTGTCGCAGATGATCACCGAGGGGGTGCCGACGGGTGCCGCGGACGCACAGGCGGAGTCGAATGCCCGATCCAGTGCCGCGGGGTCGTTGCCGTCGACGCGGTGCACGTTCCATCCGGCGGCGGCCCACTTGTCGTGAACGGGTTCGATGCCCAGCACACCTTCGGTGGGACCGTCGGCTTGGAGCGCGTTCATGTCGACCATGGCGATCAGGTTGCCGAGGCGGTGATGGTGGGCGCCCATGGCCGCTTCCCAGGTCGAACCCTCGTCGAGTTCGCCGTCGGAGAGAAAGTTGAAGACGCGGGACGACGAATTCTGCAACCGCAGGCCGAGTGCCATGCCGACGGCGACGGTGAGTCCGTGGCCGAGGGATCCGCCGGAGATCTCCATCCCCGGCGTGTAACTGGCCATTCCGGACATCGGGAGCCGGGAGTCGTCGGAGCCGTAGGTGTCGAGTTCGGAGGCGTCGACGATGCCGGCTTCGGCAAGCGCGGCGTAGAGGCCGATGGCGTAGTGCCCGGTGGAGAGCAGGAAGCGGTCGCGTCCGTCCCAGTGCGGGTTTTCGGGCCGGTAGTTCAGCCGGTCGGCGTAGACGGCAGCGAAGATGTCGGCCGCGCCGAGTGCCTGCCCGACGTATCCCTGACCTTGGGCTTCGCCCATGTCGATGACGTGATGGCGCATGCGGTAGGCGAAGCGGGCTGCGTTCTCGATCCGAGCCTGCGGGTTCCGAACAGGGGCGGTTGTGGTGGTCACAGATGTTCCATTTCACGTGTGGGGACGACGGAGGGCTTAGGGGCGCCGCGTTCGGCTACCTCGGCGAGCCGGCGTTCGGTCGGGCCCCAGGTTTCCTTGGTGGCGAGTGCGGATACGAGTCCGATCAGCGCGTAGACGATGAAGAGCAGCGCCGGTCCCAGCCATCCGAGCCAGACGAACAGCAGTGTGGTGACGAACGGGGTGAAACCGGAGACCATGGCCGAGATCTGGTAGGCGAGCGAGGCGCCCGATGCGCGCCGGGATGCGGTGAACAGTTCGGGGAACCAGGCGCCCTGGGCGCCGGCGAGTGCGTTCTGGCAGACCGCGTAGGACAGGACGATCGTCGCGATGACGAAGAAGAACAGGCCGGTGTTCACGAGCAGGAACATCGGAACGCCGAACAGCGCGGAGAATGTGCAGATCCCGATGTAGAGGGGTCGACGGCCGATGCGGTCGGTGAGTGCTGCCCACCCCACCGTGGCGAAGATGCCGATGCCGGATGCGATGCACAGGGCGGTGATCGTCTCCGAGGTCGATGCCAGGCTCTGGGTGTGCAGGTAGGAGATCATGTAGGTGACCGACACTGCGTATCCCGCTGTTTCGGCAACGCGAAGACCGATGCCCCGCAGAATGTTTTGCCAGTCGTGCTTGATCGCTTCCTTGATGGGGGAGGCGGTGACGCCGGCTTCCTTGACGTCGTCGAAGACGGGGGATTCGGGGACCTTGGAGCGGATGATCAGCCCGACCGCGACGAGGACGATGCTGAACAGGAACGGAACCCGCCAGGCCCAGTCGCCGCCGAGGTGGACGCTGCCGAGGAAGACGAGGTTCGCCAGCAGCAGGCCCACGGGGAACCCGGCCTGCACGATGCCGGTGAATCTGCCCTTCTTACGCCAGGGAGCGTGTTCGTAGCTCATCAGGATCGCCCCGCCCCACTCGGCGCCGAAAGCGAGGCCCTGGATGATGCGGACGGCGACGAGCAGGGCTGGGGCGATGATGCCCACCTGGGCGTAGGTCGGGAGCAGACCGATCGCGAACGTGGCGATTCCCATGAGAATCAGTGATCCGACGAGCACCGGCTTGCGGCCGACCTTGTCGCCGAGGTGTCCTCCGACGATGCCACCGAGTGGCCGGGCCGCGAACCCGACGCCGAGGGTGGCGAACGCGGCCAGGGTGCCGGTCACCGAGTTCTCGCCGGGAAAGAACGCCGTACCGAAATACAGTGCGGCGGCGGTGCCGAAGCCGATGAAATCGTAGGTTTCGATGACGGCACCGACCGAGGACCCGACGGCGACGCGCTTGGCGTCCTTGGTGCCGTGGACCGGTCCGCGCATCTCGAGAGCGTTTTCGCCCATTGGGAACCCTCCTCCAGAGGTAGTGATAACAACTCGTCCAGCGTGACCGTCGACTGTCAACAGTAACCATTGTGACCCACTGCACTTTCACTGTCAACAGTCAACCGTCGCCGGTTGACTGTTGGCCGAATGGAACCTACTGTGGGCCGCATCACTGATGAGACGGAAGGAGAACGGCGATGATCGGTGCTCGACTCGGGTGCTCGACGATCTCGTTCCGGCACCTGGACCTGGGAAGCGCGCTGTCCGAGATCAGCCGACTCGGTTTCGGTGAAATCGACCTGGGTTCCCTACCGGGCGTCTGCAACCACGTTCCGATCGAGCTCACCATGTCCGACGTCGACCAGGTCGCGGACCTGGTGAAACGGTCCGGTCTCACCGTCCGGTCCATCAACTGCGATGTCGGCGACCTGAACGATCCGCGAGTCGACGTTCCGACGTCCGGCCACCTCACCGGGTTGCTGGAACTGGCTGCGGCGACGGCAGCACGGGCGCTCGTGTTGCCGAACGGTGCACTCGACCACGCACCCATCGCGGGGCTCGACGCGGACTTGGACCGCGTCGCCGACAACCTGGCCTACGTCCTCGGGCGAGCCCAGCCCTACGGCCTCGACGTGTGGACCGAATCGCTGCACGTGTTCCGGTTGTGCTGCAACCTGGACCGGGCGGCGGAGCTGACGTCCCGGTTGGATCCGGAAATCGGGATCGTCATGGATTTCAGTCACATCGTGGCCTCCGGCGGCGACCCGGTGCGATTCGTCGACACTTTCGCCGAGCGCATCTCCCACGTCCACATCAGGGACGCCACACCCGGCCGGGTCGTTCTCGACCGAGACTGCGTCGTTGACGAACCGGGCAACATCAACTGCAGTGTCGGGCGCGGCGCCGTCGCGTTCGGCGCCGGCATCGATGCGCTGCACGCCGCGGGTTTCACCGGGCACTACACCCTCGAACTCGAAACCCGCGACGTCCCCGACGACGAACGACCCGCGGCGACCGCTGACGCCGCACGCACCATCACGGCACTTCTCAACCACGACAACTGATCACGACACCAGGAGACACACATGAGCACCACGATCCGCACCGCAGTCGTCACCGGCGCCACTTCCGAGAAGGGAATCGGCCGCGCCACGGCCGAACGCTACGCCGAAGACGGCTGGGCCGTAGTCATTCTCGATCTCGACGGGGAACGGTCGGCGAAGGTTGCCGCCGAGATCGGCAGCGCCTACGACGTGCCGGCATTCGGTCACGCCATCGACGTCTCCGACGAAGCATCGGTTCAGGCGGCCTACGCTGCGACCAAGGCCGAGGTCGATGCCGGATCCTTGCCGCCGGTCGGGGCGCTTGCCAACATCGCAGGGATCACCTCGCCGGTCCCGTTCCTCGAGACCACCCTCGAGCTGTGGAACAAGGTCTTCGCCGTGAACGCAACCGGGACCTACCTGGTGACCAAGGCCTTCCTGCCGGACATGATCGCCCAGGGCTGGGGCCGCATCGTGACGATGTCCTCGGTGTCCGCGCAGCGCGGCGGGGGAGTATTCGGCAAGGTTCCGTACTCGTCGGCCAAGGCCGCGGTTCTCGGTTTCACGAAGTCACTCGCTCGCGAACTCGAGGACACCGGTGTGACCATCAACGCCGTCACACCGGGAGCGGTGGACACGAACATCCGCGTCGGCAGCACCGAGGAACAGGAAACCGCCATCGCACAGGGCATTCCCCTCGGACGCACCGCGACCACACGCGAAGTTGCCTCCGTCATCACCTTCCTGTCCTCGGAAGATGCCGCCTACCTGACAGGTACGACCATCGACATCAACGGCGGAAGCCACATGCACTGATCCGTCAGGAGGTCGTGAGGTCGCGTCGGCGGAACAACATGACCCCGGTGGCACCGACGCCGAGTGCGAGCGCCGTGAGCCACACCAGCGGGGTGGCGGTCACGTCCGCGGCCGGCACCGCGGGGACGTGGGTGAAGGGGGACAGGTCCCGGATCGTCTGGGGTAGCCCCAGCAGTGGCCCGAAGAATCCGAAGATCAAGCAGGCTGCGAGCACGCCCCAGGAAAGCCCCGCCGACCAGGCCGGGACACCTCCGAACAGCAGCACGACCAGGGCCGCGACCACGGCGATCGCCGGTACGAAGACGAGGGCCGCCCCCGTGAGACTCACGATATTCCCGGGCACGTCCTCGGTCACCAGACCGTAGGCGAGTCCGCTCGCGACGCCGGTGACCATCTGCAGGACGACGATGCCGGTCACGACCAGGCCGGTGTGCGCGAGCATCCACCGCGGGCGCGAGACCGCCGTCGCGAGAACGGGTTCGAGCCGACCGGCGGTCTCCTCGGCACGCATCCGCAGCAGCGCCTGCACGGCGTAGCCGGCGACCGCGATCGCCATGATGCCGAAGATCGCGGCGAAGTAGGCGTCGACCATGTCCGTGGTGCCGCCGCCCAGCTGCTCCATCATGTCGGCCACCTGGTCGCCCTCGCCGAGGAAGTCGTCGATCTGGTTGCCGATCGCCCCGTACACCACCGCGAGCACGGCGATGCCGAACGCCCACCAGAACAGGATCGTCCGCTGCATCCGCCACGCTGATCCGACCGCCGTCGGCAGCGAACGGGGCGCCCGGGCCGGCCCCGGTCGGGTCGGGACCAGTCCCGAGCCGACGTCCCGGTGCTCGGTGAGGGCGAATGCGCCGGACCCGACCACCAGCGCGAACACGACGGGCAACGCCAGGACCCACCAGGCGTTGTCGTCGTACGGCCGGATCTGCTCGGCCCAGCCGATCGGCGACATCCACGTCGGCCAGCCGCTGGTCACCCGGGTGCCGTCCTCCGTCACCGTGCCCGTCATGTCGCCTACCGCGCGCAACAGGAACGCCACCCCGAGCGCGGCACCGGCCAGGCCGTTCGCGGTCCGGGCGCTGTCCGTCACCTGTGCCGTGACTGCGGCGATCGCCGCGAACGCGATGCCGACCCCCGCCACCGCCGCGCCGAGCGCCAGGGACCCGTCGAGCGGCAGGCCCTGCGCCACCAGGACGACGACGTTGAAGAGTCCGAGCACCAGGTTGGCCCCGACGGCGACCACCAGAGCGGCGGTGAGCAGTGCCGCGCGTCCGACCACGGCGGCCTCGACGAGTTCGGCGCGGCCCGTCTCCTCGTTCTGGCGGGTGTGCCGCACGACCAGCAGCGTGGTCATCAAGGCGGCGGCCAGCGACAGCGGCATGACGATCTGACACGCGAGCACGGCCCCGGCGCTGTAGCCGGAGACGAGACCGTTGGTGGCCAGGGCGACGGGCGACGCCGCGGTGGCGATCGCGAAGCTGCTCAGGTCGGCCTCCGTGGGATACAGACCGAGCACGCTCGAGGCCGAGAACACCTGCAGCGCGGTGAGGGCGAGCAGCCATACCGGCAACTGGACGCGATCGCGGCGCAGGGCGAGTCGCACGAGCCGGGCAGTGCCCGCGTACCGACCCCGCCCCGTCGACTCGGAGGGCGGTGCCGGTGCCGGTGCCGTCCGGGTGCTCATGGTGTCCGCGTCCCGGATTCGGCCCGCCGGTGATTCTCGCCCTCCCGGGCCAGTTCGTCGCCGTAGTGCCGGAGGAACAACTCCTCGAGTGTGGGCGGCGTCGACGTCAGCGACAGGACACCGAACGGCAGCAGCTGCCGGAGCACCCCGTCGATCGCACTGGTGTCCACCTCACAGCGGGTGTGCAGGCCGTCGACCCGCACGTCGTGCACACCCTCGACGGCGTCGAGTCCGGTCACCGGCCGCTGCGTCTCGGCGGTGATCGACGTCCGCGTGAGGTGACGCAGTTCGGCGAGCGTGCCGGTCTCCACCGTCCGGCCCTCGCGGATGATGCTCACCCGATCGCACAGCGCCTCGACCTCGGCCAGGATGTGACTCGACAGCAGGATCGTCTTTCCCGCGTCCGACATCTCCTCGACACAGTCCTGGAACACCGACTCCATCAAGGGATCGAGCCCCGATGTGGGTTCGTCGAGAACGTACAGTTCGACGTCCGACGCGAAGGCCGCCACCAGAGCGACCTTCTGCCGGTTGCCCTTCGAGTACGTGCGCGCCTTCTTCGTCGGATCGAGTTCGAACCGTTCGAGGAGTTCGGCGCGCCGCGACTCGTCCAGCCCGCCGCGCAACCCCGCGAGGAGATCGATCGCCTCACCCCCGGAGAGATTGGGCCACAGATTCACGTCACCCGGAACGTAGGCGAGCCGCCGATGCAGCGACACCGAGTCGCGCCAGGGGTCACCGCCCAGCAGTTGAACGTCGCCCGAGTCCGCACGCAGCAGGCCGAGCAGCACACGGATGGTCGTCGACTTGCCGGAACCGTTGGGGCCGAGGAAGCCGTGCACCTCCCCGGGGCCGACGTCGAGGTCGAGGCCGTCGAGCGCGCGGGTCGGTCCGAACGTCTTGACGAGATTCTCCACCGAGATCGCAGCCATGCCGGCGACGCTACGCCGGTCCGCGGGCGGTGGCACCAGAGTTGCAGCCGCGTCGCGAAGCCGGTGGTGGCTACTGTGGAAGGCACGCAGCGAGCGAACTGTGGGAGGTTGAGGATGCAGGCCAGGCGATGGAGCGAGTTGAGTGACCGTGAGCGCCGGTGGCTTCTCGTTGCCTCCGTCGTCGAGGGGGTCCTGAAGATCGCGGCACTGGTCGACATCAAACGTCGGCCGGCGGACGAGATCCGGGGATCGAAGGCGGTGTGGGCGACCGCTCTGGTGCTGGTCAACTCCGTCGGTGTCGTCCCGATCGCGTACTTCCTGCGTGGGCGGCGGCCGAAGGTGAGCGCCGGCTGAGCGACCCGACACCTCCCCACTCGCCGCCGAGGGGGTGGGCAATATAGCCGGCGCCGACCCGGTCTGGCGGGTTGTCGTGGCCCCCGCGGCCGCCCTCGCCATGTTGATTTACGCGACGTGGTTGATCGTGGCCTTGATGGACCCGCTCACCGCGGCCGGACCGGTCGTGAACGCCATCCTCGTCGCCGTCACACCGGTCAGCGTGGTGGTCGGGTTGGTGGTCGGTGCTCGACTCACGCGACGCGACCGGGACCGATTCGCGCAACTGGGCACCACCGACGTCGACGCCGAACCCTCGATCCCGGCCTGACGGCGAAGACACACCTCGCCGGGCTCGTGCTCGATAATGGGCGCATGCGATCGCGGAGGAAGATCTTGGATGCCACCCTCGCGTTGATCGCGAGCGACGGCTTCGAGCGGGTCACCATCGCGGCGACGGCACACGCTGCCGGCGTCACCCGTCAGACCGTGTACTCCAACTTCGGGTCGCGAGAGGAACTGGTGTCGCAGGCGATCGCCGGTGTCGCCGTCGAGGCACTGAGCGGCATCCATTCCCGCTTGGCGGCCACCGAGACGACGGGCGAGTACGTGGTCGAGCTCATCGTCGCGGGGCGTGCCGCGGTGCGCGCACATCCGGTCCTGGCCACCCTGCTCCAGGCGGAACGAGGCAACCCGGTCTTCGACACGGGCATGATGTCCCGCGCGAAACCCGTTGCGCGCGAATTGCTCGCGCCGCTCGTCGAGCGCGACCCGGGTGTGGAACCGGACCTGGACGACATCGTCGAGATCGCCCTTCGCCTCGCGTTGTCGGTCGTCCTCTTCGACGACGACGCCGTGCACACCGACGACGACCTGCGCCGGTTCCTCGCCCGCTGGCTGCTGCCGGCGATGCCGTCCAGCGCGTAACGGCAGTCACAGTAACTTCTTGACACATCTGCCTCGAAGTGTCTAGTTTGAGCTCGCCTGAGAAACGCTCCACACCGATCTTCTTGTGATCTGGGGGAAAGCTGTGTCTGCATTCAATCGCCGGTCCTTCTTGACCGGGGCCGCTGCCGCGGGGGTCGCGCTCGCGAGTTCCCGGATCGCCGAGGCGAAGCCCGCACGCGCGGAACGGGGGAACGCCGTTCCGCTCACCCGCGAAGACCACCGGGTCATCGTCGTCGGGTCGGGATTCGGGGGCGGAGTGGCGGCACTGCGGCTCGCCGAGGCCGGTGTGCCGGTTCTGGTGCTCGAGCGTGGGATGCGCTGGCCCACAGGTCCGAACGCGGACACCTTCCCGCGCGCGACGGCCCCCGACAAGCGCATCCTCTGGTACCGATCCAGCCCGCAACTCTTCGGCGCCCCGGTGGTCCTGGAGCCGTACACCGGCCTGCTCGAGGCAGTGCCCGGCGACAACATGACCGCACTGTGCGCCGCGGGCGTCGGCGGTGGGTCGCTGGTCTACCAGGGGATGACCCTGCAGCCGGCGGAGGACGTGTTCAACGCGCACCTTCCGGAAGAGCTCGACTGGGCCACCATGGACCGGGTCCACTACCCGCGGGTCGCGCGGATGCTGCAACTGGCGGTCGCGCCCGACGAGCTGATCGACAGCCCGAACTACCAGTCCGCGAGGGTGTTTGCGCAGAACGTGGAACGCGCCGGCCTGCCCGTGTCGAAGATTCCGATGCCGATCGACTGGAACTACGCGCTGGGCGAACTCCGCGGCGACATGACGCCGTCGTACACCAACGGCGACGGCGCGCTCGGGGTCAACAACGGCGGCAAGCACTCCGTCGATGTCACCTACATCGCCGCCGCGGAAGCGACCGGACTGGCGACCGTCGAAACCCAGCACGAGGTCACCGACGTCGAGCGCGCCCCGGACGGCCGCTGGACGGTGTACGTCGACCGGATCGACACGACCGGCGCGGTGCTGGGGAACAAGATCCTCACCACGAACGCCCTGGTGATGGCCGCGGGCAGCCTGAACACCACCAAGTTGCTGGTGCGCGCGGCGGCGAAGGGCCAGATCCCCGATCTGCCGGACGAACTGGGCGCCGGCTGGGGCACCAACGCCGACCGGATCTACATCTGGACGAGCGTCGAAGAAGCATTCGGCGCGCCGCAGGGCGGCCCCGTCGTCTATGGCAGCCTGAACTGGGACGACCCCGCCTCCGCCGTCACGGTCATCCAGGCATCGATCCCGCCGCTGTCCTTCGATGCGCGCAGCACCATGCTCGTCGGTTACGGCGTCAGCGAGGGACGCGGACGATTCGAATACGACTCGGCGAGAGACGAAGCGGTACTGCGGTGGCCGAGAGAGGGCGACGCCGTCGTCCAGAACGGCCGCATCGATCCGATGGTGCGGAAGATCGCCGGTCCCGGGAGCATGCTCACGGACACCAACGCGGTATTCCCCTCCACGTGGCATCCGCTGGGCGGGGCGTCGATGGGCCCGGTCTGCGACCTCGAGGGCCGAGTGCACGGCCAGCGCGGACTGTATGTGCTCGACGGTGCGCTGATGCCCGGCAACACCGCCGCGTGCAACCCCTCGATGACCATCGCGGCGGTGGCCGAACGCGCGCTGGATCAGTTGGTCGCCCACGACGTCGGAACGGTGATCTGATCGTGCATATCGTCAACTCCCCGCGACTCGCCAGAGCCGTCGCGCTGGCCGCCATCGTCTGTGTCAGTGGCGTATTCACCCTCGGTGTGGCCCCGGCGACCGCAGCCCCCGGCGACGACTTCTACCGGCCGCCGGCGGAGTTCGCGTCCGCTCCGGGATCGATCGTCCGCACCGAACCGATGCCGCTGTTCGCCGCGGTCCCGGGAACAGCCGGCGGCTGGCCGGGCACCGGGCAGCGGGTGATGTACACGTCGCGGCTGCAGGACTATTCACCGACGGCGGTCACCGGCACCTTCATCGACGCCACCCGGCCCTGGACCGGCAGCGGACCCCGGCCGACCGTGATCATCGCCCCCGGCACGGTCGGGCAGGGCGATCAGTGCGCACCGTCGAAGGCGTTCTCCACCGGGCTGAACGTGACCACGGCTCCGATCTCGTTGTCCGCCAATCAGGAAGCGTTGTCGGCCGACGTGTGGAGCGCGTTGGGGGCGCGCGTCTTCGTCACCGATTACATCGGTCTCGGCACCCCGGGAGTGCACACCTACGTCAACCGACTCGAAGAAGCCCACGCCGTGCTCGACGCCGCTCGCGCCGCGAATGCACTCAGCGGCAGCGGTCCGGAGACACCACTGGCCCTGTGGGGATACTCCCAGGGCGGCGGGGCCGCCGCGGCCGCCGCCGAACTCCAGTCTTCGTATGCGCCGGAACTGAACATCAAGGGCACCTGGGCAGGCGGACCGCCCGCGGACCTTCTCACGGTGCTCGGCCGGATCGACGGCAACCTCATCGGCGGCGCCGTCGGGTTCGCGATCAACGGATTCGTCGCCCGCTACCCCGAATTGGCGAAGCCCCTCCACGAGCGCATCACCCCCGAGGGCCGGGCGGTGCTGAACACGCTCGCCACCGAGTGCATCGGTGACGTGATCACCAACCAGCCGTTCCTGCACACCAGTACGTACACGAACGACCACAAGTCCCTGCTGGACAACCTGCGCGACATCCCCGAAGCCGGCCCCGTCTTCGACGCGCAGCGTCTGGGCACCCTCACCCCCAGCAGTCCGGTGCTCGTCACCAGCGGCCGCAACGACGACACCGTGCCGTACGAACAGGCCCGCCAACTCGCCGTCGACTGGTGCGACCGGGGCGCGAACGTCACCTTCCGCACCAACGACCTACCGCCCATCGCCCCGGGCACCACCCTCCCGAACCACTTCGGCCCCGAACTCGTCGACGGCTACGGCACCAACGGCGCCGTGTCCTACATTCTCGACCGGTTCGACGACACGCCCGTCGAGGAGGGTTGCACGCTGGGCTGACACCCGCCGCCGACGGGACTCAGACCGGGGCGACGGCGAGTTCCGGCGCGGAGGGGTCGGGGGCGCCGGGCCCGAAGTGGGCGTACTTCTCGATGTGCTGATCGAGGGACAGCGGGCTCGGGGTGCCGTAGGTGAAATACGTTTCCCAGGGGAGCTTCGCGCCGCCGATCGCCAGTCCGGTGTCGATGTCGGACATCTGCCAGGTCTTGGTCTCGGCGTCCGGGTCCATGTGCAGGTAACCGGCCTCGCCGAACAGCTCGATGCGGTTTCCGCCGGGCTCGAACACGTACAGGAACTGGCTCTGCGTGATGCCGTGCTTGTCGGGTCCGGCCTCGATTCGAATGTCGTAGTCGCGGAACATCTCCACGGCGTCGATGTTGTGCTGCCCGGTGCCGTAGTAGAACGCCAGGTGGTGCAGCTTGCCGTGCCCGCCGGTCATGTCCCGCATGCAGGCGACCTCGTGACCGAGCAGGTTCGAGCTCATCCACGCGCCGATCTCGACATTGCCGTCGACGACGCGCTCGGTGGTCCGGAATCCGAGGTGCCGTTCGAACGAGTCCTTCACCGCCGTCACGTCGGACGACATCAGGTTGAGGTGGTCGATGCGCTTCACCGGGATACCCTGCAGCGGCTTCTTGGACGGCCGGGTGAGGATCTTGCTCCGCAGTTCCGGGGGGGCGACGTACTTCTCGGCCTCCCACACCAATTGCAGGTTGTGCCCGTCGGGTGACTGGTACTCGAAGGTCTTGCCGTACCCGAACTGGTCTTCGCTCCACCTGCCGTCGACGTTGCCGTCCACCAGCGACCGAGCGCGTCGCTCGAGGGCTTCCGGCGAACTCGTCCGCATCGCGGCGTGGCCCATGCCGGGCTCGGGTGCTTCGGTGATCTTCAGGCTCCACTGATACGGGTCCTCGTACCCGCGCAGGTACACCGACTGCCCTTCGCGGTGGGTCACGTACATCCCGAGGAACTTCGTGAAGAAGTCCAGCGTCTCCTGCGGCTTGGGGCTGAACAGTTCGGCACGGGCGAGGTGCGCGATGTCGAAACGAGCGTCACTCATGGCTTCTCCTGGTTTCCGACTTCCGGGGCTGCTGCACCGGCTGTGGTCGATGTCACGAGCGTGGCGGACGGGGGTCGGGGCAGTCAGCGCTTTTCGTGATAGCCGAACAGCGGTCGCGTGGAGGCGCTCGCTGTCCGGAACAGCCGAATCGCCAGTCCCGGACCTGCGGATTCTTCCTAGCGTCGACCCCATCACCCAGGGAAGGACTGGAAAGATGAGTCGTCAGAGCGCCGCGATTATCGGCTCCGGGAACATCGGCACGGACTTGATGTACAAGTTGCTGCGGTCCGAGCGGATCGAACCCCGGTACATGATCGGGATCGACCCGGACAGTGAGGGATTGGCCCGCGCCCGCCAGGAGGGCCTCGAGGCGTCCGCCGGCGGACTGGACTGGCTGCTCGCGCAACCGGAACTGCCCGACTTCGTGTTCGAGGCGACGTCGGCGAAGATCCACGCCGCGGCGGCACCGCGCTACGCCGACGCCGGGATCACCGCCATCGACCTCACCCCCGCCTCCGTCGGCCCGTATGTCGTGCCCGCGGTGAACCTCGACGAGCACCTGGGCGCCCCGAACGTGAACATGGTCAGCTGCGCCGGCCAGGCCACCATCCCGATTCTGTATGCGATCAACGAGGTCGCCGACGCCTCCTATGGTGAGATCGTCGCCGCCATCGCCTCCCACAGCGCCGGTCCCGGCACCCGGCAGAATCTCAGCGAATTCAGCGAGAAGACCGGTAAGGCGCTCGCCCGGGTCGCCGGCGCCGACCGCGCCAAGGCCATCTCGGTGATCAACCCGGCCGAGCCGCCGATGAACATGCGCGACACCGTCTACGCCAAGGTCCGCAACCCCGACCCGGCCGCGATCGAGCGGGCCGTGATCGACATGGTCGCCACGGTCCAGCAGTACGTGCCCGGCTACTCGCTGCGCCTGGTCGACGTCGACGGCGACCTCGTCACCGTGATGCTCGAGGTGATCGGCGCCGGCGACTTCCTGCCCACCTACGCCGGCAACCTCGACATCATCACCGCCGCCGCCGTTCAGGTCGCCGACGTCATGGCCCGCCAGAACCTCGTCCAGGGAGCAGCCCAGTGAGTACCGAGAACAACACGATCACCATCGTCGACACCACCCTGCGCGACGGCATGTCGTCGGTGTCGCATCAGTTCACCCCGCAGAACGTCGCGGACATCGCCCGCGGACTCGACCGGGCCGGAGTATCGACGATCGAGGTGGCGCACGGCATCGGTCTCGGCGCCTCGTCCATCCAGTACGGGTTCGCCGCCGCCACCGACCCCGACTACGTCCGCGCCGCCGTCGACGCCGTCGAGGATGCGGACATCGCCGCCCTCTACGTGCCCGGCATCGCGACCCTGGCCGAACTGCAGAAGGCCATCGACGCCGGCATCACCACCGTCCGGGTCGCGGTGCACTGCACCGAGGCCGACTGCGGGCAGCAGCCCGTCGAGTGGGCCAAGGAGCAGGGCCTGACGGTGATGACGTTTCTGATGATGAGCCACAAACTCGACCCCGAACCGCTCGCGGAGCAGGCCGCCAAACTCGACTCCTACGGCGCGGACGTCGTCTATGTCGTCGACTCCGCCGGTGCGATGGTGCCCCGGCACGCCGGGGACCGGGTCGCCGCGCTGCGGCAGGCGATCACCGCGGACATCGGGTTCCACGCCCACAACAACCTCGGTGTCGGTATCGCGAATGCGCTGACCGCCGCGGAGAACGGGGCCACGTTCATCGACGGGTCGCTGCGCGGGCTGGGGGCCAGCGCCGGCAACGCGCAGACCGAGGTCCTCGCCGCGGCGTTCGAACGGGCCGGCTGGGATACCGGGGTGGACCTGTTCCCGCTGATCGATACCGCCGAACACATTGTGGCGCCGTTGATGAAGGAACCGCAGATCGTCGACGAGACCGCCCTGGTCCTCGGGTATGCGGGGGTGTATTCCACGTTCTTCCACCCCACCAAGCGGGCGGCGAAGAAGTTCGGGGTCCCCGCCCGCGACATCCTGATGGAACTCGGTCGCCGCGGCGTGATCGGCGGTCAGGAGGACATGATCATCGACGTCGCCTCCGAACTCGCCGGCCGCACCTACGAAACCCCGGCTCCGGCCGGGGTCTGACAGGCAAGGAACACCATGACCACGACGGAATCCGCCCCTGTGGTGACCGAGGTTCGTCATCTCATCGGCGGCGACTGGACGACTGCCTCGGACGGCGCCACCTTCGAAACCCGTGATCCGCACGACGACTCGCTCCTCGGTAATGTCGCCCGCGGAACCGCCGCAGACGGCGCGGACGCCATCACCGCGGCGCGGACGGCGTTCGACGAGGGCCCCTGGCCGCAGTTGTCGCCGAAGGAGCGCGCGAAGATCCTCCATGCGGTCGCCGACAAGGTCGACGAGCACCGCGAGGAACTGGCGCTTCTCGAGACCCGAGACGGCGGCAAGAGCATCAATCAGTCGCTGCATGCCGAGATCCCGCGGGTCGCCCACAATCTGCGGTTCTTCGCCGACTACGTGTCGATGGCGGCGAACGAGGCGTACCCGGACGGCGACCTGCTCTCCTACACCCTGTACCCGCCCGCCGGGGTGGTCTCGGCGATCAGCCCCTGGAACGCGCCGTTGATGCTCGCGACGTGGAAGATCGCCCCCGCGTTGGCCTTCGGCAACACCACCGTTCTCAAGCCCGCACCGCAGACACCGCTCACCGCGCACCGCTTCGCCGAACTCGCCCTCGAGGCCGGACTGCCGCCTGGGGTCCTCAACGTGGTGCACGGATTCGGCGGCGAGGCCGTCGCCGGCCCACTCACCGCCGACCCCCGCGTCGACCGGATCACGTTCACCGGATCGAGCGCCACCGGCGTGAAGATCCTCCAGTCCGCCGCGGTCAACCACACCCCGGTCTCGGCCGAGATGGGCGGCAAGTCCGCGAACATCGTCTTCGACGACGCCGACCTCGACGTCGCCGTTCCCATGTCGATCCGGGCGATCTTCGGCGGCAACGGTCAGGTGTGCCTGTCGGGTTCCCGCCTGCTGGTGCAGAACTCGATCATGGACGAGTTCCTCGAGCGGTTCACCGAGGAGGCACGCAAGCTCACCGTCGGCGACCCGAAGGATCCCGCGAACTTCGTCGGGCCGCTGATCGAGGAGAAGCACCTCGAGAAGGTGCACAGCTACGTCGAATTGGCGCAGGAAGAAGGTGGCAAGATTGTCACCGGCGGATCCCGGCTCACCGACGATGCCCGGGCGCGAGGGTTCTACTACCCGCCGACCGTGATCACCGGACTCACCAACGACTCGCGCACTGCGCGGGAGGAAATCTTCGGTCCCGTCGAAACCGTCCTCGGCTTCGACACCGAAGACGAGGCACTGCGCATCGCCAACGACTCCCCGTACGGCCTGGCCGGGATCCTGTTCACCGACAACCTGAACCGGGCTCACCGGATGGCGGCGCGGTGGAAGGCCGGCACGGTGTGGATCAACACCTTCTTCGAACGCGACCTGCGGCTGCCGTTCGGCGGCGAGGGCAGCAGCGGGCTCGGCCGTGAGGGCGGCCAGTACTCGCGTGAGTTCTTCACCGAGCCCCGGGCGGTCACCATCCGCCTGCGCAGCTGATCCCCTGTCGTCCATGAGCGGCCGGGGCGGTACCCACCGCCCCGGCCGTCCGTCTTTCCTCGAGGAGAACACTCTCGTGACTACACCCGACCTCTGCGTCGTCGTCGGCGCGACCGGCGCGATGGGCACCGAGATCACCCTGAGACTGGCCCGCCGCGGCCTCCGCGTCCTCGCCGTTGCCCGCAACCCTGACGACCTCGAGAAACTCGCCGCGGCGGACGAGCGGATCATCCCCTGCCGCGCCGACATCGCCGACGACAGCGCCATCGAGGCAATCTCCGCTCGGGTGGATTCGCCGGTCCGCATGGCGTTGTTCGCGGCCGGGCTGCCGGTTCGGGGCTCCGCCGACACGATCCCACCCGGCGACCTGGCCGTGGCGGCGAACATCAAGGTCGGCGGACTCGTCCGCCTCCTGCACTCCGTCCGTGATCATCTCGTCGACGGCTCCCGGTTCGTCACCATCGCCGGTTCCCTCGGCCTCGAACCCGGCCCGCTCGATGCCGCTCCCGGCACGGCCAACGCCGCCGTCTTCAACCTCATGCGGCAACTCAGTGCCCTCTACGGGCCGAGGGGCGTCACCACCCACACGATCGCACCCGGACCGGTGGACACCCCACGGCTGCGCGCGTTCGTCGAGACGGAATCCGCGGAGACCGGACGGGACCCGGAGCAGATCTGGGACCGCTACCGGGCCAAGACCACCCTCGGCCGCCTGCCGACGCTCCAGGAGATCGGCTGGATCGTCGAGACGCTGCTCGCACCCGAAGCTGCGGTGCTGCACGGCTCGGTGATCAACGTCGACGCCGGAACCCGGCACGGAATCCACTGACCCCGAGTTCGAAAGGATCTGTCGCTCATGCCTGTTGCCCATTTCCACCTCGTCGACGGGGCGTACACCGCCGAGCAGCACCGCACGTTGCTGACCGAGGCGAGTCGGTGTTACGCCGAGGTGCTCGACTCTCCGATCGAACGCGTCCGGACCTTCATCGTGCGCTACACCCCCGGCGACGTCGCCGTCGCCGGAGCCGTTGTCGCCGACGGTGCGCCGCCGGCGCCGTACTTCACCGCGATCGTGCTCGCCGGACGCCCTGCGTCGCAACGCGAGGAACTCGCGGCCCGCTTCACCGATCTGGTCGTCGACGTCCTCGGTGAGGACCGGGCACTCGTACGCGGCCAGATCGTCGAAGTCGACCCCGTGAACTGGGCGATCGCCGGGAACTCCGCCGCCGCGACGCGCGCTGGCGAGATCTCGGCCCGCGCGAGGTCGATATCCTGATTCGCCCCATGCATACGTACGTATGGGGCGGTCGCGACACTCGTCGCGACCGCCCCGGTCGTCGGGCAATGTCTTCAGAACCCCCAGGGCTCGTCACGCCCGAGGAGTTCGAGCGACCGAAAACTGCCGGTGTAGAAGACGAGCGGGTGTCCGTCGTCGTACGACAGCTGCTCGACCCGGCCCACGTGCAAGGTGTGATCGCCCGCGGGATGTGAGGCGACGACCGTGCATGCCAGATGGACCAGGGCGCCCTCGAGGAGCGGAACGCCCTTGCGCCAGAGGAATCGGACCAGATCCGGCTGCTGCGTGGCGCCTGCGAAGTGCAGCGACACCGGTTCCTGGTCGCCTGCGAGGATGGAGACGCCGTACGTTCCGGTCTCGCGGATCTTCGCGTCCATCTTCGCGCGCGTCGAGATCGAGACGAGCACGAGCGGAGGGTCCAGCGAGACGGAAGTGAACGCATTGGCGGTCATCCCGTGCACCGACTCCTCGTCCTCACATTCGGCGGTGGTGACGATGGTGACGCCGCTGGCGAAGCGTCCCAGCGCCTTCCGCATGTGAGGGGGAGTCACCTCGAGATCGGATCCGCAGACCGTGTCAGTCATGGCTGTGCTCCTCATCTGCCGGCTCACTCAGCCCCGGACGATCCGCAGATCGTCGTTGTTGATGAGATCGGGCCGGGTCCAGCCGTCTACGTCGTACTCGGACATGCACTGTTCGGCGAACCCCTTGAGCGTTGTGTCCTGACCGCTGGCTTGGTAGGCGAACAGCGTCTGGAACCGGACGGCCTCGTGATCGCCGCCGTAGTTGCGCTCGTAGAGTTCGTGACGCCCGCCGAATTCCGTTCCGACGGCGTCCCACAGCAGTTTGAGCAACTGGACGCGGTCGATGGCGGCGATGCCGTTCGACCCGCGCACGTACTGGTCGAGATACGGGCGCATCGCCGGGTTCGCCCAGTCGCTCGCATGCGAGTTCAGATAGATGAGGCCGCTGCCCAGCACCTGCTGGATGATCTCCTTGACCCGCGGATACCCCACCCCCATGAACGTGCGGTACGCGAGACCGTAGTTGAGGTTCGGCTGCACGGCACCGTTCACCCATTGTTCGGGCGACTTGGCCATCGCGTCCGACAGCCCCCAGAACATGTCGCGCCAGTTGAGGATCTCCCCGATCTGCATCTGCACTCCGCGGAAGCCGGCGGAACCGGTCATCTCGACGCCCTTCATCACACAGCCGGCGATGAAGTCGAGCTTGACCGCGAGCCGGGCGCATCCGTGGAACATGAAGCGGGAGAGGAATCCCGATTTCATGACGAAGTTGTTGGTCGTCTCGGTGTCGTAGGCGAAGACGTTCTCCCACGGCACGAGCACCCGGTCGAACACCATGATCGCGTCGTTCTCGTCGAACCGGCTCGACAGCGGGTAGTCGAACGGGCTGCCCATCACCGCGGCGTTCATCTCGTAGGACGTGCGGCAGAACAACTTCAGTCCGGGGGAATCCATCGGCGCCGTGAAGATCAGGCCGTACTCCTTCTTACGGAGCGGCAGTCCGTAGTGGGCGATGAAGTTAGCGTTGGTGATCGCCGATCCCGTCGCGACCACCTTCGCGCCCGACACGATCAGGCCCGCATCCGTCTCCTCGACCACGTGCACACACACGTCGGCGGTCTCGTCGGCAGGCTTGTCGCGGTCGATCGGCGGGTTGACGATGGCGTGGTTGAGGTAGAGCATCCGTTCCTGCGACTGTTTGTACCAGCGCAGTGCGTTGTCGCGGTACGGGCCGTAGAAGTCGGCGTTGGCCCCCAGTGTGCCGAGGAACGAGGCCTTGTAGTCGGGCGACCGGCCCAGCCAGCCGTACACCTCACGCTGCCAGGCAACGATCGCGTCGCGGGCGAGGACCAGGTCGTCCGCGCTGCGCGCAGTCTTGAAGAAGGGGTGCGTGAAGCCGCCGTTGCCGGTGTCGGTGGGCACCGCCAGCACGCCCTTCGCCTCCGGCCGGTGCAGTGCGTCGTACATCCGCGCCACCGATCGTGCCGAGTTGCGGAAGGCTGGATGGGTGGTGACGTCGTCGACGCGCTCCCCGCGGAAGTACACCTCACGGCCGTCCCGCAACGATTCGAGGTACTCGTCGCCGGTCATGGGCCGGGCGTCGTTGGGCACTCCGACGGCAGTGTCGACGAATGCTGATGTGGTCATGGAGGCACTCCTGGTCTCGTTGGGCAGGAATCTGTTTCGGCATCGAAAGCCGCCGGGGCGCATCGGTCCTCGCCGTCGGTGTGGTCCTCGCCGGGGTGGGGTATATTGACCCGAACGCCACGTTCCTGTGATCTGGAACACTATTAGGCGAAGGTGTGGTGGACCATGGCTGAGCGCGAACGATCGTATGACTCCGCGTGCACCGACGCGCCCGCGATCGTCTCCCTGAGTACACGGGAGCTGGGTACCGGTGAGGGTCGCGTCCAGTGGGCAAGCACCCTGGAGCAGCTCTACTGCGAGACCGACGTCGCGTGGCCGGAGCCGCGGCGGCATTTCGACGCGGAATGGGGCGGACGGCCGTTCGGGGATCTGCACGTCAGCACGATCCGGGCCGATGCCCACACCGTCGTCCGCTCACCCTCGATGATCCAGTCCGATTCGGGGGAAGGATATTTGGTCTGTCTCGTCACGGACGGATGCGTGGAGGTCCGGCAGTCCGGCCGGACAACGACGGTGGAGCGGGGTTCCTTCACGCTCCTCGACTGCTCCGCGCCCTTCGTGTTTCACTCACCGGCCCCGTTCCGGCAGATCGTCGTGCGCTCGCCCCGGAGCGTGCTCACCGCGCGTCTGCCCGGCCGCCTCGTCGAGCACGGCACAGCTCGATCGATCTCCGGCGCCACCGGTCCGGGCGGACTGGTCGGTCGCTTACTCGTCGACATCGCGAGCCTGGAGGCGCCGATGTCGGAGGGAGCCGCGGTCTCGTTCGCATCCTCCACCGTCGACATGCTGGCGACGGCTCTCACCGAGGGCCCACTCGCCACCAACCCCGCCCACCTCCACCGCACGGAAGACCTCGCGCGAGTACAGCGGGTGATCGAACAGAATCTCCACGACGCGGAACTCACACTGTCCGACATCGCGGCAGCGGCGGGAATGTCGCTGCGCACCGTGCACAAACTGTTCAGTGCCGCAGACACCACGACGCGGGCCTGGTTGTACCAGGCCCGCCTCGAACGTGCACGGAAGTACCTGCTCACCACCGAACTGTCCGTCGCGGACGTCAGCGACTGCGCAGGCTTCCGCGACGTGTCCCATTTCAGCCGATTGTTCCGCGGCACCTTCGGTGCGAGCCCCGGGCAGTACCGGAAGGCCCACGCACCGAAAGGCGTGTAGTGAGGAACGTTCAGGGCAGGGGGCGCTCACCGAACTCATTCGCCGCCTCCCGAATCCGCGTCTCGTGGAGGACCCGCCGCCCTGTCGCGGCCAACCCCGTGCTGACGGGCACGTTCGTTGAACCGCAGGTCTGCGGGTGCCCCACCGAGACGACGATCGTCACGGTGCCGAGGGCGACGAGGTTGCGTTCGAACTGCGGGAGTTCGCCTCCAAAACGTGTCGGACCCCCGCGGTAGAATTCGCGCATGAGTTCGACTGGGGGGTCGGTGAAAAGCCGGGTGGCGCAGCATCTGTCGATGCTCGCTGCCGCGGTCGATGGACTCCTCGATGCCGGGTTGACGGAATTGTCGGACGGTGAGGTCGTCGACATGATGCGCGGGGTGGAACAGTCGCTCCGTCGAGCGGATGCGCTGTCGCACCGGCTGATCGTGGAGAGTGTGGAACGCTCGGTCCCGGCGAGTCTGGGTTACAACTCACCGAAGAAGATGCTGATCGACGTGCTCCGGATCTCGGCGGCGGACGCGTCCGCCCGTGTCGCCGCGGCCCGCGAGCTGGGGGTGTGGCACACCCTGTCCGGCGACCCGATGCCGCCGGCACTGCCGGAAACCGCTGCGGCACAGCATGACGGCGGCATCGGTGTCGGCCACGTGCGCGCGATCACGAAGGTGATGCGCAAGATTCCCCACGCCGTCGGCAACGAGGCGCTCGCCGACGCGGAGGCGGTGCTGGCCCATCTCGCCCGGGAGGGCACCCCGGAGGACGTCGAGCAGGCCGGGCACCGGCTACTGGCCTATCTGAACCCGGACGGGAACCTCGGTGACGACCGCGACCGGAAACGCCGGCGGGGTATCTCGATCGGGCGGCAAGACACCGAACTGATGTCGAAAATCTCCGGTGAACTCGACCCCGTCGCGCGGGCGCTGCTCGATCCGATTCTCGCCAAATGGGCCCGGCCGGGAATGAACAATCCGGACGATCCCGAGTCGCCCACCGGTGACGCCGAGGACCCGTCGATCGATCGCGAGATGTTGGCGGCGGCCGCCGCCCGCGACACCCGCACCGCGGCGCAACGTCACCACGACGCGTTCAGCGCGATGTTCCGCGTGCTGCTCGAGTCGGGGGTGCTGGGCCGGCACCGGGGACTGCCGACCACGGTGATCGTCACGATGACGCTCGAACAATTGGAACGAGCGATCGGCGGTCTCGCCACGACGGCGACCGGCGGATTACTCCCGATCGAGGACGCCCTGGCCCTGGCCGAGGACGCGCATCCGGTGCTCGCACTGTTCGACCATGCGGGTCGCCCGCTGCATCTGGGGCGGCGGCGCCGTCTGGCCGGCGCCGATCAGCGCCTCGCCCTGATCGCGGCAGATGCGGGCTGCACCCGGCCCGGGTGCGCGGCACCGGCGAGTCTGTGTGCGGTGCATCATGTCACGGACTGGCACAAGGGTGGGCACACCGACATCGACAGTCTGGCCCTCGTGTGCGACGCCTGCCATGCCCAGGTCAACGACGGCCCGGCCGGGTGGTCGACGAGGTCCGCGCCAGAACATTCCAGATACCCGGGCCGGACCGAATGGATTCCGCCACCGCACATCGACCCGACCCGACCCGAAGACCGCGCATCAACCACCGACATCACCCCGGTGAGTTGATCGAGCATGCGCGGCGGCAGTAGTTTGCCCAGCCTGTCTGAGTTCAGGACATCGAGGACACTGACGACCCATGCCCGTGACACCCGAACACTATCTGGCCGATGGCGTAGGGACTGCGGGTTCACACGGCCTCGGCCGCCGGGCGCGGCGCGCTGACGGTGAACTCCTCCTTGAAGATCAGCTGCGGCGACATGCGTCGGCGTTTGAGCGCCTTGACGGCGGCGACGACCATCGCCGGCGGTCCGCACAGGTACGCGCTGTGGCCGCGGCAACTCGCGAAGTCGTTCAGCACGGCATCGGTCACCATTCCCGTCGCTCCGTCCCAGGACTCCTCGCTGAGGACCGGGTGATAGTGGAAGCGGGAATCGGCCGCCGCGACCGCGCGGAAGTGCTCGACGTCGTAGAGATCCGCTTCTCGGCGACCGCCGTGGTAAAGGTGAATTTCCGGGAGCAGGTTACCGTCCAGCGCATGCCGGACAATGGATTTGAGTGGGGCGAGCCCGGTTCCTCCGCCGATCAGGATGGCCGGCTCCTCCCGGGGTTCGGTGACACCGAATTGGCCGAGCGGTCCACGCAGATCGATTCGATCACCCACACCGAGTGTGTCGAAGATCCAGCCTTCGGTGGCAAGGCCGCCCTCCGTGTTCCGGACGTGGAACTCGAGCATCCGCCCCTCGGACGGCGGATTCGCCATCGAATACTGCCGCGCGACGCCGGATTCCGGCACCATCAGCTCCGCATATTGGCCGGCGTCGAATTCCATCGGCTCGTCCAGTTCGACGACGAGCCTGCGAGTCTGGCGGGCGATGTCCGACAGTTCCCGCACGGTGCCCGCGTAGTCGCGGAGGGCGTGCATCGGCCGGCTCGGGCCGGCGTCGTTCACGGGGGCGATGGTCAGGTCTCCGTGGGGTTGCGACTGGCAGGCCAGTGCGAGCCCGGACGAACGCTCGTCGGCGGTGAGGACGGCCTCGTCGGCGGCGCCGTGGTCGACCGCACCGCAGAGAACCCGGATCTTGCACGTACCGCACGTCCCTTGCGAACAGGCATGCGGGAGCCAGCGATTCGCGCGCAGCGCGGCTTCCAGAACCGAGGTGCCGGCAGCGACGGGGAACGCCCCGTCGTGCCCGGACACGGTGACCATGCGGTCCATCGGTCACACCTCCCAGGTGACGTGCAGGCCCTGCGGCCCGCGGAACGTCCATCCCCAGAACTGCGGGGCGCGGTCGGGATCGGGTTCGATGTTCGGGATCGTCTCGAACAGTTCCTCGAGAGCGATCCGCACGATCGCGGTCCCGAGATATGTTCCGGCGCACGCATGGTTTCCCGCACCGAATGCCAGGTGCGGCATGATCGGCCGGTCGACCTCGTAGGCCTCCGCGTTCTCCCAGACGGACTCGTCGCGGTTGGCCGAGCCGTATGCGAGCATCACCGGTGTTCCCGCGGGCAGGTCGACACCGCCGACCGTGACCTCGTGGTTGGCGACCTTCACCGCGGCACTCCAGATCGGGGCCACCCAGCGCGCGCCCTCGTTGACGGCACGCGGAATGAGTGAGGGGTCGTCGACGACGCGTTCGAGCTGGTCGGGGTGCTCGAAGAGTCCGGCCAGCGTGGTCGTCATGACGTGCCCGGGCTCCTGGAGGGCGCCGAGCAGGAACACGTAGATGTTCGGGTAGATCTCGGACCGGTCGCGGACCGTTCCGTCGGGCATCCCGTCGTGCAACCAGTGCGAGATCAGGGTGTGGTCGGGATGGTCGGACCAGTGGTCGAGCATCGGGTCGACGGCGGCGACGATCTCGGCCTTGACCCGGTCACCGGCCTCGAACGGAGCGGGGTTGGCAAAGTGCCCGTCCTCGTCGACTTCCGCGTTCCCGTACGACTGCGCCAGCGTCTGGAACCAGCGCACCAGCGTCTCCGAAGCAATCTCGGTGAGTCCCATCAGGTCACCGACCGACCGCACGCTGATCGGTGCGAAGTAGGCCTCCTGGATGTCGACGGCACCCAGCTGCTCGATCTCCTCGAGTAGCTTGCGCGCCTGCAGCCGGACCAGCGCCTCGACGTAGGAGTCCACCGCGCTGGGACGCAACTGCGGGTCGATCCATTCGCGAATCTTCCTGTGCTGTTCACCATTGGAGGCGAGTACGGTACCTTCACCGAAGGTTCGTCCACCCGAGGGTGCGATCACCGTGGACCACGTGTCGGAGTCCTGCGCGATCTGCAGGCAGAGGTCGCGTGAGGCCACCACGTGCATCCCGACGGCGGGAACGAACGCAACCGGTGATTCACGCCGGAGCCGGTCGTAGATCGGGTTCGGATCGCGGTCGAGTTCCTCCATGGTGATCGATTCGATCCACGTGGTGCTGGTGGTCATGGCGTTGTCTCCTCTGAGGTGATGCGCGAGATTCGAAGTGGGCGCGGAGGGGAGCCTTTCGGGGCTCGTCCACGCCGGGAGTGCCTGTGATCTGGAACACTAGGAGGCGGAGGTGTGATCGAACATGACCGAGAGTGCACAGAAGGATGACTCCGCCTGCACCGAGAACGCCACTGCGATGGTGCTGAACACCCGCGAGCTGGAGTCGACCGAAAGCCGCATTCGCTGGGCGGACACCCTCGAAACCACATACTGCGAAATGGACGTCGACTGGCCCGACCGGCACGCGCGATTCGCCGCGGAATTGACGGTGCGGCCATTCGGGGAGCTGACCGTGAGTGTGGTGCACGCCGATCCGCACACGGTGGTACGCACGCCGGAGATGATCCGGTCGGACCCCAACGACGACTACCTGCTGTGCCTGATCACGCGGGGAACGGCAACGCTGCAGCAGCATTCGCGGACCGCAGTCCTCGAGGAGGGGGCATTCGGCATCCTCGACTCTGCGGTCCCGTTCGTCGTGGACGGAACAACCGAATTCGAGCAGGTCGTGCTGCGCGCGCCCCGTCAACTGCTGATCTCCCGGCTGTCCGTCGAGGCCATGGACGAGGTCACCGGCCTGGGCATTTCCGGGCAGTACGGGATGAGCGGTCTCGTGTCACGCTTTCTCGTCGACATCGCGACCACCGACGCCCGGTTGTCGGTGGGGTCGTCGGCATCGGTCGCCGCGTCCGCCGTCGATCTGCTCACGTCCGCCCTCACGGAGCAGGCGCCACCCCTGACCGCGACGAAGCGGATCCACACCGACGACCTGCGGACGGTGCAGCAGACGATGGCGCGGTACCTGCACGACTCCGATCACTCGACGGCGGAGATCGGTGTCGAACTGGGAATGTCGGTGCGCTACATCCACAAACTGTTCAGCCTCGCCGGCACCACTCCCCGCACGTGGCTGTACCAAGTGCGCCTCGATCGCGCGCGGGGGCAACTCCTGGACACCGACTCGACCGTCGCGGAGATCAGCGATCGCGTCGGTTTCCGCGACGTCTCACATTTCAGCCGCGCGTTCCGCAAGCGGTTCGGCGCCAGCCCCGCGCATTTCCGTGAGCAGCATGCCGATCCGAGTACAGACCGTTAGGTTTTGTTCGGGCTACCCGGTGTGCTCGCGTCCGAAGATCTGACGCGCCAGCACCCACCGCTGGATCTCGTTGGCCCCTTCGTAGATCTCGCCGATCTTGCTGTCGCGGTAGATGGCCTCCACCGGACCCTCCGTGTCGTCGGCGCCGAGCGACCGGACGAATCCCATTCCGCCGAAGGCCTGCACGGCATCTCGCGCGATCCGCGCCGCCAGATCGGTACCTCGCAGTTTCGCCATCGCCGCCTCGGGTTCCGGGAATCGCTCGCCGGCATCGAGGCGTAGCGCCGCCTTGAGGTAGAGGCTGCGGGCCGCCTCCAGGTCGGCCGCGTAGTCGGCCATCACGAACTGCCAGTGCTGCTTCGAGGCCAGCGAACCGCCGAACGCGTGCCGCGACTTCAGATGGGCCACAGTCCGATCGAATGCGGCCTGCGCCATGCCGACCCCAGCGGCACCGATCCCGATCCGGCCGTACGTGAGGGTCTGCAATGCGATGCGCAGGCCGCCCCCGACCCGCCCGAGCACCGACTCCGGTCCGAGTCGGACGTCGTCGAGGTGAACGTCAGCGGTGATCTGCCCGCGGTTGCCGAGTTTGCGATCGGGGGTGCCGATCGTGACTCCTGCCGCATTGGTGGGCACGATGAAGGTCGTGAGGCTGTCCCCGGTGCGGGCGAGTACCACCACGACACCGGCGACGACGGAATTGGTGATCCACCGCTTCCGGCCGCGCAGCATCCAGCCGTCACCGTCCGGGACGGCCTCGGTGGACACGGCGTCGGGAGACAGGTCGCTCGAGGCGCCCGGTTCGCTGGTCGCGAAGGCGCCCACCATCTCGCCGGCGACGATCGGCCGCAGCCAGCACCGCCGTTGCTCGTCGGTGCCCTGGTCGAGCGCGGTGCCGGCCAGGATGCAGTGCACGTCGTAGATGGCGGCGACGCTGTTCGAGTAGTACGCCAGTTCTTCCACGGCCACCGCGGTGGCCGTGGCGGGGTGGGTCAGGCCCACCCCGCCGACGTCGGGGCGGAACGGGATCCGGAACAGCCCCTCCGCAGACATGGCCTCGAACGCGTCCCGTGGGAAGCCGTCGAGCCGCTCGTCACCCCCGGCGATACGGTGCGCCACGGGCGCGACGGCGCGGGTGGCGAACTCGCGTACGCGCCTTCGGAGCGCACGAACCTCGTTCGGTGACAACAGGTCGTGATACAACTCGTCTGCCATCCGGTCGGGGGTCTGCGACGAATGCGCCGGCTCCGCGACGAGGGTGACGGGACTGTGCGGGGTCATCGGATCTCCTGGGGCGATGAGGTGGATACCTTCCCTGTGTAGCGCGGGTCGTGCCCTCGTCTCGCCTCCTGATCGCAATGCCCGACTCGTCAGGTGCCGACGTCGGCAGACGTTCCGGATACCCGGATATTCGCCGCCTCCCGCTCGGCGAGCGTGACGTCGCCGGCCGCGAAGTGCGTCTTCGGTGTCTCCCGCAGGATCACCCGCACGTTCGCCACGGGTGTTCCCACCGCACGGTGGGCGGCGTGGGTGAGTTCGGAGATGAGCCGGCGCAATTCGTCGGGAGTGCGCCCCTCGGCGAGGGTGACCTCGATGATCGGCATCAGTGACCTCCCGCCAGGGTGATCGTGCCCAGGTTCGTGAAGTGGGCCGCGATCCGGGCACCCGGATCCACCGGCACCGCGTCGGTCATCCCGCCCGTGAGCACCACCCAGCCGGCCTCGATCGCGTGCCCGCGTTCGGCGAGCGTGTTGGCGGCGAATGCCAGTGCTTCGGCGGGATGTCCGTGTACCGCAGCGCCGGTCGCGGAATCGACGATTTCGCCGTCCACCTCGAGCAGGCAGGCCTCCAGCGCGAGGTCGAGGTCCTCGGGCCGCCGGGTGATCGGCCCGGTGACGTAGCGGCCGGACGAGTTGTTGTCGGCGACGGCGTCCATCATCGAGAACTGGTAGCCCGAGAACCGGCTGTCGATGATCTCGATCGCGCCGACGACGTGGTCCACGGCGGCCAGCGCGGTCGCCGCGCTCACTCCCGGACCCGCGAGGCGGCGTCCCATGACGAACGCGATCTCCGGTTCGGCCCGCGCGTGGATCAACCGGTCCCGGGGCACCGCCTCACCGATGGGGAGGATCATCCGGTCGGTCAGCCACGCGGTAGACGGGGAGTCCACGCCCACCTGCCGTTGCTTCGCCTTCGACGTGACCCCGAGTTTTACTCCGGTGACCTTCTCGCCGCGCGCCACCCGGATCCCGAGGGCGAGGTCCTGGGCGGCGTACGCCGTCGCGAGGTCGAGGCCGTCCCATTCCGCCGTGATCGACGTCTGGGCCGTGGCCGAGTCCTCCGCCCGCAACAGCCGCTCGGCGACGAGGGCCGCGCTCCACGTGTCGGTGCCCATCACTGTTCCTCCTTCATACCGAGCACGGCCGTCACACTGCCGAGCCCGCTGATCTGCGCGACGATCGAATCGCCCGGGTTCACCGAAAATGCCTTGGTCATCGAGCCGGGGAGCACCACATGGCCGGGTTCGAGCGTCACGCCCATCGGTCCCACGGTGTTCGCCAGCCACACCAGTGCGTTGAGCGGCGAACCGAGGACGGCGCCACCCGCGCCGGTGGCCACGAGTTCCCCACCGATGTGCAGTGTGCAACCCGCGAGCCGCAGGTCCACCTCGTTCAGCGCGACCGGGCGGCTGCCCAGGATCACTCCGCCCGACGACGCGTTGTCGGCGATGGTGTCGAAGATGCCGATCCTCCAGTCCCGGATCCGGGAGTCGACGATCTCGAGCGCGGGCAGCACGAAGTCGACGGCGCGAACCGCCTCGGCCACGGTGACCCCAGGTCCGGACAGCGGCCTGCCGAGCACGAACGCCACCTCAGGTTCGATCCGCGGTTGCAGGAACCGGTCCGAGGGGATGGGCTGGTGCTCGAGGTGGAACATGCTCGCGGTGAGGTGCCCGAAGTCGGGTTGGTTCACGCCCAACTGCCGTTGGATGGCCCGCGACGCGAGGCCCACCTTGTGGCCCTTGACGATGTCGCCGCCCAGGGTCCACGCCTCGACCTGCAGTTGCTGGATGCGGTAGGCGAGTTCGATCGACGCGTCAGGTTGTTCCGGCGTGAGCGGGTCGATCGGCTCGCCCGTCCGGTACACCTCCAGTAACCGGTCGGCGGCCTTGCGTGCGTCGGTATCCATGGCACCTCTGTTTCGGATCGGACGGTCTGTTGTACAGGTCGGGACGGTCAGGAGGCCAGCGCGCGGCGGCCCGGTTCGGAAACGTCCCGGGTCGTGGTCGGCACGGCATGGTTGGTGTTCGCGACCGCGTGGGAGACGTCGCGGGCCGCCGCCATGACGGCGCGGGTGAACTCGGCGCGCCGGGGCACGAAACGGCTGACCGGGACACTCATGCTCACCGCGGCCACCACCGAACCCATGTCGTCCCGGACCGGCGCGGCCACGCAGTGGACCTCCGACACCGCTTCACCGAGGTCGTAGGCGTGCCCGGACGACCGTGCCACCGACACCGCGTCGATCAACGCCCCCGCATTGGTGATCGTGGACGGCGTGTGTCTGCGCAACTGGCGACCGGCCAGGTAGCGACGCAGTTCGTTCTCCTCGAGGCTCGCCAGCAGAACTTTGCCCACCGCTGTGCAGTGCGCTTCGAGGCGGGCGCCGACGCGCGCACCCTGCACGGTGATGTTGTGCGTGCCGACCACCTTGTCGACGTACAGCACATGCCACCGCTCCATCACCGCGAGGTGGCTGGTCTCGCCGAACCGCTCGACCAGGCTTTCGATGATCGGCGCCGCGCAGGACCGCACGTCGACGGTGCCTCGTAGGGTCTCGCCGAGTTCGATGACCCGCCAGCCGATCCGATAGCGGCCCCGGGTGCGGCACTGCAGCAGTCCGGTGTCGACCAGACTCGACAGCAGCGCGTGCGCACTCGATCGGGGAACATCGATGGCAGCCGCGACCTCGGAGACCCCCCATTCCGGTTGCGCTGCGGTGAACAGGTCCAACACCGGCCCGATCTTCTGGACCGTCTGCAGTGTCGCCACGGTGTCCGTCCTTCCATCCCACGGCTCACGGGAAGCGCGCGTGCGCACCTCGTCGAGCGTCTGTGATCTGAAACACTAGGAAGGACGAGGCCGCCGGACCATGACCACCAGCGCATGAATGGATGACTGCACGCGCACCACCGCGACAGGGCGAAGAGGCTCCGCGATCAGAAGTCGTAGTCGACGACGACCGGGGCGTGGTCGCTCATCCGGAGGTCGGCCGCCTGCTCGCGGTCGGTGCCGGCGGTGATCGCCGTCCGGGCCAGGTGGGGCGTCGCGAGGTGGTAGTCGATGCGCCACCCGGTGTCGTTCGCGAACGACTGCCCCAGCCACGACCACCACGAGTACGGGCCGTCGATGCCCGGATGGTGTTGCCGGACGACGTCGACGAGGGTGCGCGGCGACAGAATGGAGTCGAACCACTCACGCTCCTCCGGCAGGTAACCCTCGACCTGATTGCTGCGCCGCCAGTTCCGGACGTCGTGACGGGTGTGCGCGATGTTGAGGTCGCCCATCAGCAGGAGTTCCCTGCCCTGAGCGCGTGCCGTGCGGCGCGAGCGGGTCAGCTGTCGCGCGAACGCGGACAGGAAACGCATCTTGCGGTCGTAGCGGGCGCCGCCGTCGGGCGCCTCCCGCATGCGCCCGGGCTTCTGCAGGTGCGCCGGAAGCCCGCCTTTCGGCAGGTACATGGACGCGATGGTGATGGGTGCGTCGGCGAGATCGACCTCGACGTAGCGGCCCTGGTTCGCGAACTCTCCCAGTCCCCGCGCCAACGGCTGCGGATCAAGTTCGATTCTTTCGGTGTGTAATTCACCCGGCTCCCGCAGCAGTGCGGTACCGCTCCACGTCCGAACCGCGACGGGCGCGTGCCGAGTGAGGAGCGCGACACCGTTGCGGCCCGCGACGTCCCCCTCGTCGTATGCGAGGTGATAGTCGCCGAACACGCCGGGTGGGATCGCGGCGGCACGAGCCCGCACCTCCTGCAGCGCGACCACGTCGGGTTCGCGGTGTCCCAGCCACTCCTCGATCCCACGCCGCTGCGCCGCGCGGATCCCATTGACGTTGAAGGTCGCAATCCGCACCCGTCACAGTGTAGGGATCCCACCCGACGCCCGGCATGCACACCCGCTTCCCTCAATGCGTCAGGCGCACATCCGACGCGTCCCCAGGTCTCCTCGGAGGTTCGTCGGGGTGGGTGTGTTCACGCAAACTGCCGGCGGAGTTCCCGTTTGAGGATCTTGCCGGCGGCGGACGTCGGGAACGAGTCGACGATGGCAAGGCTGCGCGGCACCTTGTACCCGGCGATCTCCTTCTTGCTGTGCTCGCGCAGTTCCTCGAGGGTCAGCGTGGCGCCGGGGACCAGGCTGACGACGGCGTGCACCCGTTCGCCCCACTGGTCGTCGGGTACCGCGATCACGGCGCACTGGGTCACGGCCGGATGTTTCGCGACGACGTTCTCGACCTCGATGGAATACACGTTCTCGCCGCCGGAGATGATCATGTCCTTGATGCGGTCCGCGACGAAGACGTAGCCGTCGCGATCCATGTAGCCGCCGTCGCCGGTGTGCATCCATCCGCCGCGCAATGCCTCCGCGGTCTCGGCGGGCTTGTTCCAGTAGCCGAGCATGACGTGGTCGCCGCTGACGACGATCTCACCGACCGTCCCGCGGGGAACCTCGTTTCCGTCGAGGTCGACGATCTGGACCAGTGCATGCGGTGCCGCCCGTCCCGCTGAGCGGCGGCGAACCGGGTGATCGTGATCGCGGTCCTGGAGAAGTGTTGCCACGGGCGAGAGTTCGGTCATGCCGTAGGCCTGCACGAACGACGCGGACGGGAAGGCGGTGCGGGCCCGGGCCAGGAGCGCCTCGGAGATCGGTGAGGCGCCGTACAGAATGTTCTGCAGGCTCGAGGTGTCGAAGTCGGCACGCCGCGGGTGGTCGGCGAGCATCTGAATCATCGTCGGGACCAGCAGGCTGTCCGTGACCCGGTGTTCGACGATCGCGGTGAGGGCGGCGATCGGCTCGAAGGACGGGATGATCACGTGGGTGCCGCCGAGCAACAGGTGCGCGATCATCGAGGCGAGGTCGGCGAGGTGGAACATGGGGGCGGCGTGGAGGACTCGGCCCTCCGCGGTCCAGGTGCCGGTCGCCGCACACGCGGTGGCCGACGTCAGCAGGTTCCGGTGGCTGAGCATGACGCCCTTCGGGAAGCCCGTCGTTCCGCCGGTGTAGAAGATGCCGGCGAGGGCGTCGCCGCGGCGGTGCGCGTCCGGAATGCCCGCGGTGCCGGCTATCAACGCCTCGTACGACAGCATCCCGGCCGGGGTGTCGCCGTCGCCGCAGTGCACGATCACCCCCAGTCCGGGACACGCTTCGCGCAGGTCACCGGCGAGAGGTGCGAACGCGTCGTCGAGGAGAAGGTGCCGCACACCCGACTCGTCGAGTGAGTACGCGATCTCCTTGACGCTCCACCGCGTGTTGACGGGCACGGTCACCGCGTCGGCCCACGCCGTCGCGAGGATGGTCTCGAGGTAGCGGTCGGAGTTCAGTGCCAGGATCGCGACCCGGTCGTCGGTGTCGACACCGTTCTCGCGCAGGGCGCCGGCCAGCCGGCTCACCCGGTCGAGGGTCTGAGTGTGGGTCGCGGTGCGGGTTCCGCAGACGGTGGCCACCTCGTCGGGGCGCTGCTGGGCGTTGCGGTGCAGCGATTGGGTGAGATACATGGTGAAGTCCTTCGGTGAGCGACGGGGGAACGTCAGAGCGCCCGGGCGATGAGGTCTTTCATGATTTCGTTGGATCCACCGTAGATCTTCTGCACGCGGGCGTCGGCGTACATGCGGGCGATGGGGTATTCGCGCATGTACCCGTAGCCGCCGAAGAGCTGCACGCAACGGTCGATCACCTGGCACTGCTGTTCGGTCAGCCACCACTTCGCCATCGCCGCGGTCGTGGTGTCGAGGTTGCCGGCCAGATGCCGCTCGATGCACGAGTCGATGAACACCCGGGACGCGTGTGCCACCGTCTCGCATTCCGCGAGAACGAACTTGGTGTTCTGGAAGTCGAAGATCGTCTGACCGAACGCGCCCCGGGACTTGGTGTAGGACACGGTCTCCGCGACGGCGGCCTCCATCGTCGCGACCGCGGTGACACCGATGAGCAGCCGCTCCTGCGCCAGCTGGGTCATCAACTGGCCGAACCCGCGCCCCTCCTCGCCGCCGAGCACATTCGCGACGGGCACCTGGACGTCGTCGAACGACAGCTCGGACGTGTCCGCGCCGTGCTGACCGACCTTGTCGAGAATCCGTCCCCGGGCGAAGCCGGGGCAGTCGGCGGTCTCGACCACGATCAGCGAGACCCCCTTCGCACCAGCGGCGGGATCGGTCTTGGCGACCACCACGATCAGGTCCGCCTGGGATCCGTTGGAGATGAACGTCTTCGCGCCGTTGATCACATAGTTGTCGCCGTCGCGGACGGCGGTGGTCTTGATGTTCTTCAGGTCCGAGCCGGCACCGGGCTCGGTCATGGCCACCGCGGCGATCGTGCGCCCGGTCGCCATGCCCGGGAGCCAGCGGCGGCGTTGCTCCGCGGTGCCGTAGGCCAAGAGGTAATGCGCGACGATCCCGCTGTGCACGGTGATGCCGAAACCGGTGTCGAGGGCACGGGCCTGCGCTTCGACGACGGCGAGGTCGTGCGCGAAGGTCCCTCCGCCACCGCCGTATTCCTCCGGGATCGAGCAGCACAGCAGCCCGACGTCACCCGCCTTGGTCCACACGTCCCGGTCGACGTAGTGCTGCTGTTCCCATTTCTCGCGGTGCGGCGTGAGTTCTCGGGCGAAGAACTTGCCGGCGAGTTCGCCCAGTGCGGTGGTTTCGTCGTCGCGCCAGGACGAGGTATAGGTGGTGGAGGGCATTCGTGTCGTCCTATCCTTCGTATCCGCCGCCGGTGACCATGATCTGGCCGCTGACGTAATCGGCTTCGGGGTAGGTCAGCATCACGACGGAACCGGCGGCCTCGTCGGGGGTACCCGGGCGGCCGAGCGGAATCATCGCCTTCATCGCGGTGAGCAGATGCGGGTTCACGCCCACCTTGATCTCCCGGCCCTCGATGTCGATGGTCGCGTCACCGTCGGCGGCGACCTCGGTGAGCCGGGTCTCGATGAATCCGAACGCGACCGCGTTGACGTTTACGTTGTACCGGCCCCACTCCTTGGCCAGGGTGCGGGTCATGCCGATGATGCCGGACTTGGCCGACGAGTAGTTGACCTGACCGGCGTTGCCGTAGAGACCGGCGATGGAGGAGATGTTGACGACCTTGCGGTGCACCGGGGTACCGGCTTCCATCTCCGCCTTGGCCGCCTTGCTGATCACCGGTTGTGCGGCCCGCAGAATCCGGAACGGCGCCTTGAGGTGGACGTCGAGGATGGCGTCCCACTGGTCGTCGCCCATCTTCTGGATGACCGTGTCCCAGGTGTAGCCGGCGTTGTTGATGACGATGTCGAGTCCGCCGAATTCTCCGGTGGCGGTGCCGACGAAGCGCTCCCCGAAGTCGGGGGCGGTGACGTTGCCCGCGCAGATGGCGGCGTTGCCACCCGCAGCGGTGATCTCGTCGACGACGGCCTGTGCGGGCGCGGTGTCGAGGTCGTTGACGACGACGTTGGCGCCTTCACGCGCGAGGGTGAGAGCGATGGAGCGTCCGATGCCGCGTCCGGATCCGCTGACGATTGCGGTCTTGCCTTCGAGCTTTCCCATGATGATTCGGTATTCCTTTTCGACAGTGATGGTTTCGGTGGTCAGTCGAGCGCGACGACGGCGGCGCCGAGAAGGGTGACGGTGCCGTCGGGGAGCGCGACCTTCAGATCGAGGGTGGCGCGGCGTTCGCCGCCGACGTCGTCGATCGCGGCGACGGTGGCGGTGCACGTGGGCTGTCCGTGCACGGGGGTGATGGCGGCGAACCGTACCTGGTAGGAGCGAAGTTGCTGCTGCGGAACGAGATCGGTGAGCAGCCGGCCGAGGTAGGCCATCGACAGCATGCCGTGCGAGAAGACGTCGTCGAGCCCGGCGCTGCGGGCCACGTCGAGGTCGATGTGGATCGGGTTGTGATCCCCCGAGGCGCCGGCGAACAGGGCGAGCGTGGTGCGCGAGATCGGGTCGATGCGCAGCGGCGCCGCCTCGGTGCCGACCGCGGGTGCGAAGGTGGTCATGACGCGTCCTTTCCGGGCCGGTTCTGCACGACCGTGGCGCTGCGCATCACGGCGACGCGGGCGCCGTCCTGGTTGGTGACGGTGGTTTCCTTGACGATGAATTCGAGAAGCCCGCCCTTCTTCTCGTAGATGTCGGTGATCCGGCTCGACGCCGTCAGTTCGTCACCGGCATAGGCTATCTGGTGGTAGTCGAACTGCTGCTCACCGTGCAGGACGGTGCGCAGGTCCACACCCAGGTCCTCGAGGAACGCGAACGGGTTCGGCGCCTCGAGTTCTATGCCGAACACGAACGTCGGTGGCACCGGCAGGTCGCGGTGACCGGCCTGCTTCGCGGCGTCGGCGTCGAGGTACACCGGGTCCGCCTGGCCGGTGGCCTTCGCGAAGTTCTGCAGCCGGCTGCGGGTGACCAGCAGCGACACCGGGGCGAACTCGCGCCCGATGACGGAACGGTCCAGACTCATCGGACGTCCACCTTCTGGTACATGGTGACCACGCAGGCCCCGCCGAGGCCCAGGTTGTGCTGCAACGCGACCTCGGCGCCCTCGACCTGCCGCGCTCCGGCCCGGCCACGCAGCTGCCACACCAGTTCCGCGCACTGGGCGAGTCCCGTCGCTCCGAGCGGATGCCCTTTGGACAGCAGTCCGCCCGAGGGGTTGGTGACCACCCGGCCGCCGTACGTGTTGTCGCCGTCGCGGATGAACTTCTCCGCCGTGCCGGCCGGGGTCAGTCCGAGGGACTCGTAGGTGAGGAACTCGTTGGTCGTGAAGCAGTCGTGCAGTTCGACGACGCGGATGTCCTCCGGGCCGATGCCGGCCGCCTCGTACACGTTGTTCGCCGCCGCGACGGCCATGTCGTAACCGATGACCTTGCGCATGTCCTTCGACTCGAACGTGCTGGAGGTGTCGGTGGTCAGGCTCTGCGCACGGATCACGACGTCCGCGGCGAGGCCGTGCTTGCGGGCGAACTCGGGGCTGCACACCACCGCCGCGGCCGCACCGCACGTGGGCGGGCAGCACTGCAACCGGGTCAGTGGCCCGTAGATCTTCGGGGATGCAAGGACCTCCTCGACGGTGACGAGGTCGCGGAACACCGCGTTGGGGTTGTTCGCGGCGTGCTTGCGTGCCTTCACCGAGATCTCCGCGAAGATCGCGGGGTCGATGCCGAACTCGTCCACGTACGCCTGACCGCCGCCGCCGAAGAACTGCGCGGCCATCGGCGACTGCGGGTCGACGCCCTGCAGTTCGTCGCGGGCCGCCTCGAGGCGCACCATCGGTCCCGGGCGATCGGAGAACACCGAGCCCAGGGCGCCCGGCACCATCTGTTCGAAGCCGAGGGCGAGCGCGCAGTCGACGGTTCCGCTCGCCACGGCCTGGCGGGCGAGCCACAGCGCCGAGGACCCCGTCGAGCAGTTGTTGTTGACGTTCACGATCGGGATTCCGGTCTGTTCCAAGCCGTAGAGCGCCGCCTGACCCGAGGTTGAATCGCCGTACACATAGCCGACGAAGGCCTGCTGCACGGTGGCGTAGTCGACGCCCGCGTCGGTGAGGGCCGCTCGGGCAGCCGACTCGCCCATCTCGTAATAACTGGCGCTTTTACCCGGCTTGGTGAAGGGAACCATTCCCACGCCGGCTACATGGACATCGGTGGTCATTGCCGTCCTCTCGAAGTGAAGTGATGTGAGACACCTTAACCAGTATTCACTTCTTTGGGAAGGGGTTGCTTCGACCTCTGCCTTGCATGCTGCTTTTCAGTCCGACCGGCCCCGCCCCGCGGGCGGAGACCGTACCGTCAGAGATGGTTTCGGATCGTGCCCCTTGTCGACGTATGGAATCCGTAGGAGAAAGTCGTGTTTGTCCCGTTCAGCGTCACCGATTTCCTCGACCGCGCCGCCACTGTGTACGGCGACCGGATCGGTGTGATCGACGAACCCGATCAGCCCGCACCGAGCCAGGGCTCGCTGACCTACGCCGAGATCGCCGACCTCGCCCGCCGGCAGGCCGCCGAACTCGACGAACTCGGCATCGGAGTCGGCGAGAGGGTCGCGATCGTCAGCCACAACTCGAGCCGGCTGCTGACCTCCTTCTACGGGGTCAGTGGCTGGGGCCGGGTACTGGTCCCGATCAACTTCCGGCTGAGCCCCGCCGAGGTCCGCTACATCATCGAGGACTCCGGCGCCCGCGTCCTCTACGTCGACCCCGAACTCGCGGACGCCCTGAACGAGGTCGAGTGCGAGCACAAGTTCGTCCTGGGCTCGGACACGGATCTCTACGCCGCCCCCGACGCGGAGCCGCGGCAGTGGGAGCCGGACGAATCCGCCACCGCCACCCTCAATTACACCTCCGGGACCACCGCCCGTCCGAAGGGTGTGGAGATCACCCACCGCAACATCTGGGTCAACGCGGTCACCTTCGGTCTGCACGCCACCATCAGTGACCGGGACGTGTACCTGCACACGCTGCCGATGTTCCATTGCAACGGGTGGGGCCAGCCGTTCGCGATGACCGGCGTCGGCGCCCAGCACGTCGTCCTGCGCAAGATCGACGGCGCGGAGATCCTGCGGCGGGTCCGTGATCACGGGGTCACATTGATGTGCGCCGCCCCGGCGGTCGCGGCCGCGGTCCTCGACGCCGCGCAGACCTGGGAGGGCGACATCCCCGGCCGGGACCGGGTGCGCATCATCATGGCCGGGGCGCCACCCCCGACGAAGATCGTCGCCCGCGTCGAGGAGGAACTCGGCTGGGAATTCATCCAGATCTACGGTCTCACCGAAACGTCCCCACTGCTGACCGTCAACCGCACCCGGGCGGAGTGGGACGACCTCGACCCCGAAGCCCGGGCGGCGAAACTGACCCGGGCCGGCACCCCGGCACTCGGCGTTCGGCTGACGATCGAGGACACCGAGGACGGCGCCGGCGAGGTGCTGGCCCGGTCCAACGTCGTGATGGACGGCTACTGGGGCAAACCCGAGGAAACCGAGAAGGCGCTGGTCGGTGGCTGGTTCCACACCGGCGACGGTGGGGTCGTCGGCGATGACGGCTACCTGACCATCGCCGACCGAAAGAAGGATGTGATCATCACCGGCGGCGAGAACGTTTCCTCGATCGAGGTCGAGGACTGCCTGTTCTCCCACCCGGCCGTCGCCGAGGTGGCTGTGATCGCGGTGCCCAGCGAGAAGTGGGGCGAGACGATCAAGGCCCTGGTCGTGCTGCACCCGGACGTCGAACCCGACAGCGCCACCGAGGCGGACCTGATCGGCTGGTGCAAACAGCACCTGGCCGGCTTCAAGGCGCCGACGTCGGTCGAGTTCCGCCCGGAGTTGGCCCGCACCGCCACCGGCAAGTTGCAGAAGTTCAAATTGCGCGCCCCCTACTGGGACGGGCAAGCGCGTCAGGTCAACTGACCTCCCGAACCAGGTCAGTCGGCGAACAGCACCGCCGTGGCCATCGCCGCGAGATCGTCCGGAAGAGCGGCGTCGGCCTGCAGGTGCTCGATGCGGGCGACGGTGTTCACCACCCCCAGAGCGGTGTGCACCAGAATGCGCGCCGGCACCTCGTCGAGTTCCGGCCGCGCGCTCCGCAGGAGGGCGGTCCACTCCGCGACGTACTCTCGCTGCCTGGCGCGCGTCACGTCGGACAGTGTCGCCTGTTCCGTCTGGAGCAGCGAGGTCAAAATGGTTCTGTCCAAAGCCAACTGGACGTAACCGTGCGTCAAGTCCGCGAGAGCACGCGCGGGATCGTCGTTGGCGCGCAGCACCGAATGCAGCAGCAGCCACAACGCACTGGTGCCGCGCTCGATCGCCGCTTCCAGGAGGTCCGCCTTGCCGGCGAAGTAGCTGTACAGATTCGGACCGGTCACTCCCGCGGCCGTCCCGATGTCGTCGAGACCGGTGGCGTCGTAGCCTCTTTCGCTGAACAGTCTGATGGCGTGCCCGAGTAGTGCCTCCCGTTTCGACACCGGTGCGAGGGGCGAAGGGCGTCGCGCCGCCTGCTCTCGCGGTGGTCCGAGATCGGTCGCGCACAGCGCCACACACGCTCCGGTGAGCAGCGCGGCGAACTCCGGTCGGGCGATCTTCGACGAATGCGTGCTCGTACTCGCGAGAATCGATTGCACCCCCCAGGCGAGCTGCTCGGCGGCGGCTGCCGACAACGCGGGACGTTCGATCCGGATCAGGTCTGCGAAGCGCCCGTTGATCCGGCGCAACCGTTCACGCAGCTCCTCCCACATGTCCTCCGGCAGATTCCGGCCCTCGCGCCACCACAGGGCACCGACATCCCGGCGAGTGACCACCAGCTCGCACGTTTCCGCCAACGTCGACGCGAGCGACTTGTCCGGATCGAAAGTGGGCGTGACCTCGTCGAAGCTGGCGCCGATCACCGCGTCGAGGAGCACCGCCTTGTTCGAGAAGTGCCGGTAGAGGGCGCTGGCGGTGATGCCGACCTCGTCGGCGATCTGCGCCATCGACACATTGCGGTACCCCTGCGCGACGATCAGCGTCCGTGCCGCTTCCAGGATCTGGTCTTTGCGATCCTTCGGTCGACGCCGGACGGTTGTCTTCGGGCCGGTCATGAGCACCTCTCGCCAACTAAGTGAACGTCGACTAAGAGGATAGACGCCCGCCCTGACGGCGTGCGGCGCGCGCGGACGCACGTCGACATCAACCTCGGCTATCACCGACTCGATCAGGGGACGCTGACGAAGTTGGTGAAGCCGCCATGTCGGGCGGGGAGGTCGGCGAGGGCTTCGTTGATCTTCTCGAGCGGGAAGCTGTGGTGTTCGAAGACCGAGAGGTCGAGGACTCCCGCGCCCGCGAGGTCGGCCATGTCCTGCGCTTCGGCGGTGGAGAACCAGAGGCTGCCGAGGACGCTGATCTGGCTGCACATCAGTGAGAACATATCGAGCGGTGGGCGTTCCATCATGCCGCCGATGTCGACGGCGACGCCGCCGCGGCGGAGAGTGGTGATGGCGTCGAGGAAGGATTCGGCGGGGGCGCCGGGGCCGAGGGAGTCGATGACGATGTCGACGCCTTCGCAGTTGTTGTGTTCGTGGACCCAGCTGCGCAGGTCGCCTCTGCCGGCGGGGAGGACGTGGATCCGGTCGGGGGCGATGGATCGGACGTCTTCGAGGAGGTCGGCGTTGCGGCCGGTGCCGAAGATGCGGGTGGCACCGAGGGCGAGTGCGCTCAGGCAGGTCCCCAGTCCCAGGGTGCCGGAGATGCCGTCGATCAGCACGGTCGTGCCGGGGCCGGCGCCGGCCTTGCGCAGCGCGGAGTAGCCGGTGCCGAGGTAGCCGAATCGGGCACCTTCCTCGAAGGTGACGGAGTCGGGCAGTTTCACCAGGTTGCGTTGTGGGGCGGTGAGGTATTCGCTGAGTCCGCCGTAGGGGTAGGCGTCGAAGATCTGTTGGCCGTCGGCGCCGAAGGAGAAGTAGCCCATGAAGGTGTAGCGGTCACAGTTCTGATCCTGACCTTGTCGGCAGGCGCGGCAACCGCCGCAGGAGATGCCGGGGTTGACGTAGACCCGGTCGCCGACGGCGGCGTCGGTGACGTGGCTGCCGACAGCGGCGACGACACCGGCGGAGTCGAGGCCGAAGACGGCGGGAAGCTTGGGCAGCGGCAGGTAGGGGAACCATTCGCTGTAGGTGGCCAGGACGTTGCTCAGGTTCGGCACGACGTTGCAGGCTTTGACCTGCACCAGTACATCGGTCGGCCGCGGCTCGGGTATGGGCAATTGCTCGATCTGCATCGGCTGGTTGATCTCGTGGAGGCGGGCGACACGCATGGTGGATTTCATGAACGAAAGCTCCTGTGATTTCTGCGTTGGATGGGGTTTACGGGCACGGCTGCGGACTGGTGCGGTTGCCGGGGTGTCCGCACCAGTGCTCGGTTGGGTGTGATCAGGCGGGGGTGCCGGTGACCGCGTTGTTCAGGGCGGTGCGGACCTCGTCGACGGTGGTGATTTCGGCCAGCAGCCCGAGTGAGTCGATACTCGCCCGGTGCGCTTCGGGGGTGGCGGCCGAGCAGGCGTCCTCGACGATCACCACGCGGTAGCCGAGATCGCTTGCGACCCGGGCAGTTCCCTCAACGGAGGCATTGGTGGCCACACCGGCGAACAGGAGTGTGGTGATGCCCTTGCCGCGCAGGATGGTGTCGAGGTCGGTTCCGGCGAAGGCGCCGATCCGCTGGTGGGTGAGCACGATGTCGCCCTCGTGTGGGGCGAGGGGCTCGACGATCTCGGCGAGTTCGCTGCCCTCTTTGAGGCAGCCGGATTGGGCGACGATGCCCAGCAGCGGTGAGTTGACGTCGAGGTCGGAGAAGTCCGGTTTCCAGGCGACCCGGGTGTAGACCACGGTGCCGCGGGCGTTGCGGACCGCGCCGAGGACGGCGGCGATCTGGTCGATGACGTTTCGATCGGTCACCTGTTTGTAGAAGAAGTCCGCGAAGGCGCCGGTGGGTCCGACGACGTCGCCCTGGCAGTGAACGGCCACGGCAGCGGTGGTGCGGGGGTCGAGTTCCATGATGAAGCTCCTGGCTGTGAAGGGGTTGGACAGGAAGACCTGCAGGATGTCGACGCCGGCCTCGCGCATCAGCGCCGCCTTTTTTCGCAGCTGTGCGGGAGGTAGTGCGGCTGGTCAGGGGCCTTGTTGGTGGCGCCGTCTTCCCAGGTCTCACCGTTGCCGAGTTGGTAGAACCAGGACAGCGAGACGAGTTTGACCGAGCCCGGCACCCGGCCGACGTCGGCGACCGCGCTTCACCATCGCGACCTGGTCGATCTTGGCGCAGGTGCCGATACAGAATTCCATCTTCTTCTCCTTGCATTGACCCGCTGTGTGGTTCGACTCCATGAATGAGGGCGAATCGGGACGCATGATCGGGTCCCGGGGCGTGAGCCTTACGCGCCGGGACCAATGCCGTTGATACAGAACGGCATTGAGGCTCGTAGCATGGATAATGCGCGCTTCGCATCTCAAATTGGAATTCTAGCGTTCCAGATGACCTTAGCTGACAGTGACGCGGGCCACAAGTACTAGAATGCAAGTTACTGCGGTGAGTGCCGCAGGCGAGGGGGACACCATGATCAGCGCGTCCGACGAAAGCGTGTACATATGAGCACCGCCAGTACCGATCCGCAGGCGGCCGCCCTTCTCTCGAATGTGCGGACCTCGGGCGCGCGGCTCTCGGCCGCCATGTACGACATTCTCAAGACTCGGCTGATCGAGGGACGCTACGCGGCTGGGGAGAAGATCGTCGTCGAGTCGATTCGTCAGGAGTTCGGGGTCAGCAAGCAGCCCGTCATGGACGCCCTGCGCCGACTCTCCAGCGACAAACTCGTCTACATCTTCCCTCAGAGCGGATGTGAGGTCGTCTCCTACACCCAGCGTGAGGTCGAGGACTTCTTCACCCTGTTCGGGGGCTTCGAGGGCACGATCGCAGCGGTCGCGGCCGCCCGGCGGACCGATGCTCAGCTCATTGAACTGGACCTGATCTCGGCCCGGGTGGATGCGCTGCTCACCTCCGGTGACCCCGAGGTGCGCGCCCACGGATACCGCATCCACAACCGCGAATTCCACGCCGCCATCCACACCATGGCGCATTCGCGGATCATGGCCGAGACCAGTCAGCGAATGTGGGACATGTCCGACTTTCTGATCAACACCACCGGGATCACCAACCCGCTGTCGAGCGCGTTGCCTGAACGCCAGGACGATCACCACGCGATCACCGAGGCGATTCGGAATCGGGACGAGGCGGCGGCCCGCCAGGCCATGGAACGGCACATCGTGGGGACCATCGCGGTCATCCGCGACGAAGCCGGCGACGTGGCCGGCTGAGGCCGAACGCCGCGGCCCGCCCTCGCAACCACGCGTTGCCCGGGCGGGCTTTTTTTCATGCCCACTGCCGGGTGAAATGCCCATCACCGGCGACCCGCGCCTTGTGTCGGTGAGTACCAAGGGCTGCATCGTCTCCTCCGGAGAGACTTGCGTCACCTTCAACGGCGGCGTAGGTTCCCTTCTAGACGTCTAGCATTCCAGTTGCGAATGTTTCTCTCACTTCCCTCAGAGAAAGGAGCGGCCATGACGACCGCTTCGCGCAGGTTGATCCCCGCGGCGCCGACATGCTTCCGCGCGCGGATCGGAGAATCCCGACCATGAGCAACCCACCCGCTTCCTCGACGAAGCCCGCAGCAGTTTCACCGCTACGGGTGGCGATGGCCAGCTTCATCGGCACCACTGTCGAGTACTACGACTTCTTCATCTACGGCACCGCCGCTGCACTGGTGTTCCCCGAACTGTTCTTCCCCGACGCATCTCCGGCGATCGGAATCCTGCTGTCCTTCGCGACCTTCGGCGTCGGGTTCCTCGCACGCCCGCTCGGCGGTGTCGTCTTCGGTCACTTCGGAGACCGGGTCGGCCGCAAGCGGATGCTGGTGATCTCCCTCGTCGGAATGGGCTCGGCGACGGTGCTGATGGGGTTGCTGCCCGGCTATGCCCAGATCGGGATCGCCGCCCCGATCCTGCTGACCCTGCTGCGCCTGGTGCAGGGCTTCGTGGTCGGCGGCGAGTGGGGCGGGGCCACGCTGATGGCCGTCGAGCACGCCCCGACCGCGAAGAAGGGCTTCTTCGGATCCTTCTCCCAGATGGGAGCCCCGGCCGGGACCAGCGTCGCGACCCTGGCGTTCTTCGCGGTCTCCCAATTGCCCGACGAACAATTCCTCAGCTGGGGCTGGCGACTGCCGTTCTTGTTCAGTGCAGTCTTGATCGTGATCGGGCTGTTCATCCGACTGTCCCTGACTGAGAGCCCCGACTTCGCCGAGGTGAAGGCGCAGAGCGCGGTGGTGCGGATGCCGATCGCCGAGGCATTCCGCAAGCACTGGAAGGAAATCCTCCTCATCGCGGGGACCTATCTGTCCCAGGGAGTGTTCGCCTACATCTGCATGGCCTACCTCGTCTCCTACGGCACCACCGTCGCGGGGATCAGCCGCACCTTCGCGCTCGCCGGGGTGTTCGTCGCGGGCATCGTCGCCGTCATCCTCTATCCCGTATTCGGTTCCCTCTCCGACACATTCGGCCGTAAGACGATGTATCTGCTCGGGGCCGTGGCCATGGGGGTGGTGATCGGTCCGGCATTCGCGCTGATCAACACCGGCAACCCCTGGCTGTTCATGGCCGCTCAGGTACTGGTCTTCGGGATCGCGATGGCGCCCGCCGCCGGAGTCACCGGGTCGTTGTTCACGATGGTCTTCGACGCCGACGTGCGCTACAGCGGAGTCTCGATCGGCTACACACTGTCGCAGGTCGTGGGCTCGGCGTTCGCCCCGACGATCGCCACCGCCCTGTATGCCTCCACCAAGTCCAGCACCTCGATCGTGACCTACCTGCTGATCGTCTCGGCCATCTCGATCGTCTCGGTGATCCTGCTGCCCGGCGGATGGGGCCGCGCAGGCGCCGCCCACCAACTCGTTCGCGACCAGGCGGCCTCCACCTCGAACACGGCTGACGCCGAGACGTTTTCGACTCCGACAGTCCTCGATGCGGACAGCGCAGAGCCCCTGCACGTCCTCGACAAGTGAAGTGATGACAGACATGAATGAACACGACCCCACCTCCTACGACACCGACGTCGTGATCGTCGGACTCGGACCCGCCGGTGGCACAGCGGCGCTCGCCCTCGCCACGTACGGCCTGCGCGTCCACGCCGTCTCGATGTTCCCCTGGGTGGCGAATTCACCGCGCGCGCACATCACCAACCAGCGCGCCGTCGAAGTGCTCCGCGACCTGGGAGTCGAAGACGAGGCCCGCAAGTACGCGACGCCGTGGGACCAGATGGGTGACACCCTGTTCACCACGAGTCTGGCCGGCGAGGAAATCGTCCGGATGCAGACCTGGGGAACCGGCGACAACCGGCACGGGGACTACCTGTCCGGCAGCCCGTGCACGATGCTCGACATCCCCCAGCCGCTGATGGAACCGGTGCTGATCAAGAACGCCGCCGAACGCGGCGCGATCATCAGCTTCAACACCGAATACCTCGACCACACCCAGGACGAGGACGGGGTGACCGTGCGGTTCCGCGACGTCCGCTCCGGCACCGAATTCACCCAGCGTGCCCGATTCCTCCTCGGCTTCGACGGCGCTCGCTCCAAGATCGCCGAGGAGATCGGACTCGCGTTCGAAGGTGAACTCGCCCGCGCCGGTACCGCCTACGTTCTCTTCAACGCGGACCTGAGCAAGTACGTCGCGCACCGGCCGAGCATCCTGCACTGGATCGTCAACTCCAAGGCCGGGTTCGGTGAGATCGGGATGGGCCTGCTGCGGGCGATCAAGCCGTGGGACCAGTGGATCGCCGGCTGGGGCTTCGACATGGCGAAGGGCCGGCCCGACGTCTCCGACGACGTTGTCCTCGAACAGATCCGGACCCTCGTCGGCGACCCGGACCTGGACGTCGAGATCGTCTCGCGCTCCTTCTGGTACGTCAACCAGCAGTACGCCGAGCACTACCAGTCCGGTCGCGTGTTCTGCGGCGGCGACGCCGTGCACCGGCACCCCCCGAGCAGCGGCCTGGGATCGAACACCTCCGTCCAGGACGCGTTCAACCTGGCGTGGAAGATCGCATTCGTCGTCAAGGGATACGCCGGAGACGGCCTGCTCGAGTCCTATTCCTCCGAGCGAGTCCCGGTCGGCAAACAGATCGTCGCCCGCGCCAACCAGTCCCGCAAGGACTACGCCGGGCTGCGCGAATGGTTCGCCCCCGGCAGCGACGACCCGGTCGCGGCCGGACTGGCGAAGCTGAAGGAACCCACGCCCGAGGGCGTCGCCCGGCGCGAGCGACTGTACGAGGCGCTGGAGGTCAAGAACACCGAGTTCAACGCCCACGGCGTCGAACTCAACCAGCGCTACACCTCCTCCGCGGTCGTCCCCGACCTCGAGGCGGGCGACGAACAGTGGACCCGAGACCGGCAGCTGTACCTGCAGGCCACCACCCGGCCCGGCGCGAAGCTGCCGCACGCGTGGCTTGTCGGCGCCGACGGCACCCGCGTCTCCACCCTCGATGTCACCGGCAAGGGCATGATGACCCTGCTCACCGGACTCGGCGGCCAGGCGTGGAAGCGCGCCGCCGCCAAACTCGACGTCCCCTTCCTGCGGACCGTGGTCGTCGGCGAACCCGGCACCATCGACCCCTACGGCTACTGGCGGCAGATCCGCGACATCGACGAGGCCGGTGCCCTTCTCATCCGTCCCGACGGCTACATCGCCTGGCGGCACAGCGCCCCCGTCTGGGACGACAGCGAAGCGCTCGCGAGCCTCGAGGACGCACTCACCGCAATCCTCGACCGCTCGGCGGACTCCGGCGAGCCGACCCCGGCGGCCACCGATGAGCCGCAATACAACACCCACGCGGTGCCGATCACCGTCCCGCACACCACCCCCGCGGACGCCGAACCCGCCTCCGCCACCACCACAGTCGAGGGAGAGAACCGATGACCCGCCCGTACACCAGCGTCTGGAACGACCTGAACCAGGTCGAGTTCAGCCAGGGCTTCATCCAGGCCGGCCCATACCGGACCCGGTACCTGCACGCCGGCGACACCTCCAAGCCGACCCTTATCCTGCTGCACGGCATCACCGGCCACGCCGAAGCGTACGTCCGCAACCTGGCCGTACACGCGGAGCACTTCAACGTCTGGGCGATCGACTTCATCGGCCACGGCTACTCCACCAAACCCGACCACCCCCTCGAGATCACCCACTACATCGACCACGTCCTGCAGTTCATGGACGCGATCGGCGTGGCGAAGGCCTCGTTCTCCGGCGAATCGCTCGGCGGCTGGGTCACCGCCCAGTTCGCGCACGATCACCCGGAGAAGGTCGACCGGATCGTCCTCAACACCATGGGCGGCACCATGGCCAACCCGAAGGTGATGGAACGCCTCTACACCCTGTCCATGGAGGCGGCGGAGGACCCCAGCTGGGAACGGGTCAAGGCCCGGCTCGAGTGGTTGATGGCCGACCCGGCCATGGTCACCGACGACCTGATCCGCACCCGGCAGGCGATCTTCCAGCAGCCGGACTGGCTCGAGGCCTGCGAGATGAACATGGCCCTGCAGGACCCGGAAACCCGCAGGCGCAACATGATCACCGACGCCACGCTTCAAGGAATCACGGTGCCCGCATTGGTGCTGTGGACCACCAAAGACCCCTCCGGGCCGGTGGACGAGGCCAAGCGGATCGCCTCCCATATCCCCGGCGCGAAGCTCGCGATCATGGAGAACTGCGGGCACTGGCCCCAATACGAGGACGCCGACACTTTCAACACGCTGCACCTGGACTTCCTCCTCGGCCGCAGCTGACCCAGACCCCGGGTCGGTGCCCGCCCCCGGAACCCGGCAGGCACCGACCCGGATTCCGCGTCTCGACACACTCACCACCCCAGTCCCTTTCCCGACGCCACGGCGCGATCGAGGACTGAAGACAGCTCGAGGAGAGCCACCGATGCCCGTAGCGCTGTGCGCGATGTCGCACTCCCCCCTGATGGGACGAAACGACCCCGCCCAAAACGTGATCGACGACGTCGATGCCGCATTCGACAACGCGCGCACCTTCATCGCCGACTTCGACCCAGAGCTAATAGTCATCTTCGCCCCGGATCACTACAACGGGGTCCATTACGATCTGATGCCCCCGTTCTGCATCGGCGCGGCCGCACAATCGGTCGGCGACTACGGCACCGAAGCCGGCCCGCTCGACGTCGACCGCGACGCCGCCTATGCGGTCACCCGGGAAGTCCTCGCCAGCGGTGTCGACGTCGCATTCTCCGAACGCATGCACGTCGACCACGGCTTCGCGCAGGCCCTGCAACTGCTGGTCGGCTCGATCACCGCGGTCCCGACCGTGCCCATCTTCATCAATTCCGTCGCCGAACCCCTCGGTCCCGTCAGCCGCGTCCGACTGCTCGGCGAAGCCGTCGGCCGGGCCGCAGCGAAGCTCGACAAACGGGTTTTGTTCGTCGGCTCCGGCGGGCTCTCCCACGATCCGCCGGTACCGCAGTTCGCCACCGCACCTTCGGAGGTGAAGGAAAAGCTCATCGACGGCCGCAACCCCACCGCAGAGGAACGCGACGCACGCGAACAGCGGGTCATCACCGCCGGGCGTGACTTCGCCGCCGGGGTGGCCACGATTCAGCCGTTGAACCCGGAATGGGATCAGCGCCTGCTCGACGTGCTCGCTTCCGGCCACCTCGAGCAGATCGATTCCTGGACCAACGACTGGTTCGTCGAACAGGCCGGGCATTCCTCCCACGAAGTGCGCACCTGGATCGCCGCGTACGCGGCCCTCAGCGCAGCCGGCGACTACCGCGTCAGCTCGACCTTTTACCGCGAAATCCCCGAATGGATAGCCGGATTCGGAATTACCACCGCTGCTTCGTTGCCTCGCGGATCTCGGGAAGTGCGCAAACGATGAATTTCCGAGCCTCCGCGAGTCATACCTGACACACGATGTGCCGACTGGAGGAGTGAACCGTGGGAGATGTCTGGTCGATGGTGCATGCGGAGCGTGCCGCGCTGATCGAAGCCCTCGGCGGTGTCGACGCCGAGCGGTGGGAGGAGCAGTCGCTCTGCGGTGAGTGGACCGTGCACGACGTGGTCGCTCACCTGATCGACTCGGCGCGGACGACCCGCCTCGGGTTCGTCGTCGACCTCGCCCGGGCACGGTTCGACTTCGACCGCTTGAACGCCCGCGGCGTGGCGCGTGAGCGGGGTGCCTCACCGCAGGAGACGCTGGAACGGCTCCGGCGGGTGGTGTCGCGGACGTCGACTCCGCCGGCGCCCCTCGACAGCCGGCTCGTCGAAGAGGTCGTCCACGGTGAGGATATTCGTCGGCCGTTGGGACTCACCCGCGCCTACCCGCAGGAGGCCGTCGTCCGATCGCTGCGTCTACAGGTCCGCACCCCGGCGTCCTTCGGCGGCGCGAAGGAACTCGCGGCCGGTGTCCGACTGACGGCAGTGGACGCCGAAATGTCGATCGGCGACGGTCCGGAGGTGCGCGGCAGCGCCCTGTCGCTGCTGCTGTCACTCTCCGGTCGGCGGGTCGCGCTCGACGACCTCGACGGACCGGGAGTCGCCGCGCTGGCGGCGACCTGACGCCTCCCCGCCGGCCGGCTTACAGCCCGACGGCGGTTTCGAGGAGGTCGAGTTCGGCGTCGAGCTGGTCGAGCATGGGGTGCAGATCGGGGACGGTGCGGCGGCACCCGGTGAGGCCGAAGACGATCTGGTCGTCGCTGCTGGTGCAGGTGATGTTGAGCGCCTGACCGGTGGTCGGGATCGACAGCGGGTAGAGGGATTCGAGCCGGGCGCCGTTCCAGTACAGCGGAGTTCGGGGACCGGCGACGTTGGAGATGACCACGTTGAACGGCGGTCGCAACGGGCCGCGCCGACCGAGGAACATCTCCACGCCGAGCGGGGCCGCGCCGAGAGCGCTCATCGCGAGAACCTGGGCGGGGCTCATCGCCTGCAGGGCGGCCTTGCCCTCGTTCATGCAGTTCCGCACGGTCTCGAGGCGGTGTGCGGGGTCGGGAAGGTGGGTGGCCAGGTTGCACATGAGCACGCCCACCCGATTGCCGCCGGGCGCACGGTCGCCGGTACCGGTGTGCGGTGCGCGCAACGAGACGGGAACCATCGCGATCAACGGATTGTCCGGCAACGCGTCCCGGGTGTGCAGGTAGGCCCGCAGGGTGCCCGCGCACATCGTCAGCACGATGTCGTTGATGGTGGCGTCGGCGTGCTTGGCCAGCAGACGGATTCGCTCGAGAGGGAACGAGCGGGCGGCCACGTGGCGGGCGCCGCTGATCGGCACGTTGAACACGGTGTGCGGTGCGGTGAGCGACACCGCACCACCCTTGCCGCGGCGGGCCCGATCGACGGTGCCCAGCGCTGCGGGCAGCAAACCGGCCACCTCGCCGGCCGCGGACCGGGCGGCGTCCCACGCCATCGACGGCAACGCGGCACCGAACCCCGAGGCACCGAACCCCGCGGTGTCGACGACACCGGTGGCCGCGGGTGCCGGGACGGCGGCGAGTGGAGTGCGCGGCTGCCAGGGGGCGGGCATGTTCCGTCGGTGCGGGTCCTCGCTCATGCTGTCGCGGAGCAGTCGCATGGCCGACGAACCGTCGGCGAGCGCGTGGTGGATCTTGGTGTAGACGGCGTAGCGGCCGTCGGCCAGTCCCTCGATCAGGTGCATCTCCCACAACGGGCGGCTGCGGTCGAGCAGGGTGCCGTGGAGCCTGGAGACCAGCGTCATCAGTTCGGCCATGCCACCGGGCTGGGGGAGTGCGTCCCGGCGCACGTGGTGGTCGAGATCGATGTCTTCCTGCCGGAGATGGTCCCAACCCCACTGGCCGAGGGAGGTGACCGAACGGCGGGCACGTTTACGGAAGGGCGGAGCCACCTGGTCGCCGGCCAGGGCGCTATCGAACAATGCCCGCATGTCGGCGGCGGATGCCCCGTCCGGCGGATTGAAGACGGCCAGGCCGCCGACGTGCATCGGGTGCTCGCGCGACTCGCCGAGGAGGAACAACGAATCGGTCGGTGCCATCGGTAACAGCATGCGTGTCCTTACCGTTCCCGAAACGGGATCCGCCGGCGCGGATCCATTCCCCCCGGAACTGCTCTTAATTCTTGTGGTGCTCTTTGCCGTGCCCGAGGTAACGGTTGTATGTGTTTACCATCACAAACCGGTCTCGCTGTTTGTATTTGTACAGCACAGAAGAGGTTTCCGCCACCGGTACAAATCGGGCGATTCGAAGTCGGCCGAACGGTCGGGCGTCCAATCCGTGCCGGCCCACCCGTCTTGCTCGCCCAATGTCGCAGCGGATCAATCTGATTGACCGGCTGTGACATTGGGCGACCGACCGCTACGTCGGCTGAGCTACCGTCTGCCTATGGACGACGGTCGACTGGAGGCACTCGTTGCGCGCGCCCGGGCGCTGGCCGACTCGGGACAGCGTCGCATTCTCGGGATCGCCGGGCCGCCGGGTTCGGGCAAGAGCACGGTGGCGGCGGCGGTACTCGCGGCGCTGGGATCGTCCGCGGTGGTGGTGCCGATGGACGGATTCCACCTGTCCGGCGCGGAACTCGCCCGGCTCGGCCGCGCGGGTCGTAAGGGCGCACCCGACACCTTCGACGCCGCCGGCTTCGTGGCGCTGCTGCGCCGACTGCGGGAACCCGGGGAGGAGACGGTGTACGCGCCCGAGTTCCACCGCGAGGTCGAGGAATCCTATGCCGGGTCGATCGCCGTCCCGCCGGACGTTCCGCTGGTGATCACCGAAGGCAACTACCTCCTCCTCGACGACGGACCCTGGTCGCCGGTGCGTGGGCTGCTCGACGAGGCGTGGTTCCTCGTCCCGGACGACGACGAGCGGGTGTCGCGCCTCGTCGAACGCCACATCCGATACGGCCGGACAGCGGATCGGGCCCGGGAGTGGGTGCGGCACAGCGACGAGAAGAACACCGCGGTGATCGCGCCCGGCCGGGCCCGCGCCGACGTCGTCGTCCGCGGCGACCCCGTGTGATTCAGGCCGGGTAGTCGATCGGCTCCAACCGGCCGCTGGCGAGGGAGCGGGTCGCGGCCTCGGCGATTGCCTGGGCTTTCAGCGCTTCCGACAGGGTCGGACCGATGGCGGCGCCGTTCTCCAGTGCGTCGACGAAGTGGTCGAGTGCGGTGCGGTAGCTGGCGCGGATCCGCTCGAACCAGCCCGCATGCAACCCGTCGTCGACGACGCGGCCCGCGCTGTACCGGGACACCGACCCGGCGCGCTGGCGGCGTGCCTCGACCATCCCCGTCGAGCCGAGCACCTCGATGCGTTCGTCGTAGCCGTACCCGATCCGCCGGGTGGAGTCGATCTGGACGAGCGCGCCGCCGGGGAGGCGCAGCGTGACTGCCGACGTGTCGACGTCGCCGTACTCGGCGAGGCGGGGTTCGGCGAGCGTGGACCCGGTCGCGAAGACGGACTCGGGGTCGAGCCCGGAGATCCACCGCGCCAGGTCGAAGAAGTGGACGGTCTGGTCGCGCATCTGCCCGCCCGAGACCGCGATGTACTCGAGCGGCGGCATCGCCGGACCCCGGCTGGTCATCTGGATCAGCTCCACCGAGCCGATCTCGCCGGACGCGACCACCCGCTGCAGTTCGGCGTAGTCGCGGTCGAAGCGGCGGTTGAAGTCGACCATCGCCCGCAGCGACCGGGTGTCGGCGAACCGGACGATGTCGACGGCGCGCGCGAGGTCGAGGTCGATCGGCTTTTCGCACAGCGCCGGGATGCCCGCGGTCGCCGCGCTGCGGAGGTGTTCGGCGTGGGTGTCGGTGGACGACGCGACGAAGACGGCATCGATTGCCGTGGGGTCGAAGACCTCCGCGAGGTCGGTGGTCGCGCGGCTGCCGTGCCGCTTGGCGAGGTCCGTCGCGCGAGCGAGATCGATGTCGAAGACGAGGGCCAGGTCGACGTCGGGGTGCGCGGCGAGGTTGGCGCCGTGCACGCCGCCGATGAATCCGGCTCCGATGAGGGCGAAACGTTGCATGTCAGATACCGACCTTTTCGTGTGCGAAAGCGGGGACGACCCAGGCGGAGTCGGCGGAGTGGGAGGCGGCGGTGGCCTCCACGAACTGGACGCCGATCAGGCCGTCGCGCCCGGTGGGGAAGGACAGATCGCGGATGGTGGTGGGTTCGCCGTCGCGGCGGGCGCGCAACTCGTCCGCGAGGTCGCGGTAGAAGTTCGCGAACGCCTCGAGGAAGCCCTCGGGGTGCCCCAGACCGGGGCGGGTGAGCCGGCCGGCGTCGTCGGACAGCGTGCGCATCCCCTGCGCGAGGATCGTGGTGCCGCCGTCGAGGTCGCGGACCGTCAGGTGGTGGGGATCCTCGTGCCGCCATTCGACGCTCGCGGTGTCGCCGAAGACCCGGATGCGCAGGCCGTGCTCGTTGCCGGTGGCGGCCATGCTCGCCCACAGGGCCGCGGGGGCGCCGTTGGAGAGGGTGAGGCGGACGGTCGCGTTGTCGAACACCCGGCGCCCGGGGACGAGGGTGTCCAGTTCGGCCGACACCCGGGTGGCCTCGAGGCCGGTGATGTAGCGCAGGAGGTGGAAGGCGTGGGTGCCGAGATCGCCGACGACGCTGGGGAAGCCCGCGACGTCGGGGTCGGTGCGCCACCGCGCCTGCCGGTGCTCGCCGAGTTCGAGGGGCGTGGCCGCCCACCCCGACGCGTGCTCCACCGCCACGAACCGGATCCGCCCGAGGTCGCCGTCGCGGACCATCCGGGCCGCGTGCCGGACCATCGCGTACGCCGAATAGCAGTGCGGGACGGCGAGAATCGCGCCGGAGGACTCGGCGATCGCGACCAGTTCGGCCGCCGACTCCGAGTCGCGGGTGAGGGGCTTCTCGCACACCACCGAGATGCCCGCCTCGAGGAACGTGCGCGCGATGTCGAAGTGGCTGTCGTTCGGGGTGGTCACCGCGACCACGTCGACGCCGTCCTCGCGGGCAGATTCGCGTTCGGCCATCTCCCGGTAGTCGCGGTAGGTGCGGTCGGCCGGTACGCCGAGGCTCTCCGCGATCCGCGCCGACGACGCACCGTCCCGTCCGAAGACGCCCGCGTGCAGGTCGTATCGGTCGTCGAGGCGCATCGCGTAGCGGTGGGTCTTCCCGATGTCGGCGCCTTCGCCGCCGCCGACCATGCCCGCGACCAGGCGCAGGCTTCCGTGCTTGCTCAACTCGACTCCTTCGGGAAAGGGACAAACGTGGACCGGTCCCAGTTGTGATGAGCGTAACACGGGTGCCGCTCCATATGCTGTGCACCGTGAACGAATCAGATCGCGGCGCACCGTCGTTTCGCCCACCGACGATCCGCGACGTGGCCGCGCGGGCGGGTGTGTCCAAATCGCTGGTGTCCCGGGTTCTCCGCGGCGAGGCGAATGTCAGCGCCGCGCGTCGCGAGCAGGTCACGCAGGCGATGAAGGAACTCGACTACCGGACGAACACCATCGCCCGCGGTCTGTCCGAATCCCGCAGCGGCACGGTCGGGGTGATGCTCAACGACCTGCGCAACCCGTGGTTCGTCGAATTACTCGAGGGCATGACGACCACCCTCGACGCCGTCGGCATCGCCCCCGTCCTGGCCGACAGCCACATGGATCAGCGCGTCGGGCGGGACACCGTCGAGACCCTACTGTCGCAGAGGATCGACGGGCTGGTCGTGGTGGGCACCACCGACGCGGGCGCCGCGATCGAACGGGCCGCCGCACTCGTCCCCGTGGTCCTCGCGGGCACCCACGAACCGAGTCTTCCCAACGTCGACATCGCCGCGGACGACGACGTCGCCGGGGCCCGGTTGGCCACCCGGCATCTGCTGGACCTGGGTCATCGGCGGATCGCCTACCTGCAGGGGCCGGGAGTCGTGGGCGCCCTGCGCCGCGACGGGTTCACCGCGGCGATGACCGAGGCCGGGTGCGGCGACCTCGCGTCGGTGCAGTTCGCCGGCATGACCGAGGAGAGCGGTTACGTCGCGGCCGGGCGGGTGCTCGACGCGGAGCAGCGGCCCACGGCGATCCTCGCGTTCAACGACGTGACGTGTGTCGGGGCGTTGTCGGCGGCTGACGACCGCGGGCTCCGGGTACCGGACGACCTCTCGCTGGTCGGGTACGACGACACGTATCTCGCGCGCATCCGGCATCTGTCGTTGACGTCGGTGAACAACGGCAACTTCGCGGTCGGCGCGCAGGCCGCCAAGTTCCTCCTGCAGCGGCTGGAACGGCCGTCGCAGGCGCAGCGCATCCATCTGCACACGCCGACGTTGAGCATCCGCCGTTCCACCGCGGCACCCGGCTCGTCGGCGAGGGGGTGACCGCGGTGGAACGGCGGAAGCGGTTACTACTGTGGGGTTTTGACCGCGAGGACCGGGATCGGCGATTGCAGGATGAGGCGTTGGCTCACGCTGCCGAGTAGGGCCTTGCCGACCGCGCTCCGGCGCTTGACGCCGATGACGAGACGTTGGATGTCGGGCCGGTCGTCGAGCAGGTCGAGCACGGCGGTCGCGGGATCGCGGTCTCCGCGGCCGATCCGGTCGAGGACGGTCACGCCGTCGTCGGCGAGGGTGTGCACCTCTTCGGGTTCGGTGAGGGACAGGTTCACCACCAGGAGGTCGGCACCCAGCATGGCGGCTTCCTTCTTGCCGGCGAGGAGGGCGTGCGATCCTTCGGAGGAATCGGTCACGGCTACGAGCACTGTCATGGGATCAACCTTTCATGGGACACGGTGCGGCTGTCACGAATAGTCGCGCCGGAACTGGTCTTCGAGCTCCTCGAGGGAGCGGCCGCGGGTTTCCGGAACCTGGGTCTTGATGAAGACGAGTGCCAGCACGCCGAGGCCCGCGAAGATGAAGAACGTCGCACCGATTCCCAGTGCGGCCACGACGGGTGGGAACAGCAGCGCGACAAGGGCGTTGGCGATCCACAGCGCGAAGATGCAGACGCCGATGGCGAAGCTGCGGATCTTCAGCGGGAAGATCTCCGACAGCATCAGCCAGACCAGGGGGCCGATCGTGCCCTGCATCGAGAAGACGAACAACACCACGAACACCAGGATCAGATACGCCTTGAGGGTGCCGTCGGGCAGCAGGAACGCGGACAGGCCGACGAGCACGTGGAACGTGGTGGTGAGGGTGAAGCCGCCGATGAGCATCTTCCGGCGGTCGATCCGGTTGATCAGGGCGACGCCGGTGAGGACGCCGAGCACGCTGAACAGGCCGTTGAGGGTATTCGCGACGATGGCGGCGTTGGAGGAGAATCCGGCGTCGCCGAGCAGTTGCGTGCCGTAATACATCACCGAGTTGATGCCGGTGGCCTGCTGGAACACGCCGAGGCCGACGCCGATGAAGATCAGGCGGCGGATCCACTTGACCGACAGGTCCGCGGCGCCGCCGGTCTGCGAGAGCTTCTCCTCCTCGGCGAGCGCCCGGACTTCCGCCATCTCGGCGCGTGCCCGCTCCGGGGACCGAACCTGGAGCAGCACGGCGAGCGCTTCGTCGTCCCGATCCTGCGACATCAGCCAGCGCGGGCTCTCCGGCATCCGCAGCATTCCGGCGAACAGGACGATGGCGGGGGTGACGGCGACCAGAAGCATGAAGCGCCAGACGCTTTCGTGCTCACCCCAGATGTTGAAGATGACGGCGTTGATCACGAAGGCGGCGAACTGCCCGACGACGATCATCACCTCGTTGCGGGAGACGACGCTGCCGCGGCGGTCGGCGGGAGACATTTCGGCGAGGTAGACGGGCACCGTCGCAGACGCGCCGCCGACCGCGAGGCCGAGGATGAAGCGGAACAGCGCGAGTATTTCCCAAGTCGGGGACAGCACGCAGCCGAGCGTCCCGATCATGAAGATGATCGCGAGAACCAGGATGTTGTGCCGGCGTCCGAATCGATCGGACATCCGTCCGCCGATCAGGGCGCCGATCGCGGCGCCGAAGATCAGGATGCTCACCACGAAGCCCTCGGTGAACGAGGTGAGATGGAGGTCTTCCTTCAGCGGTGCGAGTGCGCCGTTGATGACTCCGGTGTCGTATCCGAAGAGCAGGCCGCCGAAGGTGGCGACGACGGCGATGATTCCGAGTCTGTGCGAGTGCCGCCCGGGGGCGTCGGTAGTCGGGGACGGGGCGGTAGTTCGGGATAGATCGCTGGCCATGAACATCTCCTCGACGTATTCCATGTGCAGAACACGTAATGTGTTTATGTCCGGACAAAGCTAACCCATTGTGACTCGGCGCACAACGGCAATCTCATCGGCGGGTGGCTCTCACGGCGTAATTGCGCATTTGCTACCGACGAGTAATAGAGCGAATGATCTGTTATTGTTCGGCGTATGCCCAGGCCACGCGTCCACGACCTCGACGAGGCGCTCGATGCCGCGGAGCGCCTGGCAGTCGAGGGCGGACCGAGTTCGGTGACCCTGCGCGCGGTCGCCGCCGCCACCGAGATGTCCAACGGCGCCATTTACCACGCGTTCGGTTCCCGGGGAGGTCTGGTCGGACGCGCCTGGTTGCGGGCGGCGCACCGGTTTCTCGACCTGCAGCAGGCGTCGGTCGAGCGGGCACTGGAGCGGGGTCCCGTGGACGCCGTCGTCGCGGCCGCCGACACTCCCGCGGTCTTCGCGGAGAAGTTTCCGCAGTCGTCTCGGTTCCTTCTCACCGTCCGCCGCGACGAACTGCTCGGATCGGATGTTCCCGAGGACGTCGCCGCCGAGTTGTCGCGGCTCGATTCCGTCCTCGTCGCACTGTTCATCCGACTGGCGCGTGCGCTCTGGGGACGTAAGGACGGACGCGCGGTCGAGGTGATCGAGGCGTGCGTCGTCGGACTCCCCACCGGACTGCTGCTCCAGGCCCGGCGAAAACCGGACGCCGCGATGCGTCTACGACTCGAAACGGCCGTTCGTGCCGTCCTCGCACTCGACCCTCCGCCTCCGCGGAAACGTCACGACACCGACACGAAAGGCCCCTCATGACCGCCACCCTGACCTACCGGGACGCGATCGCCGTCCTCGACTTCGGCGACGACGAGAACCGTTTCTCCCCGGAGTGGCTCGACACCGTCGACCGGCTCCTCGACGACGCCCACGAACACGGCGCGCAGGCCCTCGTCACCACGGCGACGGGCAAGTTCTACTCCAACGGCCTCGATCTGGACTGGCTGCTGTCCAACGGCGACCGCGCCGACTGGTACGTGGGCCGCGTCCAGGCGCTGTTCAGCCGTATTCTGACGCTCCCGCTGCCGACGGTCGCCGCCGTGAACGGGCACGCGTTCGGTGCCGGTGCCATGCTGGGCATCGCCCACGACTACCGGGTGATGCGTTCCGACCGCGGGTTCTACTGCTTCCCGGAGGTCGACATCCGCATTCCGTTCACCCCGGGAATGGCGGCACTGATCCAGGCCAAGCTGACGCCGCAGACCGCGATCACCGCGATGACCACCGGTCATCGTTACGGCGGCACCGAAGCGCAGGCCACCGGACTGGTCGACGGGACCGCACCCGAAGGTGCGGTCCTCGACGCCGCCGTCGACCTGATCGCCCCGCTCGCGGGCAAGGACTCCGGAACCCTCGGCGCCATCAAGGCGACGATGTTCGCTCCGGTCGTCACCGCGCTCGCGGCGGGGCGATCATGACGTGAAATCGGTTGTGTGACTGCGTCCGTCAGGCACCCGGCACGTGCAGGATCAGGGCGTCGCCCTGTCCGCCGCCGCCGCACAGAGCCGCGGCGCCGGTGCCGCCGCCGCGTCGCTTCAGCTCGAGCGCGAGGTGCAGCACCACGCGTGCGCCCGACATGCCGAGCGGGTGCCCGATGGCGATGGCGCCGCCGTTCACGTTGACCTTCGACGGGTCGATCCCGAGTTGCCGGGTCGACTCGATGCCGACGGCGGCGAATGCCTCGTTGATCTCGACGAGGTCGAGGGACGCGGGGTCGAGACCGTCACGGGCGCAGGCCTTGTCGATGGCGTTGGCGGGCTGCTGCTGCAGCGTCGAGTCCGGTCCGGCGACCACGCCGTGTGCGCCGATCTCGGCGAGCCATTCGAGTCCGAGTTCCTCGGCCTTGGCCTTGCTCATCACCACGACGGCAGCAGCGCCGTCGGAGATCTGCGACGCGGATCCGGCGGTGACGGTGCCGTCCTTGCTGAAGGCGGGACGCAGCTTCGACAGCGACTCGGCCGTGGTGTCGGCGCGGATCCCCTCGTCCTCGGTGACGACGAGCGGGTCGCCCTTGCGTTGCGGGATGGACACGGGAACGACCTCGTCGTCGAAGAGTCCGTTCTTCCACGCGGCCGCGGCGCGCTGATGTGAGGCAGCAGCGAACGCGTCCTGCTCCTCGCGACCGATCTTGTCGGTGTTCGCGTTCCGGCTCTCGGTGAGGGCGCCCATCGCCTGGTCGGTGAAGATGTCGTAGAGGCCGTCGTAGGCGAGGTGGTCGACGAGGGTGGTGTCGCCGTACTTGAAACCGCCGCGGGAGCCGGGCAGCAGGTGCGGTGCCTGCGACATCGATTCCTGCCCGCCGGCGACGACGACGTCGAACTCACCGGCGCGGATCAGCTGGTCGGCGAGGGCGATGGCGTCGAGACCGGACAGGCACACCTTGTTGACCGTCACGGCGGGCACCGACATCGGGATGCCCGCCGCGACCGCCGCCTGCCGGGCCGGGATCTGACCGGCGCCGGCGGTGAGGACCTGCCCCATGATCACGTACTCCACCAGTTCCGGTGCCACCCCGGCCTTGTCGAGGGCGCCCTTGATGGCGATGCCGCCGAGGTCGGAACCGGACAGGGTTGCGAGCGAACCGGTCAGGCGGCCGACGGGAGTCCGGGCGCCGGCGACGATGACGGACCTGGTGGAAGAAGTCATGGGTGTGTCCTTCGGGTAGTGGCGAATGTCGTTCAGACGAGGACGGATTCGCGGATGTCGAGAGGGGTTCCGGTGGCCGCGACGACGTCGTCGACGGTGACGCCGGGGGCGAGTTCACGCAGGGCGAGGGTGCCGTCGCCGACCACGTCGATGACGGCGAGGTTGGTGATGATCCGGTTGACGACGCCCTGGCCGGTCAGCGGCAGGGTGCAGGTGTCGAGGATCTTGGCGTTGCCGTCCCGGTCGGTGTGTTCCATGAGGACGATGACGCGGCTGGCGCCGTGCACGAGGTCCATGGCGCCGCCCATGCCCTTGACCATCTTTCCGGGGACCATCCAGTTGGCGAGGTCGCCGGTGCGGGAGACCTGCATGCCGCCGAGGACGGCGGTGTCGATGTGGCCGCCGCGGATCATCCCGAACGACAGGGCGGAATCGAAGAACGCGGCACCGGCGTTGACGGTGACCGTTTCCTTGCCCGCGTTGATCAGGTCGGCGTCGATGTTCTCCTCGGTGGGGTACGGGCCGGTGCCGAGGATCCCGTTCTCCGAGTGGAGGGTGACGTTGACGTCGGTGCCGAGGAACCCGGGAATGAGGGTCGGCAGGCCGATGCCGAGGTTGACGTATTCGCCGTCGACCATCTCCGCGGCCGCGCGCGCGGCCATCTGGTCACGGGTCCATCCGTTGGTGCCGGTCATCGAGTGGCTCCTTCCGTGCTGCTGACTGTCCGCTTCTCGATCCGCTTGTTCTGGGGGCCGGTCTCGACGATGCGCTGAACGAAGACTCCGGGCAGGTGTACCTGGGCGGGGTCGATGGTGCCTGCGGGGACGAGTTCCTCGACCTGCGCGATGGTGATCTTTCCCGCCATCGCGGCGAGGGGGTTGAAGTTCAGGGCCGTCTTGTCGAATACCAGGTTGCCCGCGGTGTCGCCGCGCAGTGCGTGGACGAGCGCGAAGTCGGCGGTGATGCCGAGTTCGAGGACGTAGCGCTTGTCGCCGAAGACGCGGGTCTCCTTCGGCGGTGAGGCGAGCGCGACCGATCCGTCGTCGGCGTACCGCCACGGCAGGCCGCCGTCGGCGACGGGGCTGCCGACTCCGGCCGGGGTGAAGAAGGCGGGGATGCCGGCGCCGCCGGCGCGGAGGCGTTCGGCGAGGGTGCCCTGCGGGGTCAGTTCCACCTCGAGTTCACCGGCCAGGTACTGGCGGGCGAATTCCTTGTTCTCGCCGACGTAGGACGCGGTGACGCGGCGCACCTGACGGGATCCCAGCAGAATGCCGAGCCCGTGGTCGTCCACGCCGCAGTTGTTGGAGAAGACCTCGAGGTTGCCCACACCCGAGTCGGCGAGCGCGCGGATCAGCGCGTCGGGGATTCCGCACAGGCCGAACCCGCCGACGGCGATCGATGCGCCGTCGGACACGTCCGCGACAGCTGCTTCCGGGGTGTCGAACACTCTCGATCCCATGTGCATCCTTTCTTCTGGCCGCCGAACCCGGCGAATCCCTCTGCCCGCGACTGTCCGTCCATCCAGTGGACGGACCCTCGTGGGGTGTCTCACTTCACTAAAAGGGGTCCCTGCATGCATTTCAAGGAAAACCCTCAGAGTGCTCGCGGTCTGGACGATGGACGCGGGAGCGTTCACTGAGTGGACGTATACTGCGCTGATGGACGACACGCAGCGCCCGCAGGTGATCCACCGCGTGAGTGCCCTCCTGCGGGCAATCGGGGCGCTCGACACGTCGGGATCCTCGACGTCCGCGCTGGCACGGGAGACGGGACTCGCCCGTCCCACCGTGCACCGCCTGCTCGTCTCGCTCGCCGACGAGGGGCTGGTGGACCGCGACCAGAAGTCGGGCAAATGGTCGCTCGGCCCGGAGTTGTATCTTCTCGGATCGCTCGCCGCCAGCCGCTACGACATCACCGACCGGTCCCGCGGCGTCCTGCGCGACCTCGCCCGCGAGACCGGCGAGAGCGCATTCCTGTCCGCCCGGCGCGGCGACGAAACGGTGTGCATTGCCAGTGAGGAAGGCAGCTTCCCGCTACGGTCGCACGTGCTGTACGTCGGGATCCGGCTTCCGCTCGGGGTGGCGTCGGCGGGGATGGTGATCTTGTCGCACATGCCGGAACGCGACGTCGACGACTACCTGAACCGCGCGGACGTCACCGGCGAATGGGGGCCGCAGCACAGCCGGGAGAAGATCGCCGAGCGCATCGCGGAGACCCGCCTCAACGGCTACACCGTCAACCCCGGACTGCTCGTCGAGGGCAGTTGGGGGATGGGCGCCGCCGTCTTCGACGCGCAGGGATCACCGGCCTGGGCACTGAGCATCACCGGGGTGGAGAGCCGGTTCCGGGAGGAACGACGCCGCGAACTGGGCGAACTCCTCCTCCGCGCGGCGCACCGGCTCACCCAGCTACTCGCCGACCGGCCACGCAGCCGCGGCTGAACCAGCAGTTGCCGTGGTCGTTGGGATCAATCGGCAACACGGCCCACCGTCCGGTCCGGGAGCACACCCGCCTGCACCAGTTCGTCGTAGATGCGCTGCTGCTCGGGGTCGAGACCGGAGTAGAGCATGTCGTACGCCCGCTCTTCTTCCGCGAGCACGGCGACGGGATCCCAGTCCTCGCCGATCGCCTCGAGCACCGCGCTGCGCCGCCGCGCCTCGTCCAGCGTGAGGTCGAGAGCGAACGAGAGTTCGGAGTCGCTACCCATGTGGTCACCTTCGTTTCGCGGTCGCCGATGTCGAACGGGCAAGGGTCCCTCGAGCCGGCCCGAGATCACAATGACCTGGATCACGTGACGACGACCGCGCCCCGCTCTCCGGGTGGAGAGCGGGGCGCGGTCGGTGCGGGGTGGGTCAGGCCTGCAGGCCGGCCTCGATCTCGAGGGTGATGGTGATCTTGTCGCCGACGACGGCGCCGCCGCCTTCGAGGGGCATG
>NZ_JBHURF010000024.1:0-161021 GCF_042674125.1 Rhodococcus sp. NPDC056960 | reverse complement strand
ATCATCGCCCACACACGGACCATGCATCCTGCGACTCTCGGAACCTGCGCCGACACACCGACAAGATCAAAATAAACGCGACTGTAGTACTAGGCGACGAACCGGGTCACGCTCTTCTTTCTGTCGTCGATGGGATGCCGTGGCGTTGGCCGAGTGCGACGACGTGTTCGTGATGGCCTGAGCGCACACAGGAGTCCCTGGACTCGTGGAGCACGCACGGTCAGCGCCGCGCCGGTGGCCGCCCCTCCCCACGGCTCCATCTCGTGCGCATCCCACTTTCACGTTAGTTATCCGCAATCTTTGCTGAAACTTGTCGGTGGCCTCCGATAGGGTCGAAGATACGTTCGATACCGGGGGGTTGAAGACAATGGGGGACAACGTTTCCAGCGTGGCGGTACTCGATGCGACGCCGCCGGGGATCGCGGCGATCGAGGGGCTGCGAACAGGCAAAGCGGTGCTGGCGCAAGCTCAGTACCGGCAAGTCGTGGCGGTGACCGAGTTCTACGATCTCTGCTGCAACGAGGACGAACGCCGCGGCATCAACCCGGCCCACTCCGGCTCCCACGCATCGGTGGAGGTCTCGGTCGCACTGGGAATGAACGAACCGGCGGTGACCGCCTGGATCGACCTCGGACTCGATCTGCGCCACCGATTGCACGGCACCCGAGACGCATTCGCGGCCGGGCAGATCGACCTGGATCAGGCACGGGTCATCGCGTCCATGCTCGCCGGCGTCAGCGCCTCGAAGTTGGCGCAACTCGAAACCGCGATCCTCGACGGACGCTCTCTACCGCCATCCAAACTGCGAGCACGCGCTCGTCGGCTCGTCGCCCGCCACGACCCCGACAGCACCGGCCACCGCACCAGACTCGCAGTCTCCGATCGCGACGTGTGGATCCGCGCCGCGGAGAATGGAATGTCGTACCTCGACGGACACCTTCCCGCCGCCGACGCCCACACCCTCGCGATGCGGTTGCGGGAGATGTCGATCCACGACGTGTGTGCCGACGACCCCCGCACTCTCCCCCAGCGACGAGCCGACGCTCTCACCGCACTGGCCGATGGCACCGGGCACCTCACGTGCCACTGCGGCCGGGAACAGTGCCCGGCCCGCGTCCCCGCGGCGGGCACGCGGCGTGCACCTCTCATTCAGGTCGTGGTCAACGCCTCGACGCTACTCGGCCTCGACGACCTTCCCGCGCACCTCGAGGGATACGGGCCGATTGATGCCGATTCCGCGCGAACATTGGCCGCCGACGGCGTCTTCCAGCGCATCGACACGCTGGCGACCGAGGGCGACGCAGGTGGGCACATCCTCGGGATCGGCCCTGTTCAGACAACTCACGGCATCCCCGCGGCCTTCGTCCGGAATGCCGCGAGCAGATCCGAACTCACGTACGCACCGGGGACGGAACTCGGCCGCCGGATCAGAGCCCGCGACGGCAACTGCCGCTTCCCCTACTGCCAGGTTCCGGCGCGACTCTGCGACATCGACCACACCACCCCATTCGACCGCGTCCATCCCGAGAACGGTGGTCTCACCGTCGAGTCGAACCTCGCGTGCCTGTGCCGGCGGCACCACCGACTGAAAACCGACGGTACGTGGACTGTCCGCCAGACCGGCGCGGGGCAACTCGAGTGGACCACACCCCGCGGCGAAACCATCCGGACCGAGCCCGAAGGGGCAGCAATCGAACTCACCCGCAACCACATCCGAGGGGCGGGGCACTCGCGTGCCCTCCAACTGCTCACCGAGCGCTCCCACAACCTGCAGGACGCGGTGTACCTGAGTGAATTGCACGGGAAGCGAGCCACACAGCACCACACACCGGTACCACCACCCGAAGGTGGCGGTACCGGTGCGTGAGAGAACGTGCACTCAGTGGGTGGCGACGGCGGCGGTGCTCCCCGCGGCGGAGGTGGCGGGCGCGCCTGCACCGAGGCGGTCTTCCAGCTCTTCGAGGCTGCGCCCCTTGGTTTCCGGGACGAATCGGTACACGAAGTACACGGAAATCAGGTTGACGAGAACGAACAGGCCGAATGTTCCGGTGGATCCGAGGACTGAGTTCAGGATCGGGAAGACGAAGGAGATGAATGCGTTGGTCGTCCAGAGCACGAATACGGCGATGCCCATGGCGAACCCGCGGATGGCCATCGGGAAGATCTCCGAGAGCAGCAGCCACACGCACGTTCCGATGAAGCACTGGACGAAGGCGACGAACACCATCATCGCGGCCAGGATGATGTAGCTGCGGCCCGTGGAGGAGGGCAGCAGGAACACGAGCGACAGTGCGGCCTGCGAGGACGCCACGCCGATAAAGCCGGTGAGCAGCATCTTGCGACGATTCACGAAGCCCAGCAGGATGATTCCGAGAATCGTCATGACCACCGAGGTGACACCGACCGCGATGGTGGCCACGAGTGACGCACTGACGCCCAGCCCGCTCTGCTCGAGGATCGTCGGTGCGTAGTAGTTGACCGTGTTGATGCCCGTCGCCTGCTGCACGATGGCCAGACCGCAGCCGATCCAGAGGATCCGGCGCATCCAGGGGTAGTCGCGCAGGTAGTGGACGGCGCCGCTGACCTTCGAGTTCCGGTCGCGGGCGGCGTGGAAACTGATGCTGGCGTACTCGTCGGCGGCCTCCGACTCGCTGCGGCTCATCTCGAGGGTGCGGCGGGTGTCGGCGAGGCGGCCCCTCGACGCGTACCAGCGCGGCGAATCCGGAAGCGCGAGCATGCCGAGCAGCAGCAGAACCGCGGGGACCGAGGCGATGGCCAGCATGTACCGCCACACGGTCGGGTCTTCGATGAGGTGATCGAGCAGCGCGTTGATCGAGAAGGCGAGCATCTGACCGGTGACGATCATCAGTTCGTTGATGGTCACCATCCGGCCGCGCCTCTCCACCGGGGCCATCTCCGCCAGGTAGAGCGGGCAGGTGACGGCGGCGGCACCCACACCGAGACCCAGAATGATTCTGGCCAGCACCATGACCTCGACGTCGGGGGCCATCGCACACCCGAGGGCGCCGACGAGGAACAGGCCCGCGCAGACGAGCAACGTGCGCTTGCGGCCGAGTGCGTCGGACAACCGACCACCCAGCAGCGCGCCGACGGCGGCGCCGGGGAAGAGCAGCGAACTCACGACGGTGGCCTCGCCGACCGCGCTGAGGTTCAGCTCGTCCTTCATGTAGAGCAGCGCCCCGGAGATCACCCCGGTGTCGTAGCCGAACAGCAGACCTCCGAGCGTGGAGATGACGGTGAGCTTCGTCAGGAAACGTTTGTGACTGCGCTCGTTCCGCGCGGCGCCGCCGCTTCCGCGTGTACTGGTTGTCGACATCAGGTGTGGCCTTTCTGGGAATGCTCACGCATCGCGACACGGACGATCGGTTCACGTATCGCTCTCGCCCGAATGCGCTCGGCTCGATGCAGCCGACGAGGCGTTCTCTCCTGGACTAAAGCGCTTCACTAACGCGCTTCAGTTGTCTACTATGAGGTGAATCACAGAAAGTGTCAAGGGCGAGGTCGCGACAGTGCAGAGCACTCCCCGAGGACACGAGCGAGGGAGATCGAGATGCTCGACGAGCGACTCGCGGCGCACGAGGGTGCGGAGCGGCTGCCGGCAGGACTGCATCGGCGGCCCACGATGGCCGACGTCGCGACCCGGGCCGGTGTGTCGCGCACCCTGGTGTCCCTGATCTTCAGCGACAAACCGGGGGCCTCCGACGAGACCCGCGACCGCGTCCTCCGCGCCGCGGACGAACTCGGCTACCGACTCGACCGGGCGGCCCGCATGCTCGCCCGCGGCCGCAGTCGCACCCTCGGCGTGCTCATCGACGTCCACCAGACGTTCCAGGCCGACTTGATCGGCACGATCTACGCCGAGGCGGAGGCCACCGGATACGAGGTGCTGCTCTCCGCGAGCGCGCCTACCCGGGACGAGCACAAGGCGATCGAAGCGCTGCTCAGTCACCGGTGCGAGGGCCTGATCCTGCTCGGACCGCACTCCGGCGCGGAGTATCTGCGCACGCTCGCGGACCGCGCCGTCGTCACCGTCGTCGGTCGCGCGCTCCCCTACACCGCGGTCGACACCGTCCGGACCGCGGACGCCAAGGGCATCCGGAAGTCCGTGGACCACCTGGTCGGCCTGGGGCACCGCGAGATCGTCCACGTCGACGGCGGCGCCGACCCGGGATCACCCGAGCGTCGTCGCGCGTACCTCGCGGCGATGCGCAAGCACGATCTCGCCGACCACATCCGCGTCGTCCCCGGTCGGCACACCGAGGAGGCCGGTATCGCCGCCGCGAACACCCTGTTGTCCGAGGACCACCTGCCCACTGCCGTGCTCGCGGGCAACGACCGGTGCGCCATCGGACTCCTGGACGTGTTCACCCGTGCCCACGTCGACGTGCCGGGCGACATCTCGATCGTCGGGTACGACGACAGCCACCTGGCCCAGTTGTCGCGGATCGACCTCACCACGGTGCGGCAGGACACCGCCGGGTTGGCGCGGCACGCCGTGCAGTTCGCCGTCGGCCGACTCGAGGACGACGACCTCGACCCCCTGGACTTCGTGATCGAGCCCCGTCTGGTGGTGCGCGGCACCACCGGTCCGGCCCGCGCGTAGCCGCACGCGGGCCGGCTCCGGGATCAGCGCATCGGCAACCCGGCCGCCCCGTACACGTCGTCGATCATCGTCATGTTCGCGAGCGAGTCGTCGGCAACGGTGTCACTGCGCGATGCTCTTCAGGTATTCGACGCTCCGGACGACGTCGCGGACGGGGCCCTCGTCCGCGGGCGCGGATTCGAGGATCGTGTCCTGTTCGAGGACGTACCAGCCGTCGTAGCCCTGCTTCTGCAACCGCGCGACCACCCCGGCGATGTCGACGTCCCCGGTGCCGAGGGGCGTGTACATTCCCTGCGCGACGGCTTCCGTGTAGGTGAGTTCACCGGCCCGGACCCGCCCGAGGAGCGCCGCGTCGACGTCCTTGAGATGTGCGTGGGCGATCCGCTCGGGGGCCGACGAGACGAGGTCGAGCGGGTCGGTGCCACCGATCAGCAGGTGCCCGGTGTCCAGGCACAGCGGGATCGACGATCCGTCGAGAATGCGGTCCACCTCGGCGCGGTTCTCGATCATCGTCCCCACGTGGGGGTGGATCACCGCGCGGAGGCCCCGGTCGGCGGCGGCGGACGACAGACGGTCGAGGTTGTGCAGCAACGTCTTCCACCCCGCATCGTCGAGCTCCGGTCGCGAATCGTAGCCGACGGCTCCCGTCACCGCCGCCAGGACGATCACGTCCGACTTCGACGCGACGAGCGCGTCGAGCGCCCCGCCGGCGGCGGCGACCACGTCGTGATCCGGATCGTGCAGCAGTACGGGCACGAACCCGCCGACGGCCGTCAGGTCGTAGCGGGCGAGGGTGTCCGTCAGCTCGTGCGGATCCGACGGGAGGAACCCGTCGGGGCCGAGTTCGGTGGCGGCGAGACCGGCATCGCGCATCTCGGTGAGGACCCGGTGGGGATCGAGCTGGTGACCCCAGCCCTCCACCTCACACACTCCCCACGAAATGGGCGCACCTGCAAGTCGAATCGTCATCGTGTTTTGCATCCAATCGCACCGGACGGTGCCGTTGTAGTGACCGTGTGGCCGCCTCGGCGACCTCGAGAGCCCGCGAGGAGCCCACTCACGGCTGCCGCCGTGCCGTCTGTGCACTCAGACGTTCGGCGAGCACGGCGGGGTCGGCGTTCTCCTGCAACGCTTCCCACACTGTGTCGACCTGGGTGGCCGGCGCCAGACTGTGCACGGGCTGGTCGTGGTCGAGGTTGGTGGGGAACGGGTAGCACTCGGCCGTCGCGACGACGGCGTTGCGAAGAGTGCGCGCGCTCGCCCCGGCGCTCTGCCGGGCCAGCAACGTCGGATACACGGCATTCGACATGGCCTCCCGATCGAGCACCTCCATCGCCCTGCCGAACGGCGACGAGACCTGCAGCAGATTGGCCATCCGCCTGATCTGCTCCGAGCGGTTGTGGCCTGCCCCGTGGTAGAGCGCCGGGTTGAAGAACACCGCGTCACCCTTCCGGAGCGGCAGCTGCACATGGCTGTCCCGGAAGTACTCGACGAACTCCGGGCGGGAGAACGCCACGTACCCCGGCTCGAACTGGTGCGAGTACGGCAGGTACAGAGTGGGTCCGCTCTCGACGGGCATGTCGCGATGCGCCACCGCACCCTGCAGCGTCAGGGCCGCCGACATCCGGTGCAGGTGCGCCGGGTACGCGGTCAGCTCGTGCGGGGGAACGATGCCGAGGTGGTAGTCGCGATGCGGCACCTGCGCGGTGCCGCCGGGATTGACGACGTTGACCTGGGACGTCACCTGATACAGCGGCCCCAGCCAGCTCTGGCAGATCAGCGCGAGAATGTCGTTCGCGTAGTAGTCGGCGAATACGTCGGGGGCGCTCAGCGCCAGCTTCTGGGCAGCGTTCCAGATGCGGTCGTTCGCGCCCGGCTTGCCGAAGTGGTCGCCCGCCACCCCTCCGGACTCGCGCTGCCGGGCGATGAGGTGGTCGAACTGTTCGGTGGCGCGATCCAGGACGGACACGTCTCCGAAAGCGTTGCGGAACACCACGATCCCGGGTCCGCCGGTGAGCGCGCGCACGAGTTCGGTCTGCACGGTGCGGCGTGAATCCTCGTCGGCGAGGTGCGGAATCAGCGCGTCGCTGCTGTAGAGCAGGACATTCTGCTCCACGGAATGCGCGAAGGGGTAGTCGGCGAGATCCGTCGCGCGGTCGACGGACACCCGGAAGGCGTCGAGTTCGCAGTCCGAGTCGCGGATCCACTCACGCCGTCCGGTCGGCGAAGAAGTCGTCATGGGCATGGAGATAGTCTTACGGTGATCTGAGCCGCAGACAACACCAGAAACCCATCATTTTCACCTCAGGAGTCGGCCGTGAAGCACCGCTACAAAGTGCGCGAGATCGCCCAGCAGTCCGGACTCAGCGAGGCAACCGTCGACCGCGTGCTCCACGAGCGACCGGGCGTGCGCGAGTCGACGAAAGCCGAAGTCCATCAGGCGATTCTCGACCTCGACAAGCAGCGCACACAGTTGAAGCTGAGCGGACGGAAATTCCTCGTCGACGTCGTCATGCAGACGCCCGCTCGCTTCTCCACCGCGTTCCGCGCGGCCATCGAGGCGGAACTGCCGGCACTCGCCCCCGCCGTCGTGCGCTCGCGGTTCCATTTCCGGCAGACCGGGTCCATCCCCGCGATGGTGGAGACCCTCGACCGGATCTCCGTCCGCGGGTCGCAGGGCGTGATCGTGAAGGCCCCCGATTCCGTCGAGGTCGTCGAGGCCATCGACCGGCTCACCGCGGCCGGGATCCCGGTGGTCACCTATGCCACCGACGTACCGGGGAGCACCCGCGCCGGCTACGTCGGCATCGACAACAGGGCCGCGGGCGCAACGGCCGCGTACCTCGTCGACCAATGGCTCGGCGACACCCCGTCGGCCGTGCTGATCACCCTCAGCAGCAACGCCTTCCGGGGCGAGGAGGAACGAGAGATGGGGTTCCGCGCCGCGCTGCGGACCTTCGGAACCGACCGACCGGTGATCGACATCGCGGAGAGCGACGGACTCGACGCGACCATCGAGAGCCTCGTGCTGGCGGCGCTCGACCGGCACCCCGACATCGCCGCCGTCTACTCGATCGGCGGCGGGAACGTGGCCACGGCCCGCGCGTTCGAGCGCACCGGGCGCACGTGCCGCGTGTTCATCGCCCACGACCTCGACGAGGACAACACGCGACTGCTGCGGTCCGGCACACTGTCCGCCGTGCTGCACCACGACCTGCGGGCCGACGCCCACCTGGCCTGCCGCATGCTCCTGCAGGCACGGGGCGCGCTCGGGGAGGTCGCGACCGCGGCCTCCCCGATCCGGGTGGTCACCCCGTACAACCAACCCTGACGGCGCGAGGTCAGCGGCGCGGTAGGCGCCTAGCCGCCCTGCCCCTGCGGGACGGGCACCCCACGCGACTGGAGCCAGCCCGCCGGATCGATCTTGGTTCCGTTCGCCGTCCACACCTCGTAATGCAGGTGGGGCCCGGTCGACTGACCGCGGTTGCCCATGGTGGCGATCTGGTCGCCCGCCCGGACCTGCTGCCCGACCGACACCAGCGATTGGTCGATGTGACCGAACACGCCGATGGTGCCGTCGTCCTGCTGCAGGCGGACCCAGAGCCCGAATCCCGAGGCCGGACCGGTCTCGATCACGATACCGTTGGTGACGGCCCTGATCGGGGTGCCGATGGAGTTGGCGATGTCGATGCCGTTGTGGCTCGTGCCCCAGCGGGCACCGAAGCCCGATGTGAAGGTGCCATCGGTCGGGAACAGCACCGCAGGTCGACGCGCCGCTTCCTCGGCGGCGGCTTGAACACGTGCAGCCTGTTCGGCCGCCTCCCGGGCCAGGCGCTCGACCTCGGCCTTCTGCGCCGCGAGCCGCTCGACCTCACGCTCGGCGGCGCGCTGGAGTTGGTCGGTGTGGTCGGTCAGTTCGGGGCGGGCAACCTGCAGGAACTGCGGCGGCGGCGTGAGCGACACACCGGTCTCGGTGGATGCGTGCGCAACCTCTCCGGTGGCAGCGGAGGCGATGGCGCCGGACACTAGCAGCGCGGCAGCCGCCAGCGTGGTCACCACGACGTGCCGGCGGTCGGACTTCGCAGAACGGGAACGCCGGGCGTGCCGGGCCTGCGGGACGGTGTTCGCGTGTAGAGCCAAAACCACATTCCTCTGTCGAGTTCGAGACTGATAACGAAACGGTCACGGTTTCGACACAGATTAGTACGTATTGGCGAGAAACCGACGTGTCGCATTGATGCCGAGGCAGTCGGATGCGGTAGAAGGCCGGATTCTTCGACCCCATCAGTCACATGCACCCCGGGAGGGCGCATCGACGTCAGCAGTCACGCCTCGGACGTGTCCGAAGTCACTTTCTCCGCGCTCGATGGAAAGACGAGGGCGCCCGTGGTCCGTGACCACGGGCGCCGTTGCCGTTCGGGTCGACTGCTCAGCCGGCCGCCCGCAGTTGGGCAGCCAGGCGCATCGCGGAGTTCGCGTCCCCGTAGCCCTCGTAGCCGCCGACGCGCTGCACCACCTCGAAGAACAGGTCGGCGCCCACCGTCTGGGTGAACAGGTGGAAGAACTCGCCGTGGGCGTCGGCGTCGTACATGATTCCGGAACCGCTCATCCGGTCCAGGAGTTCGCGGGAGAGACCGAAGCGGGCCTCGAGGTCGTCGTAATAGTTCGGCGAGATCACCAGGGGCTCGAACCCGTTGGACTGCATGGTCGCCGCCGCGGTGAAGATGTCCGTGCACGAGAACGCGACGTGACTGATGCCGCCCCGGCGCGCCGCGGCGATGTGGGAGTTCCCCGACACCGCCCCCGGCACCATGTTGAGGGAGATCCGCAGCGGACGGTCGACGCCGTCGGCGCCGGTCTGATCCATCGTCAGCGCCTGACTGCGCATCATTCCGACCGCGTCGGTGACGTCGAGTCCCTCGTGTGGCGCCATCGCGAACACCGAACGGAGCAGCAGCATGATGCCGTCCCAGGTGTCGGACGGCACGGCGAGCGCCACGTGGTCGACCCCGGTGAACACGGGAACCTCGTCCTGCCAGCGCGATTCCGTCGGATACAGCTCGAACGCCGACTGCCACGACGCCGCGCTGCCCGGACCGCGCAGATCCAGCGACGTTGCATCGGTGATCTTCAGACGCACCACATCGGATTCGGGGGCGGTGTCCACACCGGGCAACAGGACCTCGTGCACCGGGACCTCGAGCGCAGCGGCGCGCTCCCCCCACGCGTCGGGATCGCTCGAGCGGATACCGATCTGGGTGAGCACCGGGAGGTGCGCAGGCAGACCCGGAGCAGTCCACACCGTGCCGGCAGTGGCGTCGACGACGATGGTCATCCGGCCGTGCCGCCACAACTGGAGGTCGTGGCTGCGGTGGCGGCCCACCAGACGGAATCCGATGTGCTGCAACGCTTGCCGGAGGTCGGAATCCTTTCCGGGACCGGCCGCGAGCCGCAGCGACACGATGCCCTCGAGCGGCGCGCGCGGTGGCGGCTCGAACAGCGCCAGACCGCGACCGGTGTCCTCACCGTGCTCGGCCTGAACCCGCGCCACCTCCTCCTGGAGGTACAGCAGCGACCGGTGCGCGTCGGCGGCCGTGCGTCCGGTGGACGACTGCCGGAACGTGTCGTTGAAGATCTCCAGCGACCACGGTCCCGTGTATCCGGCCGCCTGCACGTGGGCGCCGAACGTTGCGAGATCGAAGTTGCCCTGCCCCGGGAAGTTCCGGTGATGCCTGCTCCACTGCAGGATGTCCATCGACATCCGGGGCGCGTCGGCGAGCTGGAGGAAGAAGATCTTCTCCCCCGGGATGTCGCGGATCCCGGACGGGTCGTCGCCGCGGGACAGGATGTGGAAGCTGTCGAGGCAGGTGCCGAGGGCGGGATGATCGGCGTCCTGCACGATCTTCCACGCGTGGCGGTACGTGTTGACGTGCGTGCCCCAGGCCAGCGCCTCGTACGCGATGCGGAGCCCCCGGCTGTGTGCGCGCTCGGCGAGAGTGTAGAGCTGCTCGGTGAGCCGGGCGTCGTCCCGCACCGCCTCGGGCAGCGGCGAGGAGCACACCAGCAGCGTGTCGCAGCCGAGCTGCTCCATGATGTCGAACTTGCGCTCGGCACGGATCAGGTTGCGCGCGAACGTCGCGTCGTCCGCGGAATCCAGATCGCGGAACGGCTGATACAGATCGAGGGTGAGGCCGAGATCCGCTGCGCGGGAGGCCAGCTCACGCGGCGACCACGGCGAGCTCACGAAATCGGGTTCGAACACCTCGAATCCGTCGAACCCGGCCGCCGCGATCGCGGTGACCTTCTCCTCCAGCGATCCGCTCAAGGACACCGTGGCAACGCTCGTACGAACCTGTCGTCCCATGGCGGCGTCAGCCCTTGGTGCAGATGAAGTCGACGGCCAGCGCATAGCCGAGGATGCCGAGCCCGGCGATCACACCGGTCGCGACTCCGGACACGTAGGAGTGGTGCCGGAACTCCTCACGGGCGTGCACGTTGCTGATGTGCACCTCGACGAGGGGCACCTCGAGCGTGACGAGGGCGTCGCGCAACGCCACCGACGTGTGCGTGAAGCCGCCGGGGTTGATCACGACGCCCGACGCCGTGGTCCGGGCCTCGTGCACCCAGTCGATCAGATGGCCCTCGTGATTGGACTGCCGCGCGACGATCTCACGGCCCGCCTTCGCGGCGGAGGCACGGCACAGCTCCACGACGTCGTCGAGCGTCTCCCGCCCGTACACCTCGGGCTGCCGTTGACCCAGCAGATTCAGGTTGGGGCCGTTGAGAACAAAGATCGGTCCGGGAGCGGTCATCGCGCGCATTACCTCCATTTGTACGAACTAGTGAGTTAGTTCGCACCCAGGATACAGCGCGCCCCCGGCTAGGCGGACTTGTCCCGGCGTTCTCCCCGCTCCGGCTTCCGCGGAACGATGGTCGGGAGCACGTTGTCGTTGACCGTTTCGGCGCTGACCACGACCTTCTCGACGTCGTCACGGCTCGGGATGTCGTACATGACCGGCAGGAGGACTTCTTCCATGATCGCGCGCAGTCCACGAGCACCGGTGCCGCGGAGGATCGCCTGATCGGCGATGGCCTCGAGCGCGTCCGTGGTGAACTCCAACTCCACGCCGTCCATGTCGAACAACCGGTTGTATTGCTTGACCAGCGCGTTCTTCGGCTCGGACAGGATCTGGACCAGCGACTCCTTGTCGAGGGTGGTCACCGACGCCACGACGGGCAGACGACCGATGAACTCGGGAATGAGCCCGAACTTGATCAGGTCTTCCGGCATGACCTCAGCGAAGTGGTCCTGCGTGTCGATCTCCGCCTTGGACCGCACCTCGGCACCGAAACCGATGCCGCGCTTGCCCACCCGATCGGACACGATCCGCTCGAGACCGGCGAACGCGCCCGCCACGATGAACAGGACGTTCGTGGTGTCGATCTGGATGAACTCCTGGTGCGGGTGCTTGCGGCCACCCTGCGGCGGCACGCTGGCCTGGGTGCCCTCGAGGATCTTGAGCAGCGCCTGCTGCACACCCTCACCGGACACGTCACGCGTGATCGACGGGTTCTCGCTCTTGCGAGCGATCTTGTCGACCTCGTCGATGTAGATGATGCCGGTCTCGGCGCGCTTGACGTCGTAGTCCGCGGCCTGGATGAGCTTGAGGAGAATGTTCTCGACGTCCTCACCGACGTAACCGGCCTCGGTGAGCGCCGTCGCGTCGGCGATCGCGAACGGAACGTTGAGCATCTTCGCGAGCGTCTGGGCAAGGTAGGTCTTGCCGCAGCCCGTGGGACCGAGCATCAGGATGTTCGACTTGGCCAGCTCGACCGTTTCGCCCCGCGCGTCACGGCCCTTGTCACCGGCCTGGATGCGCTTGTAATGGTTGTAGACCGCAACGGCGAGAGTTCGCTTGGCGGCGTCCTGGCCGATCACGTAGTTCTCGAGGAAATCCCGGATCTCGGCCGGCTTCGGCAGCTCGTCGAGCTTCACCTCGCTGGACTCGGCCAGCTCCTCTTCGATGATCTCGTTGCACAGGTCGATGCACTCGTCGCAGATGTACACCCCAGGCCCAGCAATGAGCTTCTTGACCTGCTTCTGGCTCTTACCGCAGAAAGAGCACTTGAGCAGATCCCCGCCGTCACCGATGCGTGCCATCTCGTCAGGTCCCTACTTCCTTCGTCTACGTGCAACCATCGAAACCGATCCCACGCCCAGCGCGCACCGACCGAAAACGAAAGCCCGTTATGTGACCGTACCCGCAGATCGCGAGCGAGGTCGACTGGTTGTCGGTGATTCGCTCACCGAAATTCGGGAAGGCCAGCCTTGCCGATCCCGCACCCGGCTCGCGGCAACTGCGCCGTCACGGCGTGTCGCCCGAGCCGGGGCGGCAGGAAATCACTTCTGGGCGCTGAGTTTGCGGTACTCGAGCACGTCGTCGATGATTCCGTAATCCTTGGCCTCTGCGGCTGTGAGGATCTTGTCGCGATCGGTGTCCTTGCGGATCACGTCGGCGTCCCTGCCGGTGTGCTTCGCGAGGGTCGTCTCCATCAGGCGACGCATTCGCTCGATCTCGGCGGCCTGGATCTCGAGGTCGGAGACCTGACCCTGGATGCCGCCGGTGGCCGGCTGGTGGATGAGGACACGAGCGTTCGGCAGGGCGAGACGCTTGCCGGGGGTACCGGCCGCGAGCAGCACCGCGGCGGCCGAGGCCGCCTGGCCGAGGCACACCGTCGTGATGTCGGCGCGCACGTACTGCATGGTGTCGTAGATCGCCATCAGGGAGGTGAAGGAACCACCCGGCGAGTTGATGTACATGGTGATGTCGCGGTCGGGGTCCAGCGACTCGAGGACGAGCAGCTGAGCCATCACGTCGTTGGCCGACGCGTCGTCCACCTGCACGCCGAGGAAGATGATGCGCTCCTCGAACAGCTTGTTGTACGGGTTGGACTCCTTGACGCCGTAGCTCGAGTGCTCGATGAACGACGGCAGGATGTAGCGCGACTGGGGGCCTGCAGGCGCCTGGCCTCCCAGGCTGCGGGGATCGAACAGGTTGGTCATCAGTTCTCCAAAGGATGAGTGGGAGCGGTCAGTGAGGAAGCCGGGCTGCTACTGCCCGGTCCCGCCCGCCTGCGCCGCGCGGGAGACGACGTGGTCGACGAAACCGTATTCGAGAGCCTGCTGTGCGGTGAACCAGCGGTCGCGGTCGGAGTCGGCGGTGATCTGCTCGACCGTCTGACCGGTGTGCTCGGCGATCAGCTCGGCCATTTCGCGCTTGGTGTGCGCGAACTGCTCGGCCATGATCGCGATGTCACTTGCGGTACCACCGATTCCGGCGGACGGCTGGTGCATCATGATCCGCGCGTGCGGCAGCGCGTACCGCTTGCCCTTGGTCCCGGCGGAGAGCAGGAACTGGCCCATCGACGCGGCCAGGCCCATTCCGAACGTCGCGACGTCGCACTCGGCGAACTGCATCGTGTCGAAAATCGCCATACCGGCGCTGACCGAACCGCCGGGCGAGTTGATGTAGAGGGAGATGTCCCGGCTGGGATCCTCTGCCGACAGCAGCAGGATCTGAGCGCACAGCTTGTTCGCGATGTCGTCGTCGACCTGGGTACCGAGGAAGATGATGCGCTCGCGCAGCAGGCGCTCGTACACCGAGTCGCTGAGGTTCAACCCAGCGGTGGCTGAAGTCATGGCGGGACTCTGCAAAGTCTCCAGGTGATTGGAAGTCACGGTACCTGCCTTCTCCGTAAATCGTTGATTGCTGACACAGACACTAACGAAGTAGGGCGGCACCGGAGTCCCGGTGCCGCCCTACTTCGCTCAAAGCGGAAAACATCTCACAGCAGAACGCGAGGAAAACACCCCGCGACCAGCATTACTTCTGGTCTTCGCCCTCGGCGGAATCCGGCGTGACCTCGTCCGTGGACGCGGCCTCGCCGGTCTCGGCCTCGCCGTTGCCGAACAGCTCGGCGGTGTCGACGGAGGCACCCGAGGTGTCGGTGACGGTGGCCTGCTCCACGACACCGGCGAGAGCCTTGCCGCGACGCACGTCCGCGAAGACGGCGCCGAGCTGACCGGCCTGCTGGATCTGCTGGATGAACTGCTCCGGTGCCATGCCGTAGCGCTGCGCCTGGAACAGGATGCGCTCGGTGAGCTCGTCCTGGCCGACGGTGACGTCGGAGGCGTCGGCGATGGCGTCCAGCAGCAGCTGGGTCTTCACCGAGCGCTCGGCGCTCTCCTTGGCGTCCTTGTCGAACTCGTCACGGCTCGTGCCCTGCTCCTCGAGGAGCTTGTTCAGCGCTTCCTCGTCGTGGTCGAGGCCGTGCACGGCGTCGTGCAGGGCAGCGTCGACCTCGGCCTTGACGACGGCCTCGGGCAGCGGGACCTCGACGGTCTCGAGCAGGGTCTCGAGGACCTTGTCGCGGATCTGACCGGCCTGCTCGACCTTGCGGACGCGTCCGACGCGCTCACGCAGGTCGGCCTTCAGCTCGTCCAGGGTGTCGAACTCACTGGCCAGCTGTGCGAACTCGTCGTCCTCGGCAGGCAGCTCACGCTCCTTGACGGTGCCGACGGTGACGGTGACGACAGCTTCCTTGCCCGCGTGGTCACCGGCGACGAGCGTCGAGGTGAACTCCTTGGACTCGCCGGCCTTGACGCCGACGACGGCCTCGTCGAGACCCTCGATGAGCTGGCCCGAACCGACCTCGTGCGACAGACCGCTCGCGGTGGCCTCGGGAACTGCCTCACCGTCGACGGTGGCCGACAGATCGATGGAGATGAAGTCTCCGTCCTCGACCGCACGCTCGACACCGGTGAGGGTGCCGAACCGCTGACGCAGCGACAGGAGCTGCTCCTCGACGGCTTCGTCGGTGATCTCGATCGGATCGACCGTGACGCTCAGTTCGCTGTAGTCGGGCAGCGTGATCTCGGGGCGGACGTCGACCTCGGCGGTGAACTCCAGGAGTTCGCCGTCCTCGATCTTCGTGATCTCGATCTCGGGCTGTCCGATCGCCTTCACCGAGGCGCTGGTGACGGCCTCGGAGTAGCGGGACGGGAGTGCGTCGTTGACGACCTGCTCCAGGACGGCGCCACGACCGACACGAGCTTCGAGCAACTTGGCCGGTGCCTTGCCCGGACGGAAGCCGGGGAGACGGATCTGTTGCGCGAGGGCCTTGTAGGCCTTGTCGAAATCAGGCTTGAGCTCCTCGAAGGGCACCTCAACGTTGATACGGACTCGCGTCGGGCTGAGCTGCTCGACGGTGCTCTTCACGGACTGGCTCCTTCGTGTGGTCGTGCTCTTTTACTGTGCGGCAGTTGCCTGCCCTGTGGTTCTGGTCGGGGTGACAGGATTTGAACCTGCGACCCTCCGCTCCCAAAGCGGATGCGCTACCAAGCTGCGCTACACCCCGGTCGAAGCCGGCTCTCGCCAACCTCGCGAGGACCCGAGGAAGAATCCTACGGCCCCCCGATTATGAAATCCAAAGCGAGGTTGGGTACAGTCTGACATCGCAGACGACATGCATGGCGATCCCAGGTAGTCGTATGCACGGGGATGTAGCTCAATGGTAGAGCCTCAGTCTTCCAAACTGATTACGCGGGTTCGATTCCCGTCATCCCCTCCACACAGGAGCGTTCCCACCCCGGGGAACGCTCCTTTTTTGTCGCGTCACGCCGACGTCGCGCACCCGGGTGCTATGACATGCATCACAGCCGTGGCAGACTTCCCTCGCACCGCTCCCGGCCCGGCCCCTCCCCCGTTCGCCGAGCGCGTAACCCGGATTTCGATCAGTACTCTGGGAGATGTCCGATTTGTCCCCTACTCGTGGCTGTCGCGCAGTCACTGGAGGCCACCGTGGAACTGCTACTCATTCTCGTGATCGTGGCGGCGGTCGCCTTCCTGGTGGTGAAGAGCCGCAGCAACCGGGCCGGGCACACCGCGAACCAACTCGAGGACGCGAAGGCGGACGCGCGACAGGCGATCGAACGGCTCGGCGGGCAGGTGTACAGCCTCACCGGGTCCGACACCGCGTCCCAGCAGGCCCTCGCCGACGCGTCCGAGCGCTACACCGCCGCCGGCTCCCAGATCGATCAGGCGGCGACCCCGGTCCAGGCGCGGCTCGCCAAGCAGACGGCGCTCGAGGGTCTCTACTACATTCGCGCCGCCCGGACGGCGATGGGCATGGACCCCGGCCCGGAGATTCCGACGATCGACGGCCAGAAGTCCGCGGGCGAGGTCACCGAGGACCGCGAGGTCGAGTTCGAGGGGCGGCAGGTCGCGGCCTCGCCGAGCCCGTCGTCGAGGACGCCCAACTACTACCCGGGTGGCCGCGTCGCGGGACGCCCGGTTCCCGCCGGCTGGTACTCCGAACCGTGGTGGAAGCCCGCTCTCGTGGCCGGCGCGTGGGGCCTCGGTTCGATGTTCCTGTTCTCGGCGATGTTCTCCGGGATGGCAGGTGTGCCGTACGACGCACAGGGCTTCGAGAGCGGTGCGGGTGACGCGGCACAGGACTCCGGTGACGCGGGCGGCGACGCCGGTGGGGACGGCGGAGACGGTGGCGATACCGGTGGAGATGCCGGCAGCGACATGGGCGGGGACGCAGGCGGCGACGGTGGCGGATTCGACTTCGGCGGCGGTGACGGCGGCGGATTCGACTTCGGCGGCGGCTTCGACTTCTAGCGGACCGTCAGGCGGGCTGGCAGCCCGGGCACCAGAACAGGTTGCGGCCCTTCATGACCGAATGAGCGATCGGGGTGCCGCACACCCGGCAGGGTGACCCGGCCCGCCGATAGACGTAGGTCCGGGGACGGTCCTTCGCGTACGGGGGATCGCCGTGGTCGTCCTCGGGACGGACTACGTGCATCTTGCCGCGGCGTACCCCGACCTTCATCAGCGCGACGAGGTCGGCCCACAGCGCGTCCCACTCGGCGCGCGACACCGACCGACCGGGCCGGTCGGGGTTGATCCGGTGCCTGAACAGGACCTCCGCCCGGTACACGTTGCCGATGCCCGCGATCACGGCCTGATCCATCAGCAGTGCCCCGATCGGGGTCTTCGACGCCGAGATGCGTGTCCACGCCTTCTCGGGGTCGGCGTCTTTCCGCAGCGGGTCCGGTCCGAGGCGCGCCTCGATAGCCGCGACCTGCGGCGGATGGAGAACCTCGCAAGCGGTGGGGCCGCGGAGGTCGGTGCCGAATTCTGCGCCGACCATCCGCATCCGGACCTGCCCGACCGGCGGTTCCATCGGGACCGCCGATTCCGTGAACGCTCCGTACAGGCCGAGATGGACGTGCACCACGAGCCCGGATTCGTAGTGGTGCCACAGGTGCTTACCCCAGGCCTCGGACCTGATCAGGACGCGGCCGTCGACGAGCGCCGCGTCCTCGGCGAATCTGCCCTGCGGACTCAGCACCCGCACCGGCGCACCGGCGAACCGGCGTTGATGCAGCCGGGCCAGCCGGTGCAGGGTGTGACCTTCGGGCAACGGCGATCAGGCCTCGGGCAGGACCGGTGCGACGCCGGTCTTCTCGAACTCGGACAGGATGTCGATGCGACGCTGGTGACGCTCCTCGTTCGACCACTCGGCAGCGAGGAAGGCGTCGACGATCGCGAGGGACTCCTCGAGGGAGTGCATGCGACCGCCGAGCCCGATGAGCTGAGCGTTGTTGTGCTGGCGGGCGAGCTGCGCCGTCTCGACGCTCCACGCCAGGGCACATCGCGCGCCCTTCACCTTGTTCGCTGCGATCTGCTCGCCGTTACCGCTGCCGCCGAGGACGATGCCGAGGCTGCCCTCGTCGGCGACGACACGGCGTGCCGTCTCGATGCAGAAGGCGGGGTAGTCGTCGAGGGCGTCGTAGACATGAGCACCGCAGTCGACGGTCTCGTGGCCTGCGGCCTTCAGGTGTTCGATGATCTCGTTCTTACGTTCGAATCCGGCATGGTCGGCACCCAGGTATACGCGCATGACTGGTGATTCTGTCAGGCGTCGTCGCGAATCGTGTCAGGGGCCCGGGACGCCTATCGTGATCAGCATGTATCCCGCCAACGGACAGAACTGGGGACAGGCGTATCCGGGACATCGGCCGGCTCCCGCGACCCCGCCGTGGGGCGGCGGGACGGGGTGGAATCCGCCGGCCCCGCTTCCGGGCCTCCTGCCGCACGACCGGCCCGCCCGGCACACGTGGGAGATCCCGCTGCTCGTGGCCGCGATCGTTCTCACCGTCGTCGCCTACGTTGCGGCGATCACGGCTCTGTTCCTCGGCGTCGTGTCCACCTGGGTGCTCGTCGTCCTGGTCGCGCCGATCCTGATCGCCATCGGCCGCGGCCAGCTCTACGGCTCGCAGCAGGTGAACGGGATCAAGATGACGCCCACCCAGTTCCCCGACGGGTACCGGATGGTGGCCGACGCGGCCACGCGGTTCGGGATGCCCGAACCGCCCGACGCCTACGTCGTGCTCGGCAACGGCCGGATCAACGCGTTCGCGTCCGGACACGGATTCCGCCGCTTCGTCGTCGTGTACAGCGACCTGTTCGAGATCGGCGGCGACGCGCGCGAACCCGACGCGCTCGCTTTCATCATCGGCCACGAAGTCGGTCACATCGCGGCCGGTCACGCCTCCTACTGGCGGCAACTCGGGCAGTTCGCCGCCAACTACATTCCGGTGATCGGGTCGGCCCTGTTCCGTTCCATGGAATACACCGCCGACAATCACGGCTTCTGCGTGCGGCCACAGGGCGCGCGTGGGGCGATGGGCGTCCTCGGCGCCGGCAAGTACCTCGTGAGCATCGTCGGATTCGACGAACTCGCCGACCGGGCCACCACCGAACGGGGCTTCTTCCCCTGGTTCGTCAATCTGCTGTCGGGACATCCGGTGCTCACGTGGCGCGCCGCCGCCCTGCGCAACCGGACCCGGCACGGTCATCTGTTCGTCAAGCCCGGCCAGATCTACCGCGATCCGCAGCTGGTGCAGTACGCGGCCGACCCGGCCGGGCCCGTCGTCCGATGACCCGGGAGGGGTCGGGGCTCAGTCGAACTGGGGATCCTCGGTCCGGGTGCGCTTGAGCTCGAAGAAGTGTGGGTAGCCGGCCAGCGCGACGGCGCCGTCCCACACCTTGCCTGCGTCCTCACCCCGCGGAATCCGCGACAGGACAGGCCCGAAGAACGCGACACCGTTGACGTGGATCGTCGGGGTCCCGACGTCCGGTCCGACGGCGTCCATCCCCGCGGCGTGGCTCTCCCGCAGCGCGGCGTCGTAGTCCTCCGAGTCGGCGGCGTCGGCCAGTTCCGCCGGCAGGCCGACCTCCGCGAGCGCCTTGACGATCACGTCGGCGAAGTCCTTGTTGCCCTCGTTGTGGATGAGCGTGCCCATCGCGGTGTAGAGCGGCGACAGGATCTCGTCGCCGTGCTTCTGCGCGGCCGCGATCAGCACCCGCACCGGCCCCCAGGCCTTGGACATGAGGTCGCGGTACTCGTCCGGCAGATCCCGGCCCTCGTTGAGGACGGCCAGGCTCATCACGTGGAAGTTCGCGTCGAGGTCCCGCACCTGAGTGGCCTCGAGAATCCACCGCGACGTGATCCAGCACCACGGGCACAGCGGGTCGAACCAGAAGTCGGCGGTGTCCTTGGCGGTCCCAGGCTTCGTCCCAGCAGTCACTTCATCGCTCCTTGTCGGTGATTACACAATCCCGTTCAGTCAACACCTCTCCGCCGGGAATCCTTCCCGGAGACCCCGCGCACGGCAGTAGGGTCGGAGTGGTCGACCGGAAGGGAGCATCCTCACATGTCCTCCACTCGCACATTCGTCGTCGTCGGCGGCGGCCTCGCCGGCGCGAAGACCGCAGAAGCATTGCGTGACAAGGATTTCGACGGATCGATCATTCTCCTGTCGGAGGAGGAGCATCTCCCCTACGAGCGACCTCCGCTCTCGAAGGAGCACTTCGCGGGCAAGAAGGCTCTCGGCGACTTCACCGTTCACCACGGCGACTGGTACCGCGACCATCACGTGGACCTGCGACTCGGGACCACCGCCACCGCCCTCGACCTCGCCGCCCATACCGTGACGCTGCCGGACGGTTCCACTCTGGGGTATGACAAGCTCGCGCTCGCCACGGGTTCGCGCTCACGCCGTCCACCGATCACCGGATCCGATGCCGAGGGCGTCCACTACCTCCGCACCGTCGACGAATCGGACCGGCTGATCGACGCGGTCTCGGGCGGCGGGCGGCTCGCGGTGATCGGCGCGGGCTGGATCGGCCTCGAGGTGGGCGCCTCCGCACGGCAGAAGGGCGCCGACGTGACGATCGTGGAGGCCGCCGAGCTTCCACTTCTCGGCTCGCTCGGCCCCGAGATGGGCACGGTGTTCGCGGAACTGCACCGCGAACACGGCGTTCAGCTGCATTTCGGCGTCACCGTCGAGGAGATCGTCGTCGAGGACGGCAGGGCCACCGGTGTCCGGCTCGGCGACGGGACGGTCCTGCCCGCCGACGCCGTCCTCGTCGCAGTCGGTGCGGCACCCAACATCGAGATCGCGGAGCGGGCCGGTCTCGACGTCGACGGCGGAGTCCTCGTCGACGCCGGACTGCAGACCAGCGACCCCGACGTCGTCGCGGTGGGCGACATCGCCGCGCAACTGCATCCGGAACTCGGCACCCGGATCCGGGTCGAGCACTGGGCGAACGCCCTCAATCAACCGGCGGTCGCTGCCGCCACCATGCTGGGCCGCGCCGCCGAGTACACGAGGCTGCCGTACTTCTTCACCGACCAGTTCGATCTGGGCATGGAGTACTCGGGCTATGCCCCGTCCGAGGGCTACGACCGGGTGGTGGTGCGCGGCAACGTTCCCGGACGCGAGTTCCTCGCGTTCTGGCTCGACGCCGAAAACCACGTCCTCGCCGGCATGAACGTCAACATCTGGGACGCCACCGATCAGATCAAGCAACTGGTGTCGTCGTCTGCGCCTGTCGATCCCGACCGGCTGGCCGATTCCGGGGTGCCGTTGACCGACCTCTCCGGTTAACACCCTCGTCCCACTCGTGATGGGATGGCAGCATCGAGTACGAGCATCGCCGCCGATCACGAGGAGACCTCTGTGGCCCCACCGAACCTGACCCGCGAACAGGCAGCCGAACGAGCCCGGCTGCTGACCGTCGACAACTATCTGATCGAACTCGACCTCACCGACGGGACGGGTCAGCCCGGGGTCGAGACGTTCTCGTCTCGCACCACCGTCACGTTCGGGGCCACCCCCGGCGCGTCGACCTTCGTCGACATCGTCGCCGCCCGTGTGCATTCGGCCACGCTCAACGGCTCCCCCGTCGACGTCTCGGGTTACGACGAGTCCACCGGCATCACACTCACCGATCTCGCGGAACGCAACGAACTGGTCGTCGAGGCCGACTGCGCGTACTCGCACACGGGTGAGGGACTGCATCGCTTCGTCGACCCCACCGACGACGCGGTCTACCTCTATTCGCAGTTCGAGACCGCCGACGCCAAACGCATGTTCGCGTGCTTCGACCAGCCCGACCTGAAGGCGACGTTCGACGTGCACGTCACGTCCCCCGCCGCCTGGAAGGTGATCTCGAACTCCGCAACCGTCGAGACGATCAAGGCCGAACCCGGCAGGCACATCTTCCGCACCACACCGAAGATGAGCACCTACCTCGTCGCGCTCATCGCGGGCCCGTACGCGGAGTGGACCGACAACTACTCCGACGAGCACGGCGACATCCCCCTCGCGATCTACTGCCGCGCCTCCCTCGGGCAGCACATGGACTCCGAGCGACTGTTCACGGAGACCAAGCAGGGCTTCGAGTTCTACCACCGCAATTTCGGCACCCCCTACGCGTTCGGGAAGTACGACCAGCTGTTCGTCCCCGAATTCAATGCGGGCGCAATGGAGAACGCCGGCGCCGTCACATTCCTCGAGGACTACGTCTTCCGGTCCAAGGTGACGCGGGCGTCGTACGAGCGGCGCGCCGAGACCGTGCTGCACGAGATGGCGCACATGTGGTTCGGCGACCTGGTCACCATGCGCTGGTGGGACGACCTGTGGCTCAACGAGTCGTTCGCGACGTTCGCCTCCGTGCTCTGCCAGAGCGAGGCCACCGAGTACACCAACGCCTGGACCACGTTCGCGAACGTCGAGAAGTCGTGGGCGTACCGGCAGGATCAGTTGCCGTCGACGCACCCCATCGCCGCCGACATTCCCGACCTCGCCGCGGTCGAGGTGAACTTCGACGGCATCACGTACGCGAAGGGCGCTTCCGTCCTCAAGCAGCTCGTCGCCTACGTCGGGCTGGAACCGTTCCTGTCCGGTCTGCGGGACTACTTCCGCGACCATGCCTTCGACAACGCCACGTTCGACGACCTTCTCGGGGCACTCGAGAAGTCGTCGGGGCGCGACCTGTCCGACTGGGGTGCGCAGTGGCTCAAGACCACCGGGCTCAACATCCTGCGCCCCGACTTCGACGTCGACGCGGACGGCGCGTTCACCCGGTTCACGGTGCTGCAGGACGGCGCCGCGCCGGGTGCCGGTGAGCGACGGGTGCACCGCATCGCGGTCGGTGTGTACGACGACCGGGACGGCAAGCTGGTCCGCACCAAGCGGGTCGAACTCGACCTCGACGCCACCGAACGCACCGACGTCGCCGAACTCGTCGGTGTCGAACGCGGTCAGCTGATCCTCGTCAACGACGACGACCTCACGTACTGCTCGCTGCGACTCGATTCCGATTCGCTCGCCACCGCCATCGACCGCATCGGCGACATCGACGAACCGCTGCCCCGCACCCTGGTGTGGTCGGCGGCCTGGGAGATGACGCGGCAGGCGGAACTCAAGGCGCGCGATTTCGTCGCGCTCGTGCAGCGCGGTGTCGGTGCCGAGACCGAGGTGGGTGTGGTCCAGCGCCTGCTCATGCAGGCCCAGACCGCACTGCACAGCTACGCCGAACCGGAGTGGGCCAAGGAGCACGGCTGGCCCGACTTCGCGAACCGGCTCCTCGAATTGGCCAGGGAAGCCGACGCGGGTTCGGACCACCAGTTGGCGTTCGTCAACGCGCTCGCCGGCGCCCAGCTGTCGCCGTGGCACACGGAGGTGCTGCAGGAACTGCTGGACGCCGCGCCGGACACGGTCGGGCTGCCGGGCCTCGTCGTCGACACGGACCTGCGCTGGCGTCTCGTCACCGCCCTGGCCGGCGCCGGCGAGATCGACGCCGACGGCATCGAGACGCCGTTCATCGACGCCGAAGCCGAACGTGACCCCACCGCAGCCGGCGCCCGCAATGCCGCTGCGGCGGCCACCGTCCGCCCGCAGGCCGCGGTGAAGGAACAGGCGTGGAACCGGGTGGTCGGCGACGATTCGGTGCCGAACATCACGGCCCGCTCGATCATCGGCGCTTTCGCCGGCCACGGCCAGTCCGAGATCCTCGAACCGTACGTGGCCCGCTACTTCGCGGACATTCCCGCGGTGTGGGAGCGGCGTTCGAGCGAGGTCGCGCAGACCGTCGTGGTGGGGCTGTACCCGTCGTGGTCGATCAGTGAGCAGTCCGTCACGGCGGCAGACGACTTCCTGGCCGGTGACCACCCGCCGGCCCTGCGCCGCCTGGTGGTGGAGGGGCGCGCCGGAATCGTCCGCTCGCTCGCGGCCCGGAAGTTCGACGCGAGCTGATCGGTGGCCGATCCTGCCGGGCTAGTCCGGCAGGATCGGCACGGTCACGCCCGGGTCCCGGCCCAGCAGCACAGCGCGGGTGACGGCCGACGAGCCGAAGCGGTCGCGGAGGCTGTCGAGCGTGGTGTCGAGCGTGCTGCTCGTGTACGGATCGAACGGCAGCGCCAGCTGTTGCGGGCAGTCGTCCTCGAGGTTCGCCACCGCGATCCCCACCAGGGTGATGCCCTTGGATTCGATCATCGGCCACGCGGTGCCCAGCAGGCCCCGGGCCGTCGTGAGTATCGTCTGCGTCTGCGCCGACGGCTGCGCGAGGGTGTGCGACCGCGTGACCCGGGTGAAGTCGTCGAAACGCAGCCGGAGCACCACCGTGCGTCCCACCCGCGCGCCGCGGCGCAGCCGGCCGGCCACCCGGTCGACCAACGTCACCAGGGCGGCGTCCACGTCCTCCCGAGATTTCGGTCTCCGCCCCAGGGCGTGCTGCGCGCCGACGGATCGTCGCCTGCGTCCCACCTGCACCGGCCGCGGGTCGCGTGCCCAGGCGAGCGCGTGGAGATGATGACCCGCGGCCGGCCCGACTACGGAGACGAGCAGCTCTTCCGGATAGTGGGCGAGCTGACCGACCGTGGCGATCCCGGCGTCGCGCAGCTTGACCGACGTCACGGCTCCGACTCCCCACAGCCGTTCGACCGGCAGCGGGTGGAGGAACTCGATCTCGCGGTCCGGCGGTACGTGCAGCAGTCCGTCGGGTTTGCCCACCGCGCTCGCCACCTTGGCGAGGAACTTGGTTCGCGCGACGCCGACCGTGATCGGTAGCCCCACCTGCTCGCGCACGTCGCGGCGCAGGCGGGCCGCGATGTCGACCGGGGCGCCCGCGATCTTGCGCAGACCCGCCACGTCGAGGAACGCTTCGTCGATCGACAGTCCCTCGACCAGGGGCGTCGTCCGGCCGAAGACCTCGAACACCGCCTTGCTGGCGGCCGCGTACGCAGACATTCGCGGACGCACCACGACCGCGTGCGGGCACAGGCGCAAGGCCTGCGCACCGCTGCTCGCCGTGCGCACCCCGTAGGCCGTGGCTTCGTAGCTCGCCGCCAGCACGACACCACCGCCGACGATCACCGGCACCCCGCGCAAGCTGGGATCGTCCCGCTGCTCCACCGACGCATAGAAGGCGTCGAGGTCGGCGTGCAGGATGGTCGCGTCGGCGCCACTCGAGATGCGCGGGCGCGCGGAATCGGACACGAACATATGTTCGCATCGACCACCGACAGAAGTCGAGCACGGTGTACACCGAAAACGACCGGCGGCCCGATCCGGTTCAGGAGGACTGAACCGGATCGGGCCGCGCGGGTGCTGATCTGTGCAGGTTTGTTACGGCGAGGCGATCGCCGCGCTCATCACGCGGATGGCGCTCACGAGACCGTCGATCAGGTCTCCGTCACCGAACGACGAGACAGCCGCCGTGGCACCGAGCTGGACGACCCGGTCGGTGACCCGGTGGGCCACGGCCCTGCCGCTGCGGATCTCGACCGTCCGCTGGTTGGGCGACACCGCGATGAGGACGGAACGCTCCGCCTCGGGAGTTGTCGGGAACAGCGCGTCGGCGCCGGCCGCGGTGTCGACGCCGAGGTCGCCGACGTACGCGTTGAAACGCACCTTCGTCGCGCGGGTGCCTTCGGTGAGCGCGTCGTCGAGGCGAACGAGCTCGTCCGTCGTGAACGGCAGATCGTCGACGAACGGCTCACCGACACGGTGCACGCCCGAGACGCGGCCGCTCGCCGTCACGACACTGCCCACGGGCAGGTTTTCCGCGGATACCGCGGAGGCGGGGATCAGGTCACCACTTGCCACTTGCCGAGCCTCCAATCAGGTCTGCCGAACCGGCATGCGCGTCGTGATGGCCGCCGTGGTGACCGTGCGTGGTCACCTCGTCGACGGCGCTCCACAGCACCGGCGCGTGCGTCCATTCCTCGCCGAGGTGGAACGCGGGCGGCACGGGGCCCGGCGTCTTCTTACCGACGAACGACATCCCCGCGAAGAAGGCGGTGATCAACGCCGGAATTCCTACGAATATCAGCACTGTCTCGAGAATGCTCACAACGCAAACGGTAGCCCAGAACCGTGCGAAGGGAAGCGTCAGGGCCGAACTTCGCGAAGCGGACGCGCGGAACGCTCAGGCGGCGCCTTCACCGAGGTAGGGCATCCACGACGGGTGGAGGTCCTTCGTGGACGCGAGCAGTCGCCAGTGCGGACCCGACGGGGGCACCAGCGAGGCCCGGAGCGTCCAGCCCAGTTCGCTCAGCAACTTGTCCGCCTTGCGATGGTTGCAGGGTGCGCAGCAGGCCACGCAGTTCTCCCACGAGTGTTCGCCGCCGCGGCTGCGCGGAACGACGTGGTCGACGGTCTCCGCCTTGGAACCGCAGTAGGCGCAGCGGAACCGGTCGCGATGCATGAGGGCTGCGCGCGTCATCGGAACGCGTGCGCGATACGGGACGCGGACGTAGTTCCGGAGGCGGATCACGGACGGCACCTGCACGGACCACTGCTCGGAGTGGACCACGGGGGCCTGCGGATCCTCGTGAACGGTATCGGCCTTGCCGCAGGTCATCAACACCACGGCGCGGCGGGCAGGAAGGGCGGTGAGCGGCTCGTAGGTGACATTCAGGAGAAGCACCCGGCGCTTGATCCAGAGCGGAACCGCATTCTCGCCCGGGAAAGAAGGCTCTGCGCTGTGCGCGGAGCCTTCGGAGATCACTTGTAAAGCAAACGCCCCTGAAACCCCGGCACTCCGGGCATCAGTGGGCACGAGTTGTCGGTGCGCGCGGGCGCTGTGTCGATTCTTCATGCGACCTCCGGGAGATTGCCACCAAGTGGACCATGAATCGCCTGCTCGTGCACGTCCATTTCCGACAAAAATGCAGGCCATTCGGTGAACAGACGGTGACTGAGACCGTTCGCGCCCGCACGTGCACAATGGAAGGCGCCATGACTGACGTGCAGCAGACCTTCTATGAGGCGGTGGGCGGAGCGGAGACGTTCCGCAAACTCACCGCGCGCTTCTACGAGGAAGTCGCCAAGGACGACATCGTGCGGCCCCTCTATCCGGAAGAGGATCTGGGTCCGGCCGAGCGCCGGATGCGGATGTTCCTCGAACAGTACTGGGGTGGACCCCACACCTATTCGGACGAGCGCGGCCACCCCCGGCTCCGCCTGCGTCACCAGCCGTTCACGATCGGCCCGATCGAGCGGGACGCCTGGCTGCGGTGCATGCACACGGCCATCGCGTCGATCGACTCCGGCACCCTCGACGACGCTCACCGCAAGGCCCTCACCGAGTACATGGACATGGCGGCGGCGTCGATGGTGAACTCGGCGTTCTGAACTGCCCCACGCCGATTCCGCCGGTCGAGTCGTGATGCGGACGATCGTTTGGCACGATGGGCGTTTGTGAGCACTCCCGCCGAAACGCCCGCAGGCGACACCTCGCCGGCACCCTGGTGGTCCGACGCCGTCTTCTACCAGATCTATCCCCGCTCGTTCGCCGACGCGAACGGTGACGGTGTCGGCGACCTCCACGGCGTGCGGGACAAATTGGGCTACCTCGAACTCCTCGGCGTCGACGCCCTGTGGCTGAGCCCGGTCATGCGTTCACCGATGGCCGATCACGGTTACGACGTGTCCGATCCGCGCGACATCGATCCGCTGTTCGGCGACCTCGAGGTGATGGACGCACTGATCGAGGCCGCGCACGCACGCCAGATCAAGGTGACGATGGACCTGGTGCCCAACCACACCAGCGTCGAGCACGAATGGTTCAGGGCCGCACTCGCATCGCCGCCCGGCAGCCCGGAACGGGACCGGTACATCTTCCGCGACGGCCGCGGCACGGACGCCGCGGAGCCGCCCAACAACTGGCCGAGCATCTTCGGCGGTCCGGCGTGGACGCGGATCACCGAGGCCGACGGCACGCCCGGCCAGTGGTACCTGCACATCTTCGCGACGGAGCAACCCGACCTGAACTGGGACAACGCGGATGTCGTCGAAGATCTCACGAAGACGCTCCGGTTCTGGCTGGACCGGGGTGTCGACGGATTCCGCATCGACGTCGCGCACGGCATGGCCAAGCCGGAGGGTCTGCCGGACCACGACTGGTCCGCCAACGAACTGCTGCAGAACTCGGACGACGATCCGCGGTTCGACAATCCCGCGGTCCACGACATCCATCGCAGCATCCGCAAGGTCCTCGACGAGTATCCGGGCACGATGGCCGTCGGGGAGATCTGGGTTCGCGACAACGAACGCTTCGGCGAGTACATCCGGCCCGACGAACTGCACCTCGGGTTCAACTTCCGGCTGGCCGAGGCCGAGTTCTCGGCGGAGTCCGTGCGGGAGGCCATCGAGAATTCGCTCACCGCCGTCGACCAGGTGGGCGGCACCCCCACCTGGACCCTGTCCAACCACGACGTGGAACGGGAAGTCACCCGGTACGGCGGCGGCGCGATCGGCACGGCGCGCGCCCGGGCGATGGCACTGGTCGAACTGGCACTGCCCGGAGCCGCGTTCCTGTACAACGGCGCCGAACTCGGCCTGCCCAACGTCGACCTGCCCGATTCGGCGTTGCAGGATCCGGTGTGGGAACGGTCCGGTCACACCGAACGCGGCCGCGACGGATGCCGGGTCCCCCTGCCGTGGGAGGGCGCCGCACCCCCGTTCGGATTCAGCACGGGCGAGCCGTGGTTGCCGATGCCACCGGAGTGGTCGCGACTCACGGTCGAGGCGCAGCTCGAGGACGTCACGTCGACGCTCTCGCTGTACCGGGCCGCGCTCGAACTGCGCTCGTTCCGGCCGGAGTTCTCCGGTCCCGGCGTCGACTGGTACGGCAGCCCCGCCGGGTGCTTCGCCTTCCGCAGACGCGGCGGTCTGATCTGCGCCCTCAACGCCACCGAGACGCCTATCTCGCTGCCACCGGGTGAGGTGCTGCTGAGCAGCGCCCCGCTGATCGAGGGCCAGCTTCCGCCGAACGCCGCTGCGTGGCTCATCTGACCCGCACTCCCGCGGTCGCGGCGGTCGTCGCGGCCTCGATCCTGTTCGCCACGACGGGAACCGCGCAGGCGCTCGCGTCCCGCTCCCTCGGATACGATCTCGACCCGCTGGCCGTCGGTTCGGTGCGGGTCGTGGCGGCGGGTGCGCTTCTCGCCGCGTTCGCGGCGCTGCGCGGGGGTCTCGGATTCGGTGGCCGCTCCGGGCTCCGTGGGTATGCACCCGCCGTGTGGGGCGGGATCGGGGTCGCGGCCTACCAGCTCGGATTCTTCACCGGTGTGCAGAGCGCCGGGGTGGCGGCGGGCACGATGATCGCGCTGGGCTCGGGCCCCGCGTTCACCGGCGCCCTGCAGTGGGTGGTGCATCGCCGGCGGCCCGGTCCGGTGTGGGCCGTGTCGACCGTCATCGCGGTCGCCGGGATGGGGTTGATCGTGGCGGGCACCACCGGCGACTCCGACTCGTCCGGAATTCTGGCGGGCGCACTGCCCGCGCTGATCGCCGGTCTCGGGTACGCCGCCTACACGGTGGCAGGGTCGTCGCTGCTGACGGCGGGCGCGAGCCCCGAGGCGGCGATGGGGCAGATGTTCGGTCTCGGGGGTCTGTTCCTGATCCCCGTCCTCGTCGCCACCTGGCCCGGCGGGCTCGACACCGGAGCGGGCGCGGCCGCCGCGGTGTACCTGGCGATCGTCCCGACGGTGCTGGCGTATCTGCTGTTCGCCGCCGGACTGCGGCGGCTGCCACCCGCGACGGTCGCGACCCTCACGCTCACCGAGCCGGTGGTCGCGGCGCTCCTCGGCACGGTGGTGCTCGGTGAGCAGCTGACCATGGTCGCGGGGCTGGGCATGGCGGCCGTCGTCGCGTCACTTGCCGTTCTGGCCACCAGCACCCTACGGGCCGGCTGACGACCCGCTACGGGCCACCGACAGCGGGATCCCGCCGCCGCGGTGCCGGTAGATCGACCCGAATCGGGCATCGACCCGCAACCACGACCCAGTCGCCCGGACCCGGACCAGTTCGGAGGCGTCGATGCGCTCGGGGTCGACGTCGGCGGTCAGCCGATCCGAACCCGCCTGCGGAACGAACCCCATCGCGGTGAGCGCGAACACCACCCGCATCGGAATGCCGACCGACTGCTCCGCGCCGTGCACCTGCAGCACTTCCTGGTCGAGGAGTGAGGCGGGCGGGCCGTGGCTGCTGCCGTGCTCCTGCGCCAGTGCCGCGCCGCGCTGGGCGAGGTCGACGAGCACGCGCGCGGGGACGTCGTCGACGTGGACGAAACCCTCCGTCGGAGGAAGCGCGCCCCGCCACGCCGAATCCATCGAGAACCCGGGGTCGATGTCGGCGGTCGTCGCCGCGTCGAGCGCGGCGAGCAGCTGGTCGCCGGCGGCCGATGTGTCGTCCGGGGTGATCGTCCCCGCGACCGTGCGCACCGCCAGTGCGTCGAAACCCGTTGCCGCCCAGACGGTCAGGCGTCCGGCGCCCCGCTGCCGGAAACGGACCACCGCGGACTCGTCCAACCGCACCACGCGGGTGAGGAACGTGGCGAGATCACCGCGGTCCGTCGCGTCCGGGATCGACAGGACGCGCTCATGCACGCTGCCAGCTCTCCAGATATGCACGCTCGACGTCGGTGATCCTGCGCAGTCTCTGGGTGTCGATGTCGAACGCCGCGATCTGTGTCGACGCGACGATGGACGGCGCGACCGAGACGTCGACACCCTTGGGGCGGACCTCGTAGCCGATCGTGAAATCGACGGCCCGGACCTTCTCCACCCACATCAGGACGTCGAGCGGTGAATCGCTGTGCCGGAGCTGACCGCGGTAGCGCACGTGGAGATCGGCGACGACCGCGCCGTCACGCAGGGTGACGGTGGGCCGATCGTCCTCGAACAGCCAGGGAATCCGCGCCTCTTCCAGCAACGTCACCATCCGAGCGTGGTTGATGTGCTGGAAGACGTCCATGTCCGACCAGCGAACTTCGACCTCCGCGTGATAGCCCTCGCTCAACGTCATACCTCCGATCGGGTGCCCACACCTCGCACCATGCTGCGTACCTGACGCGCCGCCACCGAGAGCGTCGCGAGGTCAAGGGTCCCAGACTCGAAAATTTCGGTGAGAGCGGACCTCGCCCTGGCCAGCCGGGACGCGTTCGTCGATTCCCAGTCGTCGATCTTCTCCTGCGGGGTCTCGTGCGGTTCACCGCCCATCAGCACTTCCATCGTGAGCTGACGCAGCGAACTGTAGAGGTCGTCGCGCAACGCGAGGCGGGCCAGCGAGTGCCAGCGGTCGCCCCGCGCCAGGGTCGACACCGCGCTCAGCAACCAGTCGACCCCGAGGTGCGCGTCGAGTTCGTAGTACAGCTCCGCCACTTCGTCGATGTCACGCTCGGCGATGTCGGCGACGTCGATGATGTCGAGCAGGCAGAACTTGTCCAGCAGCCGGAAGACCTCGAAGGTGAGGTCCTCGGGAGCCCCGCGGGTCACGAGGGGCCGCGCCCGGGTCTCCACGTCGGCGAGCTGATGCCCCCTGACCAGCTGGGGCACCCGCGGCGAGAGCGCCCGGAAATCCGCCGAGTACCGGGCGATCTCCGCGCCCACCGCGAGGGGCTGCGGCCGGTTGGTCAGCAACCACCGGGACGCACGGTCCAGGACCCGGCCGGATTCGAGGATCAGCTCGTCCTCGAGGTCTGCCGCGATGTTCGCCGACCGGATCCTCGACCACAGGTCGGGCAGGGCGAAGATCTCGGTGACGGCGGCGTACGCGCGGATCGCGTCGGTGCTGCTCGCGCCCGCCTCGTCCGCCAATCGATAGGCGAAGGTGATGCCGCCGTTGTCGATGGTCTCGTTCGCGAGCATGGTCGCCACGATCTGCCTGCGCAGGGGATGCGCCTTGATCGCCGTGCGGAACCGCTTGCGCAACCCCGTCGGGAAGTATCGCGGCAGCCGCGGCGCGAACGTCTCGCTGTCCGGGAGATCCGTCGCGAGGAGGTCGTCCTTGAGCGCGAGTTTCACGTGCGCGGTGAGCGTGGCGAGTTCCGGAGACGTCAATCCCTGACCCGCCTGCCTGCGGCGCGCGATCTCGTCCTCGGTGGGCAGCGCCTCCAGCTTGCGGTCGAGGCCGCGGTGAGACACCAGGTGCTCGATCTGGCGGCGGTGCACGGTCAGCATCGGCACCGCGCTGGTACGGGAGACGCCAAGCAGATCGTTCTGCGCGATGTTGTTCGCCAGCACCAGGTGCGCCACCTCGTCCGTCATCGACGCCAGCAGCGGATTACGCTCCTCCCCCGGCAACCCGCCGCTGCTCACCAGCGAATCCAGCAGGATCTTGATGTTCACCTCGTGATCGGAGCAGTCGACGCCCGCCGAGTTGTCGATCGCATCGGTGTTGATCCGGCCACCGTTCTGGCTGTACTCGATGCGGCCGAGTGCGGTGACCCCGAGGTTGCCGCCTTCGCCGACCACCCGGGCCCGCACGTCGTTGCCGTCGACGCGCACCGCGTCGTTGCTCTTGTCGCCCACCATCGCATTGGTCTCGGTGGTCGCCTTGACGTAGGTACCGATCCCGCCGTTCCACAGCAGATCCACCGGGGCGCGCAGGATCGCCCGGACCAACTCCGGCGGCGACAACTCGGTGACTGCGTCGTCGAGCCCGAGCGCCGAGCGTGCGGCGGCGCTGATCGGGACCGATTTGCGGGTGCGGTCCCACACTCCCCCGCCCTCGCTGATGAGGGCGGTGTCGTAGTCTGCCCACGACGACCGCGGCAGGGCGAACATCCGCGAGCGTTCCTCGAAGGACCGCGCCGCGTCGGGGTCCGGGTCGAGGAAGATGTGCCGGTGATCGAACGCGGCGACCAGCCGGATGTGCCGGCTCAGGAGCATGCCGTTGCCGAAGACGTCGCCGCTCATGTCGCCGACACCGACCACGGTGAAGTCCTCGGCCTGGGTGTCGATCCCCATTTCGCGGAAATGCCGCTTCACGCTTTCCCAGGCACCGCGGGCGGTGATGCCCATCTCCTTGTGGTCGTATCCGGCCGAGCCGCCCGAGGCGAACGCGTCACCGAGCCAGAACTTGTACTGTTCCGCAACCGAATTGGCGAGATCGGAGAATTTCGCGGTGCCCTTGTCCGCGGCCACGACCAGATACCGGTCGTCGCCGTCCAACCGCACCACCCGGTCCGGCGGCACGATCTCCCCCGATGCCTGATCGACGTTGTCGGTGAGATCGAGGAGCCCGGAGATGAACGTGCGGTAGCAGTCCTGCCCGGCCTCGAGCGCGGCCGCGCGATCCGCTGCCGCGTCCCCCGACGGTGTCGGCGGATTCTTGACGACGAAACCGCCCTTCGCCCCCACCGGGACGATCACCGCGTTCTTCACAGCCTGGGCCTTCGCCAGCCCCAGGATCTCGGTGCGGAAATCCTCGCGCCGGTCCGACCAGCGCAGTCCGCCGCGCGCGACGGTCCCGAACCGCAGGTGCACACCCTCGACGTCGGGCGAGTAGACGAAAATCTCGTACTTCGGCCGCGGCTTCGGCAATTCCTGGATCGTTTGGGGATCGAGCTTGATCGACAGGTAGGTCTGTGGTTCCCCGGTCGCGCCCACGACGAAGTAGTTGGTCCGCAGCGTCGATTTGATCAGCCCGAACAGGCCACGCAGGATGCGGTCCGCATCGAGGCTGACCACGGAGTCGATGTACTCCTTCAGGCGGGCTTCGAGTTCGGACACCCGGTCGGGCGACGGCGTCTCCGGGTCGAACATCGCCTCGAACAACTCGACCAGGGTGCACGCCGAACGCGGATTGGCCAGCGCGACCCCCTCGATATGGAACTGGCTGTAGGGAAATCCCGCCTGGCGCAGGTACTTCGTGTACGCCCGCAGAATCACCGCCTGACGCCACGACATGCCCGCCCGCAGGATCAGTTCGTTGAAACGGTCGGCCTCCGCCCGCCCGAACCAGACCGCCGTGAACGCTTCCGTGAACCGTTCCTGCAGCTTCGGCTCGGCGGCGGACGCCTCCTCCGCGGCGAGTTCCGCGTCCAGGTCGTCCTCCACCGAGGAGCGGAGCAACTCCGCGGGCACCGACAATCCGAAATCGTAGATCCAGCAGGTCAACCCGTCGGGACGCGGAATGAGGTAGGGCCGCTCGTCGAGAACCTCCACACCCAGACTCTGCAGCACCGGGAGCACCTGGCTGAGGGAGATGCCGTCACCCCCGACGTAGAGGGTGAACCGCCAGCGCCCGACCTCCGCCCCGCGGTCGCGGTAGAGCAGCAGGTCGATCGACCCCTCCGCGAGGGCCTCCAGCCTCGCGAGGTCGGACAACGCGCGCGCGGCGTCGAAATCCTCCTTGTACCCCTCGGGTAGAACGGTGGCATAACGCTGCGCCAAAACGGGATCCACACCGGTGGTGACCGGGAGGAGGTCGCCGAGGTGGTCGTCCCAGCTGCGGCTCGCCTCGGCCAGCATCGCCTGCACCCGCTCGCGATCGGCGTCCGACAGGTCGAGTTTCGACCCCGCCTGTCCGGCGTTCTTGCGGATCGTCACGTGCAGCAGAGCGAGGTCGGACTCGGTGACGCGCGCCGTGTATTCCAATGTGCCGCCGCCGAATTCCCGCAGAAGGATGTCCTGCATGGCGAGCCGAACCCGGGTGGTGTACCGATCGCGGGGAAGGTAGATCAGGCAGGAGACGAAACGACCGAGGAAGTCTTCGCGCACGAACAGGCGCACCTGGCGCCGGAGCCCGATGCTGTGCACGGCGGTCACCGTGTCGTACAGCGTGTCCGCGTCGCTCGAGAACAGTTCGGTGCGGGGGAACGACTGGATGACCTCCAGCATCGCCTGGCCCGAATACGAGTTCAGCTGGAACCCGGCCCGTTCGATCACCTTGCGCACCCGCCGGGCGATCACGGGAATGTCGAGGACGTTCTCGTGCAGCGCCGTGACGGTGAAGACGCCGAGGAAGCGGTGCTCACCGGTGATGTTGCCGTCCTCGTCGAGGATGCTGACCCCGACGAAGAACGGGTAGACGGCCCGGTGCACGGTCGCGGGGAACGAGCCCTGCGTCAGCACGAGCAGGGGCCGGTCGGGGATCTCGGCGGCCGGGGGCAGACTCAGCGGGCCCTCGGTCACGGTGTCGGAGCGCAGCAGTCCGAGACCGCTGCCCGGGACCACCTGCAGACTCCGCGCCCCGGAACCGTCCGGCTCCCCCAGCTGGAAGCGCCGGTACCCGAGGGCCGCATAGTTGCCCTGCGACATCCACCGCAGCAGATCGGCGCAGTCCTCCAGGTCGTCCTTGGACACACCGGGACAGGGCGCGGACACCTCGAGTTCGTCCGCGAGCGTCCGCTCCAGCTTGCGCATGATGTCGGTGTCCCGGACCACCTGCCGCACGTCGGCTAGGACGGTGCCGACTTCCTTCTCGAGTGTGTCGAGAACCGAGGAGTCGGCACGCGGGTCGAGTTGGACGTGGATCCACGATTCGGAGATGCCGTCCCCGGCAGCATCCTTGGCCTTGTCCCCCATGAGGATTCCGCGCAGTGCGCCGATCGGATCGCGCCGGACCGAGATGATCGGATGGACGAATTCGCTGATTCCGATGCCGAGGCGATTCAGCAACGCGGTGATCGATTCGACGAGCAGCGGCATGTCGTCGTTGACGATCTGCAGGGACGCACCGAGTTCGTGCCCGTCACCGGGACGGTAGACCCGGGTGACGGCCCGCTCGGGTGGGCGGTGCAAGGCCAGCGTCAGGTGCGCACCGAGCACGGCGCCCGAGGCCCCGTTGACGGCGCTCTCGCTGTCACCGCGGTCGACGTGCCGGAAGTACACGGCAGCGAGAGTCGGCACCTGAGACCGGAGTCCTTCGGGCAGATTCCGCGCCCACTCCGCATCTTTCAGTTCTGCCGATTCCGTCATCGGGGCTCACTTCCTCTTCGTTCCGATCGCCGCGGGCAACTCTCTCGAGACTAGCCCGCGGCGATGGGAACAGAGGGTGAACTTCGGGCACCCCGTGTGCCGAATCGTTCAGCCGGCGGTTGCCGGCGTGAGGTACCGCTCGAGCCCGCGTCGCTCCGCCTCGGACAGCGGTCGTGAGGATTCGGTCTTCACGTCGAACGCCACCAGCAGCGCGTCGCCCGTCGCGCAGTGGACCCCGTCACGGTTGGTGACGACGTGCCGGATCGTGTACGACGACGTACCGACGTGCAGCACCGACACGTCGATCTGCAACGGACCCGAGTCGTCGGTGACGGGGCGCAGGAATTCGACGTCCATCTTGCGCACCACCATCGCACCGGGCCGCTCACCGTTCGCGCGCAGCTCGCTGGTCAGGAAATGGATACGCGCTTCCTGCATGTACTCGACGAAGCGAGTGTTGTTGACGTGACCCAGCCGGTCGGAGTCACCCCACCGCACCTGGATCTCGTACGTGAAAGCCTCCTGCCCCACAGGTCAGTCCCTCGTGAGCTTGCGGTGCGTCACACGGTGCGGACGTGCCGCATCGGGTCCGAGCCGCTCGACCTTGTTGGCCTCGTAGCCCTCGAAGTTGCCCTCGTACCAATACCAGGCGGCTTCGTTGTCGCCGAAGCCACCCTCCCACGCGAGGATGTGCGTGCAGGTGCGGTCGAGGAACCAGCGGTCGTGGGAGATCACGACGGCGCAGCCGGGGAACTGTTCGAGCGCGTTCTCCAGCGAACCGAGGGTTTCGACGTCGAGGTCGTTGGTCGGTTCGTCGAGCAGGATCAGGTTGCCGCCCTGCTTGAGCGTCATCGCGAGGTTCAGGCGGTTGCGCTCACCACCGGACAGGACGCCGGCCGGCTTCTGCTGGTCGTGGCCCTTGAACCCGAACGAGCTGATGTAGGCGCGCGACGGCATCTCCGTCTGGCCGACCACGATGTGATCGAGACCGTCGGACACGACCTCCCACACCGTCTTGTCGGGGTCGATGCCGGTGCGGTTCTGGTCGACGTAGCTGAGCTTGACCGTCTGGCCGATCTTCACCTCGCCCGCGTCCGGCTCCTCGAGCCCGACGACGGTCTTGAACAGCGTCGTCTTACCGACACCGTTGGGGCCGATCACACCGACGATGCCGTTTCGCGGCAGCGTGAACGACAGGTCCTTGATCAGAACCCGGCCGTCGAAGCCCTTGTCGAGGTTCGACACCTCGACGACGACGTCGCCGAGGCGCGGCGGTGCCGGAATCTGGATCTCGTCGAAGTCGAGCTTGCGGGTCTTCTCGGCCTCGTTGGCCATTTCCTCGTAGCGGTCGAGGCGGGCCTTGTTCTTGGCCTGACGGGCCTTCGCACCCGAGCGAACCCAGGCCAGCTCCTCCTTGAGGCGCTTCTGCAGCTTCTGGTCCTTCTTGCCCTGGACCTCGAGTCGCGCGGCCTTCTGCTCCAGGTACGTGGAGTAGTTGCCCTCGTACGGGTACAGGCGACCGCGGTCGACCTCACAGATCCACTGCGCGACGTGGTCGAGGAAGTACCGGTCGTGCGTGACGGCCAGGATGGCCCCGGGGTAGGCGGCGAGGTGCTGCTCCAGCCACAGGACGCTCTCCGCGTCGAGGTGGTTGGTCGGTTCGTCGAGCAGCAGCAGGTCGGGCTTGCTGAGCAGGAGTTTGCAGAGGGCGACTCGGCGCTTCTCACCACCGGAGAGGTGGGTGACCATGTCCTCCGGCGGCGGACAGCGCAGTGCGTCCATCGCCTGCTCGAGCTGGGAGTCGATCTCCCACGCGTCGGCGTGGTCGAGCTTCTCCTGGAGCTCGCCCATCTCCTCCATCAGCTCGTCGGAGTAGTCGGTGGCCATCAGCTCGGCGATCTCGTTGTACCGCTTGAGCTGAACCATGGTTTCACCCATGCCCTCTTCGACGTTCTCGCGAACGGTCTTGGTCTCGTCGAGGTGCGGTTCCTGCATGAGGATCCCGACGGTGGCACCGGGAGCGATGAACGCTTCACCGTTGCCCGGCTGATCCAGCCCCGCCATGATCTTGAGGATGCTGGATTTACCCGCGCCGTTCGGGCCGACCACACCGATCTTGGCGCCGGGGTAGAAGCTCATCGTGACGTCATCGAGGATGACCTTGTCACCGTGCGCCTTGCGCACCTTCTTCATCGTGTAAATGAACTCAGCCATGGGGCCAGCCTAATGGTGGAGCGCGATGAACCCACATCGCGGAGGGTCGGGGACGTGCCGAGGGGCGTGGAGGACGAATCCGCGGGCACCGGCGCCGGGATCGCGAGGTCGGCGCCGGTGCCCGCCGGCGCGTTACGCGACGAGGGACCGGGTGGCGACCTCTTCCGTCATCGGCGACCCCGTGGCTTCCTCCGCGCCGACGTCCGCGCCTCTCGGTGTGCGCTCGAGGACGACCGTGCACCGGGCCAGATCCGGTCCGATCGCCGTCGCGCTCAACTCCAGGTCGGAGCGGGCGATGCCGTCCCGCGTGGTGTATTCGGTGGTGCGCAGGTCACCGGTCACGAGGACGGGATCCCCCTTCGCGATCGCCCCGGCGACGCCGGCCATGAGCCTGCGCCGGCAGGTCACCGTCAGGTAGAGCGTGCTCCCGTCGCGCCACTCCCCCGTCGTATGGTCGCGGCGCCGGACGGTGCTCGCCATCCGGAAGCTGAGGAACTCGTCGCCGGCGGCATTCGACCGGGTGACCGGGCTGGTGATCACCGTTCCGACCACGGTGCCGTGTGTTTCGTACATGTCGCTCTACCCCCTGTGAGTGCGGCGCGGTGCCGTCACTCACAGCGTGCCGTCCACGCGCGCCGTCGTCGGCCGGAATCCGACATCTGTGGACAAACTGGAGGGCTGTGGATGACACCCCGGAAACGGTCGCGGCCGCCCCGAACCTGTCGGGGCGTCGTGCTAGGGGTCAGCGTCCCGCTTCACGGTCCCGTCGCGCCAGCTCCGCGAACATCGCGTTGTGCGCTGCCAGATCCGCGTCGTCGTCGCGGTCGGCGGCCCGGTCGACTCGCCGCGCCGTGCGGCCGTCGCTGCGGGACCACTGGATGAGCAGGGCCATCATCACCAGAACCAGCGGGATCTCACCGGTGGCCCAGGCGATGCTGCCGCCGAGCTGCTGGTCTCCCACCAGGTCGGCGTTCCAGCCGAGTCCGAGCGATCGGTAGTACCACTCGCCCATCACGGCGCCCATGCTCATCAGCGCGACACCGAAGAAGGCGTGGAACGGCAGGGAGCCGAACACCATTGCGAGCTTCGTCACCGGTTGCAGCTTGCGCGGCGACGGGTCGATGCCGATCGCGACCCAGTAGAACAGGTAGCCGCTGAGCAGGAAGTGCAGATTCATCAGGACGTGCGCGGAGTGGGAATCGACCGTCGCCGCGAAGATCCCCCCGAGATACAGGGCGTAGAAGCCGCCCACGAACAGCACCGCCGCGACCACCGGGTGGGTGATGAACCGGGAGAACGGGCTGTGCAGCGCGGTCAGGATCCATTCCCGTAATCCCGGCACGCCGTTTCTGCCCGCGGGGTCGAGCGCACGCAGGGCGAGTGTGATCGGGGCACCCAGTACCAGGAGAACCGGCGTGAGCATCGACAGCGCCATGTGAGCGCCCATGTGCACGCTGAACACGGCCGGCGAGTAGCGGCCGACACCCGAGGACGTCGCGATCAGCAGCACCACGCATCCGCACATCCAGGCGACGGTCCGGCCGACCGGCCAGCCGTCACCGCGGCGTCGGAGTTTGCGCAGGCCGAGCGCGTACACGACGGCCAGCACGATCGCAGCGGTGCCGTAGAGGAGGTCGAAACGCCAGTCCAGCATCAACCGTGCGAACGTCGGCGGTCCGGCCAGGTTGTAGCCGAGTTCCACCTCCGTGAGGGTGGGTGCGGCGGTCGGAGCGGGCGGCGGCGTGCGGCCCAGTCCGACGGCGAGACCGATCGTCGCGGCGAAGACCATGGCTTCCGCGCCGGCGAATCGGATCAGGTTGCCACGACTCGTCGCGTCCTTCCGCAACGCGGGCAGCGCGCGTCGACGCTGCGCCCAGCCGAAGACGCCCAGGATCACCAGGGCCACGGTCTTCGCGACCACCAGCCGCCCGTACGTCGTGTCGAAGAGGTCGTCGATCGGGACACGAACGAGTGCGTTCACCACACCGCTGACGGCCATGACCGCGAAGCAGATGGTCGCGATCGTGGAGAACCTCCGCGCCGCGACATCGGTGTAGGCGCCTCGGCGCCGCGCATGGGCGAGGAGAGCGAACAGTCCGCCGGCCCACAGCGAGGCCGCGACGAGGTGCAGGATCAGGCTGTTGGTCGCCATGTCGTGCGAACCACCCGAGGACGAATGGCCGGTCAACGCGAGCGGCATCAAACCGAGGATGCCGACGACCAGGAGGATCGGCGTCCACCACCAGCGCAGCACCAGACGGGCGGCGATCGCGAGGACGATGGCGATGATCGCGGTCCAGCGCCAGGCTCCGGCCAGTTCGACCTGATCGATCGAGTTGAAGATGTTGGCCGGCTTGACCGCCTCGGCGAAGGGTTGCCCCGACGTGTCCGACAGCGTCAGCGGGACCAGGAGAAGGGCCGTCGCGGCCCACACGATGGCGGCGTACGACGCCGTCCGCACCGCGCGGTAACCGTCCACGTCCAGAACCCCGGACTTCTGCGGCGGCACGAGGAACGCCGCGAGCAGCAACGATCCGATGGTGACGACGGCGGCGACCTCCGAGACGGCCCGCATGGCGGGCAGTCCGTACGTGGTGATCGGACCCGGATCCGGAATTCCCAGCAGCACGAGCGCCTGAGCAGCGGAAAGTCCGACGACGATTGCCGCAACCAGACCGGCGAGGACACCGCCGACGACGAACAGGGCGGTCGAATCGGCGCGATTCGGGGGTTTCGAATCCGGGTCGGACGCCGCGAGCTGGGGTGTAGCCATACATCAAGGGTAGGACCTACGACAGGCCGTCGGAGACGCGAGGGTCGGTCGCACGTTCCGGCTACCGTCGACGGGGACGTGTCCCGAGGGAACGAGAGGCTGAGATGGCGGAGTTTCTGATCATCGTCGTGGCACTGTTCTTCGCGGGGATGGGCGTGTACGGTCTCGCCGCGCCCGGCCTGCTGGTCGCCCCGTTCTGTCTCGCCGCGGATTCGGCGACGGCGCGCGCCGAGGTGCGCGCCGTCTACGGCGGGTTCGGGGTCGCGACGGCGGGCCTGCTCTTCTTCGCGGCCTTCGACGCCTACGGCATCCGGTCCGTCGCGGCGCTGACGGTGGCCGTCGCCCTGCTGGGAATGGCCTTCGGCAGGATCGTGTCGGCCGTCGCCGACCGGCCGCCGCGCTTCTACCCCGTGTGGTTCTATTTCGTAGTCGAGGTCGTTCTGGCGGGACTGCTGCTCGCCGCCGCGGCCGTCGGGTCCTGACGCGGGCAGACCACAGCCCCGGTCGGCGCACTCCGGGCGGCAGGTAATATTTGCGGCGCGCCTCCGTAGCTCAGGGGATAGAGCAAGAGCCTTCTAATCTCTTGGTCGCAGGTTCGAATCCTGCCGGGGGCACATATGACACAAGTGGGAATAAGTCAACGAGGTCGATGACCAGCTTATTTCACGGAAAGTGGCGACTTCCGATCGAACTGTTGTTCCCATCTGTTCCCGCTTGTGTCAACCAAAGTGGAGAGTAAGTGGAGAGCCACGCTCCAGGCCCTACTTCGCCCAGCGGTCATTCTGCGGCCTGGCGCCAGCACACGGCGGCGTCCTTACCGGCCTCTCGACACTCGCGGCAGTAGTGCATTCGGTGACCACCCTTAATCGAACTGATGCAGGCGCACACCTCCCAGCCACAAGGCAGGCGGTCGGCCCAAGCGGGTGCCTGTTGGGACAACGACGCGGCGCTGACTCGACGGACTTCGTGACGAAAGTTTCGCACACACGTTCCCCTGAGCTGTTCACGCGGCGTCTTTATGTAGGCGACATATCTGTTCTTGGCGAGAGCCGTCGCGGGGCCGGTGTTATCTGGGTGTCCTTGAGCTGGCCCTCTGGATTATGCACTTCACTTCGCCCCCCAGTGCAGTGGATTACTGCGCCCCGCCAGCTCGGAGGACCCAACCCAGTTCGCTGAGAGGCGCTCACGTGATGCCGGCATATCGCCGCCGCCTCCCTGTCCTCACTAGCCCCGGGCTACGATCGGAATAGACTGCAGTCGAAACAGCAGTATCGGCCGGCGGGATGTCGCTAGCGAACAAGTTCGACATTGAGCGTTGCCACTCTACGAGGAGGGCATGACACAGTGAGTGCTGACACAACAAATTTAGAGTTGGCATGCAAGGTGTCCCAGTGTTGCAAACGCAGGGGTGCTGAGCTCGAAAAAGCAAGCCCGCTCGTATCGTCAGCGGCAATGCAGATCGGTTTCGCTCGAATCGCCGTGGGGATGGCAAGGTGGTCAAACGAACCCAATGGTCATGGTGAGATGCAGACGCGACTCGCTAATGAGCAATTCGACATCCTCAACCTCGCGCCCATCAATTATGCCTCACAAACGGTGATGACCTGTTTGGATCTTTGTGCCGCTGCGGCTTATCGACTAAGGGACTCGGGCAACGGTGGAAAGCCGGTAAAGCCAGGTCAGGAATCCGATCTCCGCAATCTCCAAACACGGACGGGGCATCCAAGAGATCCGGTTGTGCTGCGGAAGCATCAGGCAGCCTGGCTTCAGCAAGTCCTGACCGATTCGAGATTAGCGGTACTGGAAGACGCACGCCACAACTTGATACACCGGAGTTTTGGGAGTCATTCATGGGTACCAGCAAATACTACTGAATTTATGCTGGACGGGAAGGAGTATCCAATCCTCCAGCTCGCCATTGATTTCACCGACTTTGCTCAAAATAGTTTCGAAGCGCTCGTCGCTGCGATTCAGGCCGACTATCCCTAATCTTTCACCAGCCCAGGAGTTGGTGGTGATGCCAGAAGGCTATGTGGCGGCCGTCCGCGACGCAGATCGCCTCTCTGGGCCCGGAAGTACGGCGTGAGCCCAGGGGGCATACGTTCGATAGTTGATAGCCTGTGCGAGCCCCGGCGCGGAGGGAAGCCGGGCCGGGGCTTTAGGCGGCAACCTCGCAATGGACCCCTACCCGGCAACTCACTCGCTCGAAGACGAGTCCTCAGCCTCACCACGATCGTCCTCATCGGAGTTATCCCAATCCGATGCCAGAGGGGTCGTGGTTGGGCGTCCCGGAAGGTTGTCGAATCCGCTTGCCGCGCGCATGACACGCTGCCACTGGTCATCGCTAAATGGTGAGGCAGCCTCGGCGATAGCCTTCCAGTGATCGCTATCAAAGCCAGCCGCGGCCCGGAACATTTCCTGCAGCTTAGGATCGTTCATGCCACTCGCTGCCTGCATTATGTTTCGCCACCGATCGTCATTGACATGGGTAGCAGCTCTAAGCACATCCTGCCACCTGCTGTCGGCTAGCCCGACATCAGCGCTTGGGAAATTTGCGATCGTGATGAAGGGCGGGGATGAACGGACTTCTTCTGCCACAACGTCAAGCGTTGATTCGGACACCTTCGCATTAAGGTGCTTGTTTGCAAGCCACAGAAAGCTCTTCAGCGTAGTCTGATGATACCTTTGTTCAGCGCATTTTAGAAACTCAGCACGAAGTTCTGGACGCGGGCCGATCGTGTGCTGTTTTGCGATTCTAAGAAACCAGTCAGGCTTCGTGTCACGTGTAACAAACAGCAGCGGCCGCTTCGCCTTTTTCGCGTGCTCGATCATCTCAGCCCAGATAAGATAGTCTCCGGTCGGATCATCCTTTTTTCCGAAATCCTCGTAACCCGGAGGAACTGGCGGAACTGCTTTAAATCGCCTTAGCGCCTCAGCCTTTCGCTTTTCGGTATCACCGGAATCAGGCTTGTCGGCAATCTGTTTAGGATTAGAATAGACGCTATCAAGCCGGTTAAGAACCGGGTCATCCGAACGGGCGACTTCCCAGTCGATCACATGCTCCGCACGGAGTTTCGCAAAATCACGAAGAAATTTCTTTTCGGCAGACAAAAGCGCTTTTTGAATGGATTCCTTAATTTCGGGGTCACGGAAATCGTCGATTCCGTTTCCCTTACGAAGGGACTCCGTGAACCCTTGCGCTGCTTTTTGGTATTTCGCGAGTTCAGCAGCAACGACATCGAGCCTGTTGCTGTGGAATTCGAGCGCGACCTGATATGGCAACCACAACCGGTCTCCGATAAGTTCGAGCGCTCCGCAGATCTGCTCACGTTGATCTGCGCTTACCCGATAAAGGTCAAGCAAGACATTGGTATCCACAACAACGATTGCTTCAGTGGCAAATTCCGCAATCTCATTTTCGGTGTAATCAATATACTCAAGTACCGCTTTACGCACGCGCGATTCTCCTCTAATTCTCCGGTCGCAAAGAGTTTGGACGCACACCCCGGCCGAAGATCCTGCCACACATCCACGTCGAAGGGTTGAGTGACTAGGGATTCCACTGCCACCCACAACACCGAACATGAGCTCTTCCCGCAGATCCATTCGAACGACCTATACCGCATGTCCAGTTCGTCTGATTAGATGCGCACGTGACGACACCAACTCCCCCGCCAGGCTGGCATCCCGACCCGGAGGGGAGACCCCAGCTTCGCTGGTGGGATGGCCGCCAGTGGACCTCGGCAACCAAGCCGAACGCCATCCAGGAAGGCCCGAAATCCCCGCCGCCGCCGATCGACCCGAAGGCCCGGAAGCGGAACAACCTGATTGCGGTTGGAGTCATAGCCACCACGGCTGCCATTCTGATCGGATTCGGAATCTTCGGATCGAACGAGAAGGATTCGACGGTGTCCACCTCGCGCGAGCCGACCACAGACGTGGCGTCGTCGGCGGCGGCCCCAACGTCGTCCACCTACACCCCTCCGGCCGACAACGTGATGCGGGATTTCTGGCTCCGCGTCGACCGCGAGGGATACCTCACGATCAATGTGAACGGCACCTACACGGACGCGCAACTCGAGTCGGCGTTCCTTGAGGTGCGGAGGATGTACACCACCACGAAGAAGGGTGGCGGGTGGCACGTCTTCATTGACTGCGGCGAGGGAATGCAGGCCACAGGTGGGGCGCGGCAGGCGAACGGGAAGTTCGCGCTCGACTCGCTGGGTGCGGCGCGAACCGGACTGTCTGTCGGGCAATACGAGTTTGAGCCACTGGACGATAGGAGGGCATGCCCGCTCGACGTTCCGCAGACAGCGCCAGATGCGTTGACGGCGCAGGCTGTCGTTGACGCTGTCCGCAAGGCGGGACTACCAGCCTCCGACCCTCGGGTTAACACGGTGTCGTGCGTGGACATGGGGTGCGTCCAACTGGTCACAACCGATGAGTTCTCGGTCTACCAATTCGCGGATCCACAGAAGGCAGCGAAGTTGGCAAGCCTCTTCCCTTTGGGGTATCGGAACGGGGTGATCTTCCTCCGGTTCAATAAGGATGGGAGTGACCCCACCGACCCGGTCCTCATCCCGCAGTACCAGGCCATTCTTGATCAGCTACTGAAATGACCGGATAGGCGTGAACGAACAAAGCGCCCGCCCCCATCGCATATCAGGTGGGGGCGCTTCTGTCATCGAATCTGCCGAATTTCTGCGTGTGAGATTCTCGTGACCGGTTTGTCGAGCGAAACTCTTGCCTGCCCAGACGTCAAATGGTGTTGTGTCTTCCGGCGTCGGCTCGCGTACCACCGTTGGAGCCGACGCACCGCGTCCCGCCGGCACAACTGGGAGCTGGCGGGACGCGTCAGGCTTCGTCTGGCGCGCCCCGGAGGCTGCGACAACGAAGAAGTGCCCCCACCCTCTGGCTGAGGGTGGGGGCATCTTCGCTGTCAGGCGACTCTGGGTGATCAGCCCAGGACGACGACCTCGCCAACCTGTTCATCAGAGATGTCTTCGTGAACCGACGCCCACTCGGACGGAGAGAAATGGATCCGCGTGTCGTCGGTGGTAATCCGGAGTACGCCCGAGGGGGTCGCCGACTCGAATTCGAGGGTGAACGCGGGAGCGCCTTCGATCTCGGCGGCGTCTGCGCCGAGGACACCGAATCCTTACGTACGCCTCTGAACGACGAAACCCCCGCCCAGGATGGGCGAGGGTTTCAGCAAAGGGCGACTAGACGTGGTTGATGTCGCCGTCGGGAAGCGGCGTCTCGGGGTGGAACACCCCGCCGACGATTCGCTCCGAATCGTAATCTGTGTTGGCTGTCTGATCTGCATCCATGAAGTACAGGTGGTCGCCCTTGTACCAGAAGTACAGGTACTCGTCGTCGGAAGGTAGGAACACCCAATTGTCCTGATTGAGGTCATCCGACATGTCGAACCCGCCGTCAGTGCGGAGGATCCTGGTCGGGAGCAGAAGCGAACTCTTCGCCACTCTGTCCGCCATGGCCTGTCCGGATCCGCCGTCCTCGTCCCAAATGGTCTCAGTCATCAGACGGATCTGGCCGTTCTTGATGCACAACGGCCTGAACGGGATCCCCCAAACTGCCAGCCAGTTTCCAGTCCAACCAGTCGGGAGGGTCCCACCTGCGGAAAGTTGCTTAACGATGTTGGTCAAATCTGCCTCCTTGTTTCGTCCATCAAGCGCCGATGTCGGCGAGCTTGTACGAGTTGATCGCGGCTGAGTTGGCGAATGGGTTGCGTTCCAATCGAAGGGCGCCGTACCGCTGACCTGGTCCCCGCGACACCGACGAGTCGGATGCGGTGAGGATGGTCGTCCCATTCCTCTTGACCGTGTAGTTGTCACCCACGAATTCCAGCCGGACGGTATCGCCCGTGCCAATTGTGGCACTCGTGTTCGAGGCGATGTCGGTCATCCCTTGGCCATTGTTGCCAGCCGCCAGCCCTGACGCGTGTGAGAACTTCGACAGGTAGATCTTGTTGTTGAAGATATTCAAGGACAGAGCGGATGTGCCTGCGGAGTTGCACCGGACGAACAGGGATGTGTCCGATGTGTTGGTCGACGAGCCCATGGTACCCATCACGACCTCGGCATACCCGTCGTCATTGTTGATCTGTCCGACCGTGACTGCTCCGCCCGAGCCATCACTGCTCCCGGTGAACGCCAACGTGTTTGAACTGATACCAGTGTTGGTTCCGACCTTGTTCCACAGCGATCCCAGCGACGACGAGTTGGCCCGGTTGAAGTCGTCGACGATGGCGACCGGCCGGGCGTAGAGCAGTTCCCAGCCCGATCCGGTCCACCGCCACGTCTCCTTGATCTGCTCCCACGCGGTTCCGTTCCACACATGCATGGTCTTGACCCGCTCCCATGCACTGCCGTTCCACACATGTCCGCTCATGGGCTACACCGGAATCCAGTAGATCTGCCCGGTCACCTGGCCGGATGAGGGCAGCGAGGTCACCCGATTGATCGTCACGTTGGTTCCGTTCGTCCCCGGGTTTCCTTGCGGGCCGCGGAGGTTGATGCCGTTGCCGGCGGTGGCGTGCCACGCGCTCCCCAACCACAGGTAGGCGCGGTCCTCACCCGACACGAGGTACTGCTTGCCGACGTCACCACTGGTGAGAGTGGGCAGTGCCCCGTACGTTGCCACCGTGCCGGCGAGGTCAAGCCCTGGACCGGGGATTCCCTGAGGTCCAGCGACTGTCGAATCGTCTCCCTTGTCTCCCTTGTCGCCCTTGCGGCCTACGGGATTGGCCTGCAATGCGCCGTCGAAGTAGGTCTTGGTCCCGAAGGTGTCTCCGCTCACCGCGTCGCGCGCGGTGCTGGAGCAGTAGAAGCCTCCCCGCACGATGTCGCCCTCATCCAGGTAGACGTTGAACGTCTCGGAGTGCTGCCTGGTGTCTTCTGCCTGGTCGCCGCGCCGGATGACGTTGTAGCCCGCGAGGCCGACCGACTTCCACAACAGGGCACCGTGCTTGACGTTCTCGTCTTCGGTGAAGGCGGGAGTCTCGTAGCCGACCGTGATCGAGTACGGGCCCGACTTAAGGATGATGACCTCGCCGTCCGCCTGGTCCGCTACGGTGACACCTTGTGACCAGCGGGTGTTGTCGAATATCCCGGCGAACTGGTAGTCGTTGCCCACGGTGGCCGTAAGGTTCACCGCACTGGTGTTCGCTCGGTACAGACCCCAGCCGGTGCCGTTGTACTGCTGCGGCTGGATGTCGTTCATGGCCCACGCGGTGACGCCAGGGCCCTTGATGTATCCGAACGGGATGTCGTCCTTCGAGAAGCCCATGCCGCCGAAGCGGTTCGACGAGCCGACCGACGCGGTGTTCCCGCCGTCGGTGTAGGTGAGCACCTGGACACCGTTGACCCGCACCGAGTACACATTTCCGAGCATCCGGAAATCGACGGTGTACCCGGCCTTGAGAGTGACCGAGGAGGTGGAAGCCCACGGCGCGTCGAACGAACCGTACGCCCCGCCGCCTTTGCCGATCGTGATCCGGTCCTTGTAGATCTTGCAGTACACGAACGAGCCACCGCCGCTGGCCAGTCGGCCATACAGCACGGTCGGGCAACCGAGCGAGAACGCGCTACCGGTGTCGGCGACGACGCACTTGACCGACATGTCGTCGGTGTCGGTACCGGCCACGTTGTACCGCATCGAGTGAAAAACCAACTCGGCCGCCGACGCGGCTACGTTGAGCACCTGGTTCGAAATGGCCAGTGCGCCGGCCGTGGTCAGCGACCAGTCGGACGAGATGCTCGGACCGGGGAAGGTCGCGAAGAAGGACTGCCCCGCGTTGCCCGCACCCTCGTCGGAGGATGTGTACTCCGCGAGGGCGTTCGCCACGCCGACCGAGGACTCGGTGGCTTCGGCCGCGGCGACCACAGCGCTATCTGCAGCCGCCTTGGTCGTATCGAGCGCAGTGAGAGTGATGGCACTGCGGAGGGTGAAAGCCACCAGGCCCCAGGAGAATTGCTTGAGCAATCCGACCTGCCGAGTCTCCGATGCGAAGCCGACGGTTCGGTGGGAGGCGTCAACGGGGTACCCAGATGAGTCGGGGTGGCTGAGCAACGTCTGACCGTTGCAGGTGAGGAGGTAGTTGCTCCCATTGGCCTGCAGCTCGAGCAGCGCGCCCTCGGGGATGGTGACCCCGGTTGTCTTCGACGTCCAGTCGGTGAATGTCCACGTCGTCCCGGATCGGGTGCCGCGCCCCAGATACACCGACTTGCCGTACACGTTCGCGTACACGAACTCGGTGAGCGAGGCGTTGGCGCGGATGAACAGGGATGTCATCGCCCCGACCGCGACGCCGGCGTTGTTCACCCCCGCGGCGACGGTCATGTTGTCGCTGTCCGCTGCCTGTGGGCAGATCGCGTAGCGGCGGCCCGCCGTCGCGAACAGCGGGTTGCTGTTGTCGATGCGAGCGGCATTGCCGATGATGCCCAGTGCCTCGCCGGCGCCGCCCTGCACCCACCCGTTGCCGAGGACGCTCGTGTTGTCGGCCCGGTCGAAGGTGTCGGTAAACTTGGCACCGTCGGCGAGCTTGGCCTGCAGCTCCATCAAGATCCGGTTGGTGTTCTTCCCCAGACCGGTGAGGTTCGCGACCAGGTTGTTCACCCAAGAGCCGACGTCGTCGACGGTGCCGTCCTCGACACCGGACAGTATCTCGATCAGATCGCCGAGGATCGGCACGTCGCCGACGAACTCCTGCAGGATCGGAACCAGATAGTCGAGGAGGTCGACATTCCCGGCGGGGACACGGCGGGGCAGGTGTTCCACAGCTACTCCCCTCCGACTGCCTCAGGGTCGGGCTCGGCCTCAGCTTCGGCCGCGGCCTTCTCAAGCTCGGCGCGCTTACGGCGGCGGTCCTCGTTCTGCTCCCGGATCAGCGCCCACTCCATGACGACGTACGAGACGATCCCGAGTGTGTAGACGAGGACCCGGAATAGTTGTCGCCCGGTGTATTCCGTCGACACCCACACCGACAGCGAGTTCTGCAACAGGACCAGGGCGAGGATCGCGGACTTGACGAGGTAGATCTTCCCGATCCGGTTCCGCCACCACGGTGACCGGAACGTGTAGGTGAGGCTGAAACAGGTGACCAGCACGGCCAGAATCAGCAGCGCCCAATCCGCGGCGTTCGTCACCGGCCGCCGCCCATCGCCTGCTGCAGCAGATCGGTGTATCCGTTGCGTTCCAACTCTGCTCGCACCACCTTCGCTACTCGTGATTCGGTCGTGCTCTTGCGCTCGGTCTCGATGCGGCGCTTCATGGCGTAGGCGTGCTCTTCGACGGCGGCCCGCGCCTCGGCCTGGGCGGCGGCGACGTCCCTCGACCACGGCCACCTCATGTCGGCCCCGCGTTCCCCGCGGCTTCTGCCCGTTGCCCGGTCGCCTCACGGATCGCCTGGACAACGTGCGCGGACAGTTCACCGGTGACAGCCAGCTCGGCGTTCGTCGCGGCCAGCGTTGCCATTACCGACTTGTCCTCGGCGCGGCCGCCGCGGAGGTCGGCGATCGTTTCGTCCTTCGCCCGCACAATCTCGCGGTGCGCCGGGCCGAAGACGATCCACCCGCGCACCAGGGACACGCCCAGGAGGAGGAACAGCACGATGACCACGGTCACCGTGCTGACTCCCTCCCACGCGGCGGGCGTGAGTATCGACATCAGCCGTCGAGTTCGGTGTCAGTGACCTCGATGATTTCGCCGTCTACGGGCGCCAGTGTCGGCAGGCCCTTGGCTGGGCCGCGGTTCTCGGTGAGCAGGGACGTCACGACAGACAGCAGGACCGTGGTGCCGGCGATCGTGAGCGAGCTGGGCCAGTCGATGTCGGTGATGCTGCCGGTGACGGGGATCGCTGCGGCCAGGGATCCGGCGCCGGTGCGCACGGCCCGGTCAGCGAGGTCGACGAGGAAGTTGCCCGACGTGACCGCGGTCGCCGTCGAAACCGCAAGGATCAGCGACACCAGCGCGGCGAGGGCCGCGGCGCCGAGCAGCGTGGTCCACGACACCGAAACGATCGTGACGCCGGCGCCGAAGAACACGAGCAAGTTCTGCAGGAAGGACCTGCCCGCCCGGTCGAGCGCGTCCAACCAGAATGCCCGCGAGTCCAGGCTGCGGAGTTCGACGGTCGCCTCCACGTTGACAGGGATATTCCTCGGAAACTCAGCCATGATCACTTACCGCCTTCGATGCGAGCGAGAACTGCCTTCGCGCCAGCGTCTCCCCTGTTCGCCTCGCGGCGGACGAGGTCGATCGCAGCCTTCACGCCGTTGAGCGCGTCACGCTCGGTCGACTCCTCGTGGATCCGGGCGTCGATGTTGAGGACCATTCCGGCGAGTGTGTCGACGGGTGCGTCATTGGTGCGGTACTTTGACCGCGACGGCAGCTTCTGCGTCAGTTCGGTGAAGATGCGCTGCTGCTGCTCGTTGGACAGTGCCATGAGAAATCCCTCCTCGGGAGTGGTGGTTCCGGCTGCCTTGGCGAGCAAGACGTCCCACGGGAATCCGGGGCCGGGGTCGGTGTGGTCGGTGGAGTGCCAGGCATCGACGGTGTCGGCGTGGCCGCCCACACCTTTCTGCCCGACGCGCATCTGGGCGCCGGTGAGCTTCACGAGCGGGATGCCGTAGCGATCGCGCCAGTCGCGCAGCACGCGCGCGCCGGCGTCGAGCTGACGATCCTGCGCGAGCCACTCGGCGCGGGACTGCGAAGCGCGGCCCTTGAAGCACAGGTGCAGGCCACGCTCATTGGCGGGAGAGCCTGCCGCCCAAGGAATGTAGTTGTCGTCGTTGGATCGGCCGATACGACCGTCGCGACCGACGACGATGGTGTACGACGCCTGCGCCCGCGGCTGCACGAGCCAGCCGAGGAGATCCTCGATCTCCCCATTGGGGTCGCCCTCGTCCGTGTGGACGATCGCCAGCGAGCAACTCGCCGGGTTACGCGGTCCCGAGTCGTTAGGCGAGAGCATGGTGACGTCAGCCTGTAGCTGTCCCACAGTGTTACCTCCTGGTGCAGGTTGGGGTGCGGTTCCGGGGTAGGTGGCACCCGACAGCCATGGCCCGGGGTCGAGCCGGTTCGGGCCGGGCGGGGACCACACGTAGCGGTGCACCTCGAAATGCAGGTGCGGGGCAACGCCGCCGTTGGTGTTGCTGTCGGGGTTGATCCGGCCGATGCGCTGGCCGGCCGCGACGCGTTGGCCGACGCTCACCACGGGGATCACGTGGCCGTAGACCGTGAGCCCACTGCCGTCCTCGGTCGGGTGGTCGACGTTGATCCACTGCCCGAAGCCGGTCGCCGGGCCCGCAGCGGTGACGGTGCCGCCCTGCGCTGCGTAGATCGGCTGCCCGCCGGACCCGCCGTTGCGACCGAAGTCGGTGCCCCAGTGCATTGCGTTGTCGAAGGTGCGATAGCCGAATCCGCTGGTGATGTAGAAGTCACGGCCGACCGGGAAGAATCTCGGTGCCATGGGTTCTCCTATGTGCTGTTGGCGATTCCGCGCGTGGTCTGCGCGAAGCCCTGCATGTTGGCGAGGAAGTTGCTCCACGCACCGCGAACGCGTTTGTCCTCGCCGAGCACCGGGGTTTCGACCATCCGGCCGTCGCGGGAGTCCTTCACGGTGACCGAGGAGATGTACTGCTCGACGGTGGTGCCGCGGTCGTAGAACGTGTGGATGTCGCCGACGTCGTACCGGCGGCCGCTGTTGTCGTCGACGCCGAAGCTGTTGCCGCGACCGTCCGGCCCGCCGGAGGCGACGGTGAGCGCGATCGTCTCGCCGCCGGAGTGATCGTTCAGCGAGCCCTGCCCGACGGCATATGACTCGGCCGACCAGGCCGCGGTGTTGTCGGCGAACACCTCACCGAACGCGTCGTCCTTGCCGATGTCGTCCTCGAGGTCCTCGTCGTAGAACTGCTGGTACGCGAAGAAGATGTTGTCGAACAGGTCGCCGACGACCAGGCCGAGACCGAGACCGGGGGCGAGAGCGTTGAGCAGGAGCTGGATCGCGAAGTTCGCACCCCACTCGATGACCTGGTTGAGGATCTCGGGGGCCTTGCCGCCGACGATCGCGCGGGTGGCGTCGGCATGGTCCTCGCTCATGTCGACGTTGAGGATCTGCCCGCCGTCCGTGCGCCACTCCAGCTTCCGCATATCCCGCTTCTTGCGGGTGTCGAACACGTACCCGGCGCGGTCCATCTTCCCCCACGAGTCCGGGTCGAGGAGTCCGAGGATGTTGTCCGGGTTGAGGAAGTTCAGGAAGTTGTCGCTGGTCGAGTCGATCACCGACTGGAGCTGTGCGAGGTTGGCGGTGCAGAACACGTGGGGCGGGGTGCCGGTGCCGTCCCACAGGTCCATCTTGTAGCCGAACTCGAACCGGTTGCGGGTCAGCTTGAACAGCTCATCGAGCGGGGTGAACCGGGCCGACACCACTGCGACGTTGCCGACCGCGGTGTTCACCAGGTCGAGGAGATCGTCGAGGGTTGCGATGTCGTCGAGATCCGGGAGGTCCTCTCCCACCTGATGCAGTGGCAGCGAGGCGTAGATCGGCTTGTCGAGGCGGGTCCAGTTCTTCGCGCCGAAGTACTTGCACAGGAAGTCCGGATCACCCGCCATGATGTCCTGCTTGCCGGTGAGACCGACCTGGACCTCCGGCGGGAACAACGGTTGGACCCAGGCGAGGGTTCGCTGCTTCTGGAACTTGTAGTCGAACCCGGTCAGGGACACCGATTCCTTGCCGGGCTTGCCGGTCAGCCGTCGTTGCATCAGCCGCCCGGTGTACGGGATCCCGTTCCGGAACGTGCGGACGTGGATGGCCTTGCGCCGAAGCCCGGTCAGCTCCGGAATCAGGCGGTGGTCGGGCTTGAGATCAATCTGAAAGTTTGCGGGATCGAAGAAGTGCCAACCGAACTCGGCACCCTTGTACGAGCCGAGCGGCGTCCACTCGATGACCTTGCCGTTGCGCTTGCCGAGTTCGATGTCGAAGCCGTCGACCGGCGCGGCGGTCGGGCGCGCATACCCGGGTGCGTTGATCACGCGGCCGTCCCGTACAGCTGAGGCAAGGTCACGACGAGTTTCGTCGCACCCGTGGTGCCGGTGCCGGTGATCGTGAGCGGAATGCCGGTCGTGTCGGCCGGCGCCTTCTTGTACCAACGGCGGCCCTGCCAAGTGCGGTCGGCGCCGGTGTGATCGTGGATCTCGAACCAGTTCGGGTCAGTCTCGATCGTCCACGTCTGGCCGGCACCGATCGTCGGAAGAGACACCGCCTCACCGTTCAGACCCAGCGTCGGCGAGGTGATCGGCCCGGTCAGCGCGTAGTGCGGCCACACGTCCTCGTCGGAGACGTTGTCCACGGTCGCCCCGGCGAAGTCCGCCGCGAACAGGGTCCGCTCGTAGGGGTCGGTGCGCCACCACGACTCGTCCGACCGCAACGCAACGTCCTTGATCTCGAAGTACCCCAGCCGCTGGGTGACGCTGTACGTCGGGCTGGGCAGCGTCGACGCGAGCCGCCACGCCTGGAACCGGCGGTGCGGCTCACCGTCCTGCAAGGAGTCGACGAGGAACTCCCCCAGCCGCCGGCCAGCCTGGAACCCGAGCGAACGACGCAGCGCCTTCTCCACGGACACGGCCTGATCGCCCGGCATCAGCTGCGACCGGATCGTCATCCCGATGACGTTCGGGTCGTACATCGTGTCACGCCACGACACGCCCGCCTGGTCGGCGTTCTGGTCGTCGTCGTGGGTGAACCCTGCGCCGCCGAGCCCGATGATGTCCTTGACCCGGATCAGCGTGCCGGGCTCGTCGATCTCCCCAATGGGCCACTGCACGTCGTCGACGCCGACGATCGTGAACTGCTCAGGCCTCACGCGAGCCCGGCCTTCGTGAATGACACGGTCGGCACACCGTTCGAGTCGACGTCGATATCCACCTGAATCATCCCGCCCTTCTGCAGCGTCTCGGTGATCTCCTCGAGTTGCTGCGTCATCCCCTCGAACGCCTTACTCAGGCCGGGGATGTCGTTGTTGCTGGTGTCGAACGAGGGCACCAGCTTCGACAGGTCCCACTGCCCGGACTGCGCCATCTCGAGGAGATTCGCGCCGCCGGACACTGCGGTGAATCCGATGCCCGTGGCCAGTGCCGCGGCGTCGTACAGGTTTCGTGGCTTCATCACGTCCTCGGTGTCCGGCCCGGAGTAGCCGCCGAAGCCGCCACCCGCGAATTCGGCGACACCGAGACGGCGCCCGGTCTCACGCCAGATCGCCAACGCCCGGGCACGCTTCGACAGCGCGAACGGGATGTACGCCTCGCCCTGAGTCTCGGGCTCGCCGAACACCCGGTAGTCGCCCGGACGGACGATCTGCGGGGAGTGGTCCTCGATCCCGCCATTGGCGTACATGCGCAGATTCCCGGTCAGCTTCGGCTGCCGCTCTTCCTTGCCGTCAGCCTCCGCGCCGGTCTTGAGGGCGTCGACGAGGTCACCGAAGTTCGTCACTCGGACGTCCTGCACGCCACCCGTCATCGACGAGGACGTGGACGAGGACGACGACGGGGAAGAACCATTGGACGTCGGCGCCGAGCTGGCGCCGCGGGCGACCGAGTCGGCGTACAGCTGATCGGCCTCACCGAGCTCCGCCCGATAGTTCGACCCGTCCGCGGTGCCCGACTGCTGCACCTTCTGCGCCGCATCCGCCGGGTCCATGCTGTCGTAGTCGAAATCGTCGAGCTTGTCGTAGAACATCCCGACCGCGCGAGCTGGGTCCTTCCGGTCCTCGAGAGTCCCCCACGCCCCGTTGTCCCGCTGCTGCAGGATGCCCGCGTTGTCGCCATCCATGCCGTAGTCGAGGTTCTGCAGATCGGTCTCGGCGAGCCCAGCCGCGAGCGCCGCCTTGATGCCCTTCTCCGAGATGCCCCGGCGCCGCCCTTCGGCGACGATCGTGTCGACGATCTTCTCGCGCTCCGTACGGTTGTCCGGCGCCGTCGACGACTTGGAGGACGGATCGCCCAGCGCCTTCTTCGCTGCAGCGTGGACGTGGTTCGTGTGATCTCCCGCCCCGGCGTAGAAGGAGTCCGGAACGAACTTGCCGTCCTTGATGCACCGGCCGAACCGTGGGTCGATGTAGATCAGCTCGGCAAGGTCGTCCTGGTAGTTGTCGGCGAGGTAGTTCGCCAACGCCAGTTGCTCGTCGGTGTTGCCTGATCCGTTGGAGAAGTCCACCGCCTGGCCGGCGCCGTGATAGTCCGCGGCACCCGGGCGGTAGGAGTCCGTCACCTGCAAGCCGGGGAATTTCGACTGTTGGATCCCGATAAGGCTGTCGACGATTCCGCCGTCGGCCATCTTCACCACGTCGAGACCGAAGATGTCGGCGACCTGCCGGAGGAGATTGACGGACCGCCCACGCTTGGACTGCGCGAACGGGATGTACGCCTCGCCCTGAGTCTCGGGCTCGCCGTACGTCGTGACCTGAGTGCGCTGGATATGCGGGTCACTATTCTTCGGGACCACCGCACCGTCGGCCCTGAATACCGGGGCCACCGGACCTTGCTGCCCGGACTGGTTGAACGTGCGCTGCGCATCCGCCCACGCCTGCTGATCGATGACCGGGGTCAGCGTCACGTTCGTGTTGCGCGGCTGATGAATCCAGTCATCGATGATCCGCTGACCTTCTGCGGTATCGGCGAACACCTCGACGGTGCCGTCCTCCAGGGTGCGGGTCTTCAAGTTCAGTCCCTCGAGGTTCGCAATGATCTCGGGGGTGGTGTCGGTGATGACGATGTTCTTGTCGTTCGGGACTGCATTCACACCCTCGCCGAGGGCGCGCATCATCAGTTCCGAGTTCTGTGCGGCCCGCCCAGCCTCAGCGACGTCGTCCCGCATCCCCTGAATGGTGGGACGGGCGGAGTCGATGACGTCGGCCATTCCTCGGGCCTTCTCGCCAGCGGTGCCAACTGCCTCAGCGAACCCGTTCATTCCGTTCGCGATGTCACGGAAGTCGTCGGCCTGGCCTCCCATCCCGGGGATCAGATCGAGCACACTGGCCTGCGCATTGACGAGGCCGGCCATCTGCTGCACGATCTTGCCGACCGTGTCGCCGACGCCATCCGCGAAGAACGCCCACGCCCGCAACGCGCCGGACGAGAACGCCATCATCCCGTCCAGCGTCGTCAGTGCGCCGGTTGCGAGTTCCGTGAAGAAGCCGATGATCTCCGGCTTGTGTGTCTGGACCCACTGGGCGGCCTGCGTCATGCCGGGGCCGAACGCCTCCGCCAGCGCCAGCTTGATGGAGTTCGCCGCGGTCTCGATGGTGCGCTGCGCGGAGACGAACTGCGATGCAGTGTTGTCCCCCATCGTGTTTCCGGCTTCCCACGCAGCACCTTCGATCTCACCGAACTGCTGGACCGCGGTGTCGAGGTTCATGTCGTCGACGGCACCCTGGATGTCCTCGAACTTGGTGCCGAACAGCGCGAGCGCAGCGTTGTACCGGTCCTGCGGATCCTTGATCTCGTGCAGGTTCCGCAGCATCGTGGCCATCATGTCGCGGGACGCGGTCCCACCCTGGACCATCGCTGACTGGAAATCCCCCGCCGAGACACCGAGCTTGTCGAACCCGACCGCTGCGGCCGCAGTCCCATCGCTGGCCCGCAGCTTGAATTCCTTCAGTGCGTCGATGACCACATCGGTGTCGCGGGCACCGCCCTTGACGCCCTGCGACACGAGCGCCCAACCCTCAGCGCCTTCCAGCCCGAGCGCCCGCAACTGGGTGGAGTACTCCACCTGCGATTCGAGGAGGTCCTCGGATACGTTCAGGCTGCCCTGCGCCGACCGGGTGAGCAGGTCGAACGCCTCGGTGCCGTCCTTGGCGATACCGTTCTTCACGGCCTGACCGGCAGCGCGCGCAACTGCGGGAACATCCTCGCCCATCAGATCGGCGACAATGTTCAGCTGGTCGATGGTCTCTTTGAACATCGACGTGTCTTCTTCGCCGGTGAGGAGCCCGGCCTGAATGGCGGCCCGGATGCCGTCCATGTTCCCGGCGACAGACTCGCCCCAGCCGCTCGTGTAGGACATACCAGCGGCTTCGCCGATTCGGCGGGCGGTGTCCTCATTGGTGCCGAGCTTCGCCTGGATGAGGTCGAGCCCCTTCTCCTGCTCCATCCCGTCGGCGATCGCGGATGCCAGAACGGCGCCGGCGGCCACGCCAATGACCGCCACACCAGCAAGGGCGGCCGCGATCGGGCCGCCCTTGCCGCCGAGGCCTTCGACGCGGGACGCGAACCCCGATGCGAATTCGCCACCTATGCCCCCACCGAGGTTCCCGCCCATCGACGTCATGCCCTCGCCCGCCCGGGTGAGAGCGCTGGAAAAGCGGCTCACCTGACCCTCGTCGGGAATGGCTTCGCGCATGCTGCGGCCGGCACGTTCACTGGTCTGCATCAGATCACGCAGGCTCGTTCCCGCACGTTCAGCAGCCCGGGTCGCGTCGCGCTGAGATTGCTCGCTGCGCTGCAACGAGATTCGGTAGTTGTCGTTCGCTCGTTCGGCGTTGCGAGTGATGCGTTCAGCATCGCCGCGGGCCTGGGTGAGCTGGCGTTCGATCCGCTGCGCCTGCTCGGATTCCTGCCCGTGCTCACGGACGGCTTCGGCGAGACGGCGCTGCACGACCTCAACACGCTCGGTGGCTGTCACTGCGCGCGACGCCTGGGTGCGGGCCGTGTTGAACGCACGCTCGGTCTCGCGCTGCAGCTCCCGATAGGCCGTGGCCTGCCGCGCGGCGGCACGCTGCGCCTGCGTGGCCGCCTGATCCGACGCCTGACCGAGTTGATTCAGGTTGTCGCGGGCACCCTCGAGACCATCATTCAGGCCGTTGTCGCGCAGCGTCAGCTCCGCATACAGCTCGGCGACTCTAGTCGCCATCAGCCACCCCGCCGGCCGCCGGGACGAGGCCCTCGTTGCGGTCGAGCAACCGGTCGATCAGCGCATCGATGTCAATCGACTCGCCGAGGAAGGAGAACATCCAGTACTCGCGGCCCAGCTGCGTCGATGCACCGAAGTGCACGATCGCCGTGCAGCCCGCGTGATCGCGATACGGGGCCGGGATCTCGTCATCAGTCATCTGCTGATGCGCGGGCCCGAGGATCTTCACGATCTCGTCGTGCAGATCCTGCGGGGTAAGCTCCGATTCCCACACCAGAGACCGCAGCCGGTCCGCCTCCGCGACCGTCGGCGCCGGGATCCGGTACACCATGCCGCGGATCGGCAGGTACAGATCGGGGTCGTAGATCTCGTTGAGGTCAGTGAGGACCGTTGCCATCGTGATCCTTTCGCTGATCGATCGCCTGCCGTAGCTGGGAAGTCGGCGTGCGCACGAAATGGGCGACACGGATTTCGAACCAGCGCCACGGGCGTCGGGTGAGGATGTCGGAACCGAGGTCGATGCCAACTGACTGGAAGTCGAGTTCGAGGTCGGTCCACGATTCGAGGAGATCGGCCCAGGTGATGTTCCGCTTCTTCGCCTGCGCTTGCTTGTTGAAGGCGGGCGCCATGTGCGGAGGGTTGTACCACTCGCGGTCGCCGAACTCTTCCCGGTACGGTCCGCCGCCAGGGTCGAATGGGCCGTACCGTCCGGGCGCCGAATCATCCTTCGGCTTGGGCGATTCGGTTTCCACTGGCTTCGCACCGACGGTGCCGGTGGTCCAGTACTCGATTGCGGCATCCGCGTCGAGTGCGTGCTTCGCGATGACGGCGCGGCCGACGTGCAGGATCTTCAGCTCGGCGACGTCAGCGGAGACGAGTTCGTCCCACGCCGATCCGAGAAGTTTGCGGATCTCGTCGAGTTCGACAGGCAACGACCACGACGGTTTCGTGACCAGCTTGCGGTGCAGCCGAAGCGCGGTGTCCGCCGAGGGGGCCTCGACCCGGTACTCCCGCCCACCGATGGTGATGCGGAAGCCCGGGTCGAGGTACTCGTCGACGTCGTCGAGGGACACCGACTATCCGGCGGGGTGACCCTGGGTGACCACAGTGACGGTGACCACGGGGTCGGTGCCGCCGACGATCGTGGTGACCTGCAGCGTGGGCACATCGACACCAGCCAGCGCGCCGGCGAAGGTGAAGACGTACCCGGCCGCGTTGCTGCCAGTGACCGTGCAGTTGCCCGACCCGATGGGCGCCAGACCCGTGACCGCGGTCTGCAGCGTCGCCGCGTCGAGCGAGGACACAGTCAGCGCCGACGTCTCGGCGGCGAGGACCTTCAGCTTGAAGCTGGTCGGCGCGCTCAGGATGTCGAGTCGCTGGACCTCGTTGACGGCGACGGCGGTCGGCTTCTCGATCTTGTTGAGCTTGCCGTACCCGGTGATCGTGATGGTGCCGCCCTGCAGGCCGGTCTTGTCGCCGCCGGCGGACGCGAAGTTGACGGTGCCACGACCCTGGTAGGCGTCGGGCAGGCCGTCGGTGCGCCACCACTGGATCTCGGCGATGCCGTCAGAACCGACCTCGACGCCCAGTCCGCGCAGGTACTCGACGCCCGGGTCGGGCGCCTTGGTGGGATCAAGCTTGCGGCCGACGCCGATCGTGGCGACCCACGCCTTCTCCGTCGAGATCTGTGCACCCCAGGCGCCGGAGTGGTAGTCCCCGGCCTCCTGCAGGGAGTCGGAGATCGGAGCGTCGAAACTGTTGATGCCCTTGATCCACGTCCAGGCACCGCCGATCTTGACGCGCACCGCCCAGTTGCGGGCGAGGGTCGCGTCGAGGTTCGAGGTGTCCGGGGGCAGCAAAGGCTGAGGTGCAGTCATGAGATTTCTCCTGGTGGGTTGAGAGTTATCCGATAGGAGTCGGCCCGCATCAAGCGGTTGTTCGAGTCCGGTGCGGACTGCGCCCGCACGACCCTGCGGACATCAATGACCCGGACACCGCCAGGCCACGTCTGTGGTTGGTAGTAGTGGTCCGGGACGTGCAGGTGGTTGAAGAACCGGTCGGCGAGATCGTCCGCGTCGGCGGCCGCGTTCTCGGCGCTGCGAACCCGGAGCCGCACGTAGTAGTCCGGGTTCCAGTGGTCGCGGTCCCGGGCGTCGTTGGTGACGGTCGCCGACACCGCGGTGTTCGGATCGGCGGGAAGCTCGCGCCACGCGTACGCCGGCCGCTCCGGGTCCTCGTCATAGACGACATCATCGGCGTCGCTGTACTGGACCAGGTCCAGCCCGGCGAGATACAAGCCGAGCGCGGCCAGCAACTCGTTGCTGGTGGTCGAGAACGTCGTCATCCGCCGAGCCTCCGCCGGACCTGTTCGGCCAGGATCTGCTCCAGGACCGGACCGGAGTTGTCGATCGCCTTCTTCAGGAAGAACGCCTCACCGCCGCGCGGGTGCTGGAAGTCCCTGCGGTAGTGCTGCTTCACCGCGTACTCGGCGGCGAACCCGATGACGACGGTGTCTCCCTCGACGCGGACGAATCCGCTGCGCTTCAGGTCCCCCGACAGATCGGGGGCCATTGCCTTCGCGTCGTCGAGCAGGGCGTCACCACATTGGCGGAGGTCCTCCTCGTTGGCGCCGACCACATTGGGTTGCCATCGCAGTTGCGCTGCCATCGAACCTCCTACGAGAGATCGAGCCGGTAGAACTTCGGGAGTGCCGGAAGCCCGCTGTCTCGGACGGCCTCCGCGACGACGCGAACCTTGGCGCCGCCGAATCGCTCGGGAAGGGTCACGAGCGATTCGGCGGGGATCGTGGGCGTGCCCACTGGCAGGTGCACCTTCGCGACGGTGACGACCTCACGACCGTCAGCGTCCGTGACCAGCTCACGACCCATGGTGACCTTCGCGCGGAGCGACTTATCCGGTTGCGCGTACGACTTGACCCGAGCGTTGCCGCCCAGGTACCGCTCGACGGTGATCTGCCAGACGAAGAACCGCTCGATCACGGGCACGGCCCGTCGCCGAAGTGCCACGACGGCAGTGCGTCCTCGGACAGACCGAACAGCTTCAGATGCGCCCGCGTGAGCACCAGCGTCGCGGTCGGGTTCGCCAGCGTGGCGGACTCGACAGCGTCGTCGAGGCTCACCGAGTACGACGTCCGTCCCCGAAACTCGCCCGGCGACAGCGCGTCCGCGACCATCTCGAGCTGAACGAACTTCGCGGTGTTCCCGTACGTCGTGTTCGTGTCGACGTCCGAGACCCGGCGGCGGATGAGGTTCGCCGCCATCTCGAGCAACAGCGTCGCCCGAGTTTCATTCGCGATCGGGGTGGGGCGGAGGTAGTTCGTCAGTTCCGTCAGATCCGCAAAGACGCTCACCGCCGCCCCCATCCGATCACTTGCCGAACCGGGCAATCAGCGATTCCCGGGTCGCGGCCTCGGCCTCGTCCCGGGTGAGACCGTCCGTGCCGCCGGTGAACTCGTGGAGAGCGACGACGTAGTTCTCCCAGTCCTTCGACAGCGCCGCACGCTTCGGGCGCACCGGCGCCCCGGCGTCGGCCGAAGCGTCACCGTCGTCGGACTCGCCGGCAGCGGGCTCCTCGACCCCCTCAGGCGCCGGTTCCGGAGCGGACTGCGCGCCCGACGCGGGTTCCGGCGCGGGAGCGTCGAAGACACCGAACTTCTCGTACTGCTCGATGACGTCCTGGGGGATGTCGACGACCTCGCCGCGGTAGGCGTAATGCCGCACGCCATCCTCGAACCACTCGAAGATGGCGTGCCAGATGGTGCGTTCGGCCATGGTGATCAGCCCGCCAGACCGGTGACCTTGCGGACGCTGTACGGGTTCGTCACCCCGAACACCGGCAGCACGTACGACTGCACCCACGACGTCTTCTTGCCGGGCTCGCGCCACGTCTCCGTGGTGAGGCCCTCCTCGTAGTCGAGGAACCCGACCGCGCCCTTCTCCGCCACGTACGCGCTGCCGGCGGCGACACGGTTGGAGGGGAACAGCTCGATCTTGTAGTAGTCGAGCAGCTGCTGCAGCGCGGGCCCGTACGTGGTGGCGAGGTTCGCCGCCTCCTGCGGGTTGATGATCCACAGGTTGTACGTGACACCGAGCTCGTCCTGGTCGGCGAGGAGCTGTGCCTTCGCGAAGTCGGACTGCGGGAGCGCGTTGTTCGCGGTGGGGCTGACACCGTTGGTGACGGCGGTCGACCAGTTCTTTCCGACGAACGTTCCGGCGCCACCGAGGGCGGAGATCGCTGCGTCGAGAGCGGCGATCGTGCGGGTGTTCACCTTCCGCACGATCGTGTTCGACAGCGCTGTGGTGTTGCGGTTGAGCTCAGCGACGTCGTTGCGCTTCTTCGCCTCGTCGGAGATCGCGAACTTACCGCCCCAGTCCTCGACCTTCGCGAGCTTCTCGTCCAGCCGATCCGCGCCGACGGTCGGGTACTCGTCGGTCGGCCCGCGCTGCTCGATGTCGCGGTTGGTGTACAGCTCGTTCGCGGTCGCCTGCTGGTAACGCACCGCACCACCGGTGACGGGCTGGCCCGAGCTCGAGAAGATCAGCGGGGCGATGAACTTCTGCAGGGTGATGTCGGAGATCCGGCGGGTGATCAGCGCGGGCTGATTGAGCGCCAGGTCGACGGTGATCTGGTTGTTGGTGATGACGGGCCCGCCGAGCGGGTAAGTCACCGGAGAGGGAGTAGGCATGTCTGCCCTTTCTCAGTAGAGGCTGATCTCGGCGTCGCCGCCGGACGTGGCTGCGGTGACGGCGTAGCCGACGGCCACACCCGAAGACTTGGTGACGGCCTGGCCGTTGGCGGCGACCTCCACCTCGGCGAAGGCGGCGATATTGGCCGACGCGGTCACGAACGTCACGCGCGAGTTTCCGCGGGCGACGCCCACGATGTCGCCGGACGCGGCGTCGTACTTCGACACGCCGCACACCCGGCCTGCAGCGTCGGCGTGGGCGACGGCGATGTTGCCGCTGGACCGGTTGCCGGAGATCTTCAGGAACCTCTTGCCGGTGACCGCTGCGGAAGCGCGGCCGGTGAGGTCCCGTCCGGGCTCGTACACACCGATGTTCTCGTTCGCCATGATCAGGCCTCCTTCGTAGACGCCGGTTCGCCCGGCCAGGTGTAGGTTCCGAGGTCGCTACCGGCGGAGGCGTCGACTCCGTGGCCGATCTCCTGCACGGGGACGACGCCCTTGTCCAGGCTCGCGAGGACCTCAGCGGCGCCGGGGTCCGCCTCGAGCTGCTTGATCCAGTGCTGCTTGCGGGCGGGAGCGATCTGTCCGTCGCGGATTGCGGCGGACACCACGTCCTCGCGGTCCTTGGCCTCAAGCCGGGCGAGTGCCTGCGCACCGCGCTCCGCCATCTGCGTGGTCTCCTTGAAGCTGCTCGCCTCGACGAGGAGCATGCCGTTCGAGTTCGCGTACTCGCGAACCTTGGATGCCGAGACGTTCTCGTCGGCGGGCTTCTCCTCGGGCTCCGGAGCGGTCAACTTCTCGAGGACCGCGTCGAACACTGCCTGGTCGTCGGCGTCCTCGGGGAGGCTCAGTGCCTCACGGAGTTCGCCAACCTGCTCATCCGTGAATGCCACGTCCGAGCCTCCTTCTTCGGTGGTGGTTTCCGCGGCCGAGGTTTCAGTCGCGGTAGTCGCGGCCGCGGGCCGGGACTCTTCCTTGCTCGCCCAGGAGGCGAGTGGTTTGCGGACAGATGTCGAGGCGGCGACGTATTCTCGCTTGACCTCTTGCGGTTCACCCCAGGCGATCTCGTCTGCCTCGATGGTGAATGGGATCCTGAACAGCGACCCGCTCTCGTCGTCGATGACGACAACCTCGGTGGGGTCGAGGAACATGTCCTCGATCCACCACCAGTTCTCGGCGGCGGGGCCGCTGTAGAAGGAGGATTGAACCTCCGCGACGGTGATCGACGCGGCTACCTTCAGAGTGGATGCATGCGGTGCGCCCTTGCTGTCGACGGGCATGGTGAATTCTTCCTTTCCGCCGCCGGATGCGGCGACGCCGTACAGCGCCGCGACGTCCTGGAGGCTGGCGAGTGTTCCCACGCCCGGGGCTGTGACACCAAGCAGTGCAACAGCTTCGAGCACGAATGGGTGGACGCGGCCGGTCTGGTCTGTGAAGCTGTGCCGGCCTTCGATGGATCGGTCGGGGTAGGCCGATGCCATGACGTCGCCGAGCCATGCGGGTATCCCGCAGTAGTCGCCGACGAGAGTGGTGCCGTTGTCCTCGACACGGAGGTTGTCGACGTACCCGATCGTCGGCTCGCCGTCGAAGCGCGGATCCGTGTGCCCCAACTTGAGCACCGGCCGCCGGACCGCGGGCGACTCCAATGCCGCGACCGCCGCATACAGGTCTTCGGAGGTGGGGTTCCATGTCCCCGTCGAGATCTCCCACGACCCGGCCTTGATCAGCTCGACGTTCGGGATAGTCACCAGGATCGGCCGGTCGGGAACCGTGACGTCAGCCATTGGCGGCGTCACCGTCGTTTGCGTTTTCGGAGTCCTCCATGAGGTCTTCGACGAGCTCGTCGTCGGCGCCCTCTGGATCGACCGGCTTCTGCACCGTGACCGGGAGCAGACCCAGGTGTTCGATCGGGTCGAGGCCGACAGCCTTCAACGCATCCTGCGGGTCGAAGCCGGACCGGATCAGCGTGCCCGCAGCGGTGACCATGGCGGCGATGTCCTCGGCGCTCGGCTTCGACACGGTGACCTGCCCCTCGCCCGGAGGCGGGGTGTCCTTGGACGGGAGGCCGTACTGCTGGCGGGTGTACTCCTCGAGCGACCGGTCGAGTCGGATCAGGCCGGCATCGATCAGCGTCTTCAGCGCCTGCGCTGTGAGGTCCTGCCGGGAGCCGATCTCGTCGAACACCAGTCGCGGCGCCGGTTCGTCCTCACCGAAGTTCAGGTCGACCAGGTCCTCGACGACATGAGCCTGCGCGGTGTCGCGAAGAGATTCAGCGATCGTCTGCGTCGACTGGGTGAACGAGTCCGACTGGACGGACGCCAGCGCGTAGGAGCCGCCGCGGTCGAGGTTCAGGAAGTGCGCGAGCCCGGCGAGGGCGATCTGCTTGTCGTGGTACTCGATTGCCTGGCGGATGTCGGGCAGGTTGCCGCTCACGCCGAGCAGCTTGAAATCTGCGCCAGCTGGCAGGCCGACGCCGGACCGCTCGCCGCCGCGGTACTCGGTCGCCATCCCCCGGTAGGCGTCGACCGTCGCCTGGTCTGCGCCCTCCGGCGCGGTGGCCACCGGGACACCCATGCCGTTCCGGCGAGCGACTGCGGCCTCGATACGCATCAGCTCGTCCTTGAGGATCCAATGCTTGTACGCGGGCCGGAGCAGCGAGTTGCCCATCCACCGGCCGGGGTCCATGTCGCGGACATAGGCGACGAGGCGGTCGATCGGGATCCGGATTCCGCCGTCGAGGATGTTCGAGACGTCGAAGTTCGAGTCGGCCGGTTGGGCCTGCACGATCGAATCGAGGCCGCCGTCCCGGGCGACGTTCATCTTGATGATCGTGCGCTGCGGGCGGGGCGCCAGCTTGTGGAGGTTCAGCCGGTCGCCGTCGATCCTGTAGACCTGCTCGAAGTAGCTGTGCCCGAACTGCAGACTCAGCAGCGCGACGCGGACGTGTTCAACCCAGGAGAAGCGGCCCTTGGTTCGCGGCAGGGATTTGTCGTCCGACGAGTCGCCGACGATCGGGAGTCCGAGGTTGCGGGCAACGAATTCGGTGACCTCGTCGCTCGCACCGTTCTTGTCGATGCGCCATGCCGTGCGCCGGATCGGCAGCCCGATCGCGTTGAGCACGGACGACACTCGGCCGTCCTCCCGACCCATCCGGGCGTAGATCAGGTTCGCCTGTGGCCACTGCAGATCGGGAACCTTCTCCTCGTCGAGCCACTGCTGCCAGCCCATGGTCTCGCCGTTGACGTACCCGACCTCGTACGTGGGGGCCGGTGACGTCGTCACGGCGTACGACGGCGCAAGTGCGGCAGTCACATCACATCACCCCTCTCAGAATCCAGCGGACAGAGCATCGAACTCGGCGGGCCCGGTTGCCGCGACGTACGACGGCGGAAGCGCCTCGGGCTTCGGTTCGTCGACGCCGTAGGTCAGCAACCCGAGCCGGGCCAAGGTCGCCGTGACGATTGGCGACAGGATCACCGCGGTGTCGTAGTCCCAGCCGAATGCACCACCCGACATCGGCTTCTTCTTGACCCCGGCGATCGAGTTGGTCAGGCGCGGATCGTTGGCGTGCTCAAGCTGCCCAGCGAGCGCGTCGTCGAGGAACCCGACGCAGGCCTGCCCCATCTCCTGCGCCGACGTCATGACAGGCTCAATCCGCTTGACCTTCAACGCCGGTAGCAGGCTGCCCGCCGGCGACGTCCGGTTCATCATCACCACACACGGGTCGACCGACTCGACGATGTCGCCGATGGTTTCCACAACGCCGGTGGACGGACGATCGAGGTAGCCGATCTCGATGTGGATCTTGCCCGACGTCGTGCGCTGGGCCATCGCGATCGCGTACCAGTCCAGGTGCCGGTCCACCGCGATCGCGACCGGACCGACCAACTCCGATCTACCCTCCATGTCACCCCACGCCTCCGCCGTGATCACCGGCTCATGAACCTCGGCCTTCTCCGAGGGCCAGTCGCCGCGGCCGAGATACTCGACGTCGAAGCTCTTCATGCCAGCCTCGGTCGAGAACTTCCGCAGCTCGGGCGCCAGCTTCTTGTCGGTCTGGATGACACCGAACGACGGGTTCGCCCAACGCCACGTCTGCGGGTCGGTGCGGTCGAGGGAGTCGGGCGCCATCCACTCGGCGAAGAACAACCCGTCTTCGCCGACGAGGCCGCGCTGACGGACGGCAGCCAGAACCTGGCCATTGGGGTGCTGGTCCTGGTTCACCGCCGACGAGGTGTAGATCGTCTGCGGATCGTCCGAGTTCATCTTCGTCGGCGAAAGCGCCGCCATGTCAGCCTCGGTGAGGTCGTATGCCTCGTCGTAGATCTCGAGGTCGACGCGGTCGAGACCCCGGCCGGCGTTCGCCGACCTGGTCGTGAACACCACCTCGGCGCCGCTAGCCAACACGATCGTGCCGCGGCCCTGCGAGCACGTGTGCGACTCGACGCGCTTGAGCATCCACGGCGTCGTCTTCACGATCGCCCAGGTGCGCTTCCACAGCGCCTTCGCCGTCTCCCACTGCTGGGCCGAGAACACGATCTTCTCGCCGAGCTTGAACAGCCCGTACAGCACCCTCAGCGAGAGGATCAGCGACTTGCCGTTCTGCCGCGGGACGATCAGGCAGCACTCGGAGTGCGTCCATGTCCCGTCCGGCGCCTTCGACATGATCCGCTCAAGCGACCATGACTGCCACGGGATCGCGCGAATCCTGGACGCCGACCGGAGGCCCAGTTCGGCGGCCTTGCCTCCTAGCTCGGTGTTGCCAGGAGTGAACGCCAGGAAGTTCGGGGTCTGCCGGCCTTCGAGCTTCGGCCACTCCGACGCGATGATCTCGGCGAACCGAGCATCGACGTCTTCCTCACAGATCGTCGAGAGGGTCATACTCGCCGCTGTCGCTGGCGTCCTTCAGTCGCCGGATCTCCGCGAGGAGCTGCCGCAGCACCGTCGCCAACTGCCGGGACTCCTGCAGCGCCGAGTCGCAGCGGATCTCGAGGACCTCCGCGTCGCCGCGGGATGCCACCAGGCGGAGCCAGAGCTCCTCCTCGCCGGACAGGATTCTGTCGAGCTGGTCGAGCCGGTCCTTGATCCGGCAGGCCTCGACGACCATCACCGTCAGCGAGTACGGGTCGGCGTCGTCGTGGAGGGAATCGAACAGCCGGCGCCCGGCGGTGCCGAGATCATCGGCCTCGTCGACGAGGGCCATTGTCACCCCTTCCCGCACCTCGGATGCTGGTCAGACGGCTTCTGATGCCGCAGTGGGGCGCTCAGCCCCGGCTCGGCTGCACGTAGGTTCAGAGGCCGTGCAAAAAAATGTCCTGACTGCCCCGCCGCCGAGTCAGGAGCCCCCCACCCCTCAAGAATTCTGAGCGGTGGGATGAGGCGGGACTGGCCGGCGGTTGACAGCCGCGAGGGCCTTGCCGCAACGCGAGTTGCAAGGCTCTGACCTGCGGAAACGCCAGATTGGGCGCGTTTGCCCTGGTCAGAGCGTTGCGCGGGGGATCGGTGCTGTCAGTGCGGACGCAACGCTTTGACCTGCGGTTTTGCGCCAAAATCGGCATAACTGCAGGTCAGGGCGTTGCAACTGTCACCAGGTCATGCTGTTTCCGGCCCAACCACCTCGTTGCGCGGCCAGGGCTGGCCGGAGGTGGTCGCGGTCGCCTTTGCCTCGCTCCTTGTTGCACCGGCCGTGGAGCAGCCGGTCGGCTGTGGTGCCGCCGTTGGCTCGGGCGTGGGTGTGGTCGGCGGCGAGGGCTTCGCCGTCGTGGTTGCGGGTCTTGTCGCGGTACATGGGTTGGTCGCACCACCAGCAGGCGGTGCCGTCGGTGTGGGCGCGGAGGAGTCGGTCGCGTTGCTTCTGGTGTTGCCAGCCGAGGCCCTTCTCGGTGGTGGTCCTGGCTGGCCGCGGCGCGTGGTCGTCGTCGCCCTGGGCTTGGTTGTCGTACCACTGGGCTGCGACGGCGAGCATGCGTCTGGGTCGCTCGGCTTTGCAGCGGCTCATGACGATGTCGCGGCCGGGGTCGACGGTGACGATGTGGGCGCCGGCGCGGCGGTATCGGTCGAGCAGCGCGGCTGATGGGGTGGAGTGGATGAGGTAGACGTCGCAGCCCGTGAGCGACAGGGCCTTGTCGATGGCTGCTTGCCGCGCCGCCTTGGCCACGGCCTTGACTGCGTCGCTGTGGTCGTGGGCGCTGACGCCCTCACGTGGTGGTGTGAGGGCGTTGGCGAGGAGGTCGAAGTCGATGATCACGTCCGTGGGTTGGGCGTGCTGCCGGCAGTAGGTGCTCTTGCCTGCCGCGGGTGGGCCCGTGACGACGTAGAGCATGGGCTACCTCGGCGTGTGGTTCTGGGCGCGCAGTTCCTGGTTGAGGAGGCTGGTGAGCTGGACGCGCTCGGCTTCGGTGCCTGCGCGTCGCGCTTCGGCGAGCTTGACCTCGTAGTCGTAGATCCGGTCTTCGAGGCTGGGCATCGCTACCTCCCGAGGTACATGCGGCGTATGCCGGTGAGGCACCAGCGGATCAGTGCCCAGTTCATCGCGTGGCCACCCAGACGAGTACGCGGTGGATGGTGTCGAAGATGCGGTCGAGGATCACAGCACGTACGTCCGGAGGATGGACCAGGCGATGCGGAAGAACTCGATGACCTTCATCGTCCGGCTCCGAGGATGGTGTTGGGATCGTGTCCGCGGGCGCGCATTTCGTCGGTGAAGTGGCCGAGTGCTGCGCCGGGGCCGAGGGCGAACTGTCCGGTGGGTTTCCAGTCGGCGCCCATGATCTCGCGGAGGATGGCTTCGCAGAGTGTGGTGTCGCCGGTGGCCTGGAACTCGCGGAGCCTGGGGACGAGGCGGTCTCGGAGCTGCAGGAGTTGGTCGGGTGTGGCGTCTTGCCGTGCGGCGGCGACCTTCATGATGAACGAGAGGGTGCGACCGATCTGGTCGGTGGCGGTCATGCCCTGCTCCTGAATCGTCCACGCTCGGCACGCCAGTCGTCGAGGCGCCCGGTTTCGATGCGGGACCCGATGGCTGCGGCGAGGTCGGTGAAGGTGTCGGCGGCGTCTTTGCCGGCGGCCTGGTAGGTCTCGATGAGCGTGGTGACGGGCGTGGGGTCGACGTTGGTGGTCGGCTGGAAGCCGATGGCCCCGCTGTCGGAGACCCAGAGGATTCCGATAGCGGGGCGCATGACGGCGGTCCACTGTCCGTGGCCGGTGCGTTGGTCGAGGGGGTTCGTGTCAGGCATGCGACCTCCTCTGGGATGTGTCGCCCGGCAGGCTCACCGACGCACGAATAGAGGCGCGCGCTTCCCGTGGGGGTGAGCCTTCGATTCCGGTTCCCGCCTGAATCCGGGACGAGCCGGTGACGTTGACCGGGCGAGGATTGTGGCCGACTCACCCGCTGCGCTGAACAGGGTTTCCGATGAGACGGCGATGGCGCCAGATCTCATAGACCTCGCGCCAGCGCAAGCGTAGCAAATGGGCAGGCCGAAACTCGAGTGCCGAATCCTAAGTCCAGGTCGGGTCGTAGTCGGGGTGGTCGGCATAGACGGCGGCCATGTGGCGAAGGGCGATGCGGGCGGGTAGGTCTCCGTCGGGTCCGGTCCAGCTGGGCCAGTGCTCCAGGACGTTGAGGACCGTGCGCTTCGCGTTCACGTCTTGCCGCACACGGGCTGGATTGTGGCGAGCAATGTGCTCAGCAGCCGCGCGCTTTCCATTCTGACGGGCGATCGAGGTGATGATCGGCGAGTCCTTCGCCGCATGCGCCGCGACCTCGTCCTCGTCGAAGCGCGCCCTCAGGAACTCAACGATGTCGTTCACGCGCTCTCCTTGGTGTGTCGCGGTCGGATGGGGTGTGCGAGGTGGGCGTCCATGACGTCGCCGACAACGTACATGGTGGGCCAGTCTGGTCGCCATGGCCCGGGGGCGGGGCGCGCGTAGCCCTGTTCGCAGAGGTACTTGACACGGCGGGCGCCGAGGTGCCGGTATTCGTCTCCGAGTTCCTTTGCAACTGAGGCGATTCCGGCTTGGTTGAGGACGGTTGCGCGGGCAGCATCGGTGCGTGAGGCGTTGTCAGGTTCGCGGAATCTGGGCCAGATGATCCGGCGGATGACTTCGACGGCGTCGAGGATCTCGTCGACTGCGGACTCGGACCCTTCGGTCATGGCGAGCGAGATGAGGTGCCTGTTGAGCCATTTCGCGAGCCCTGGTGTGTTGTCGGCGTTGTAGCCGGGTGGAAGGGACTTGCCGCTGCCTGGTTCGTATCCGATGGGTGCGTATTCCACACCGCGGTGCTCGCAGACGAGGCGCACCCAGGTGCTGAGGACTCGGTGTATGGTCTCCCCCGCTTCGGATGCGTCTTCGCTGTATGGGAGTGGCTGCTCCGAGGGTCGCTTCGGTTTGCGGTTGCCGCCACGCATGCTGAGCCGGTCCTGTTTGGTGAGCGCGACCTCGAGGTCGATGCAGAGCTCGGGGATCTCGCGGAGTGTGGTGGCGAGCAGCTTGAGGGTGTGTCGTGGGATGTACAGGTGATCGTCGCTCACGCTGGGTCTCCGTTCTCGGCGAGGTAGGCGATGGCGGCGAGGTCGCCGGCGACTTTTGTGAGGCGGTCGGGCCTGTGCCCGGACCAGTGCTGCACGCCGGAGTCCAGGCGGACGATGACGACCGGGGTTTCGAGGTGGCCGAGCTTCTTGAGGTCGGTGGCGGCGTCAGGGTCGTCGGCGAGGTCGACGCTGGCGTACTCGACTCCGAGGTCGTCGAGCTTCCGCTTGGTGGCGCGGCAGGGCATGCAGGCCGGTGAACTGTAGACGGTGACGGTCACGATTGCTCCTGGAGTTCGATTTCGAGCCACAGCGATCCGGGTTGCCCTTTCTGGGCGGGGTGGATCACGGGCATGGGTTTGGTCATCCACTGCGGGGTGTCGTCTTCGACGAGTCCGTAGCCGGGGCATTTCGGTGTGCCTTTGGCGAGGGCGTCGCAGCACGGTTTGAGGGTGGCGACGAGGTTGTCGGTGTCGCGGACCCCGTTGCGGGCGGGCCGGTAGTGGAGGGTGACGGTGACGTGCGGGACGCCGCGTGGGAGTCGCTGCCGTTTCGCTTCGATGTGGACTTCGTCGCGGAGCTGTCGGGTGATCCGTGCCTTGACCTGATGGTGGAGGCGCTGGTTCATCGAGAGCGGCGGCTTCGTGCCGTTCAGGACGATCGTGTAGACGGTCACTCGCCGCTCGCCTTGGCGAGGGCTGCGCGAGCCCGTTCAATGCCGCGTGCGTTGACCTCAGCCTGGGTTGGGTCGTGCCCGCATGGTCGGCCGTCGAGGTAGCCCTCGTCGTCGCACATGCTGCAGGCGTAGATGTCCTGGGCGCGGATCTCGGCTTGGCGGTGGGCCTCGGTGGAGGCGGCCCGGGCGGCCTGCCGGCGTTGCTCGGTCTCCCATGCGGTGTGCGCCTTGCGGGCTTGCCCGCAGGCCCCGCACGGGTCGGTGGTTCCTTCGGGGTGCTGAGGGCAGTTCGGGGAGGGCGGTTGAGTGCCCGCCTCGCGCGTACGCGAGTGTGCGCCCGCGCGACCTCCCAACTTTCTATCTGCAGTACCCAGAGATTCAACCTCAACCTCAACCACAACAGACCCTTCCCCGAACCCTTCCGGGAACCCTTCGGTGAGGGGTTCTGTTTCCCCAGGTCGCGAGAACCCTTCCCTGTACCCTTCCGAGAAGGGTTCAGGTAACCCTTCGGGGAAGTCTTCCGAGAAGGGTTCGAGGTAGGGTTCAACCGCCGACTCGGACAGCGTTCCCAGGTGTGCCACGGCATCCCGGTGCGCACGTTCGAGATTCAGTCGCAAACGCTTCGTCCCGTCACTGACGCCGTTGATCACCGGCACCTCAATCCGGGCCAGCTCCGCCGCGAGGACACGCGCCAACTTCGGTGACTCAACCTGAGCCGCCGCCCGCAGCGCGGACAGCATCACGTTCGGCATCTTGTGAACCTCGTCGCGGCGCATGAACGACCGAACAAGCACCTCCCCGGTGTCATCATCGGTGAACACGTACTCGTTGCGCTCCAGGCGGATCAACGCCGCTTTCGCCTCCAACTCCGACGGCGTGCGGTCACCCTCGCGGATCGCCTTCCGCCACCGCTTGAAGTTGATCGGCGTCACGCCGGCGTAGTTCAGCGACGGCTGCCCGAGCAGCGTCATGTACAGGAACTTGTCGATGTTCGGCTGCGCAGTGAAGTGGTCGTCGGTGAACATGGAGAACCAGGCCTTGCCGTATTCGCGTGGCATCAGAGCCTCCCTTCCGCGTTGTGTGGTGTCACCACAGCGTTGGCTCCGGCTCGGTGATGCCGTGCGCCAGGATCTGGTCGACGACTCGCGGCTGCTCGGCGTCGCGATCGGCTTTGCGACTGCGCCGGGCGTCGGCGCGCAGTTCGGCGGGCAGCGATTCGAACCACCGCGTGACCTCTACCCACGTGAGCGTCACGGTGTGCGCGGGGTCGTCGCGCTTCCGCTGGTGCATGTAGTCACCGAGCGCCGTCATCGCGAGGCCCCAGGAGTACGTCTGTCGCCAGACGCCGACCGCCCGCCACTCCCCATTGCGTGCGGTGCCGCCGCCCTGGCTGTCGCGGATGTGCTTGCACCAATACGCCGGTGCGTCGGCCAGGGCGAGGAGCTGCCACGGGGCCAACTCGGCGAGGAGCTGGCGCTGACCGTTGGTGAGTTGCTGGATGGTCATCGCCTCACCGGTTCCCAGGTCCACACGTTGTCGCGGCAGACCGTGACGCGGTAAGTGCCTGGTGGCTCAGGCGGGCCGTCGAGCGCCGCAAGCAGGCGATGGAACCGGCACTCCTCAAGCTCGTTCTCGACGCGCTCACGGAGCGGATGCCGCACGGTGAACTCATCGGCCCTGAGCGTGACGATGTGCTCGGTCTCGCGGACGTCAAGGATGTCAGCGACGGCCGTGGGATTAGGGCAGGAGGCGTTGCTGCAGGCGATGTATCCGCCGTAGCCTGCGAACAGCGTTGCGCCGCAGCCCATCGGGCAGAATCCCTTCACATCGAACGTCATGGTCATGCCTCGATTTCGTTGATTCGGTCGGCAAGCCACTCGGTGTAGGTGCGAGTGCTGCCGGGGTAGCAGCCGGGGTAGCAGCGGAGGTTGTAGCTGGTGTGGTCACCGGTGAGGTAGCCGCGGGCGCCGACGATCGCCTGCGAGTAGGCGTTCCACACCGCAGGCCCGTTGCGCCAGTCGCGGATCGTTGCCTGCCAGCGCCCGGTTCGCAGGCGGTTGACGAGGTCCCAGCCCCACGAACGGAGGTCGCCGAGCGCGAACGCCGACGACTGATCCGCGATCGTGCGCAGCGGGCTGTCGGGCGGACAGCACGTGATGACGTCGGCAGGGTCGGCGCAGTGCCAGACCGGGAACCAGACCCGGGCGATGGGCCGTGAGCCTGCGATTCCCCAGGGCTCCTCCGACCCCCACGGATCCGCCGGACGGAGCGGGTCGGAGATGAGACCGACGCCGCGCACGTCCAGTTCGGAGTGCTCGCCGCGTGCGATCTCGGCGGCGACGTTGCCCGCGAGCGCTCCCCCACCCGAGTAGCCGGTGAGCACGACCGGGTTGGGGTCGCGCCGGATATAGTCGAGCAGCATCGTGCGACCCGAGGTGAGCGAGTTGTCGAACGACGACCCGAGCGGCGCCGGCACCGGCCCGTACTGAGCCGACCACGGCAGCTCGACCACTCGGAACCGCTGGGTGTCGAGGCTCTTCGTGACATTGGCCAGCATGTTGCCGTCACCCATTGGTTCGCCGATACCCCGGCAACGGAGAACTGTAATCACAGCTGCACCACCGCCAACCGTCTCTTGTCGAATCCGTTTGCGAGCCAGCCGAATGCGATGACTGCGCCCATCCCCGCCCCCGCCGCCGTGAGGGCGACGGCGAGGGCGAGGGACGCGAGGGTGCGGGTCACGCGGGGTCACCGAGTGCGAGCTGGATGCCGTCGGGAGTGACGACGTCGAGCGTTGACGAGAGCGTGAGCACCGGAGCCCACCCGATCGGGACCATGACCTCGACGGCCATGTGCGTTCCCTCGTACTTCTCGCGGAATTCCGGCAGCGCGTCGGGGAAGTACGACGCCAGCCCGACTATGGGCGCATTGGTTGTGTCGCTCATGCGGGTTCACCGGCCTGCTCTTCGCCGTTCTCGAGGAAGCGGATCGTGGAGGCAACCTCAGCTGACGTCAGATCCTTGACGGCGGTGATGTCGCGACCTTCGCGGGCGGACAGGAACGCCTTCCGTTCCTCGGCGTTCTTGATGCCGGCCTTGGTGAGCGCAGCGGTGAGGCCCTTCAGTTCCTCGGCTGACGCGGGCTGCGACCCGTCTCGTTCCGTGTCCTTCGGCTGGTCCTTGGCTGGTCGCTCGTCTGGCGCATCCTTCGGCGGAGCCTCGGTTGGTCGGCCACTCTCGATGTCAGCGGCGGTGACGCGGCTCGGCGGGAACGCTTCCTCGCGCGAGATCTCCCGATTCTTGATCGAGTTGAAGGTGATGCCGAGTTCTCCGAGGTCCTGCTCGGTCCATTCGTCGGATGGTCGACCGATCTTGGACTCGAGCTGCTTGCGGGAAACTCCGATTCCGTCGAAGTGACCGATGCTGTTCGCGATGCGCGTGGCGAGCGGGATTCCGCCGCCGTCCTGCAGGGTTGCGTGGCACCGGTCGGAGGCTTCTTCGACGAACCAGGCCGGGAGGACGGCGAAGATCGCCTCGCGGACGCGGCGGGCGCCGGCGTTGGCGTTGTTCTCGTAGATGTCCCGCATGTCGGCGAGCTGGCGGGTCCCCTGCCGGGTGTCGCGCTTGTGCGGGACGATGAAGGTGATCGCGTTGCGCGCATTTGTTTCGAGATCCCAGGCGAACGCCTGCATTTCCGACTCGCCTTTGTCGTCGTCGCGCCGGAGCTCGGCGACGCCGTACTGGATGTTGCCCCAGCAGCGGGCAAGCTCGCGGGCGAGGTGGATCGACGGGCCGGACACGGTCTCACCACCGCGCGGGAACGAGAAGAACGCGCGATCGGCGACGGACTTCTGTGCGGTGCTGTCGCGCATCTCTTCGACGGCGATGGGCTTGCTGCGCCGGTTCTGCTGGGCGACGAGGACGGCGGCCTGGACCTCGGCGATGGCGCGGGACTGCTCGATCGCGGTGGCCTGGCTGACCTGTGTTCGTGCACCGGCTGGCTGGAACGCGGGCTGGTAGCGGGCAGGGCTATTCGTCATGTGTGACTCCGTTCAGATGGGGGTGCGGTTACCACGGGAGTGAGTTCTCGTGCTGGCGCCGCCACCATGCGGGGAGGCTGACGAGGTGGACGTCGTCGCTGTAGTCCGGCCACAGACCGGTCTCCATGCAGGCAGCGAAGAGGTCGATGGCCTTGCGGTTGAGCTGGCGTCCGACCTCGATGTCGTCGGAGTGCAGCTCGATGACCGAGACGAGGTAGGGCGGATTCTTGTCTTGGACTACGAACAGGAACACGGGGTCGTCGGCGATGCCGAGTGCGATGAGACCATCTCGGTACCAGGGATCCTGCTGGGCGTAACCGAAGTCCGCGGCCGACTTCGAGAACTTGTCGGGGTTCGCGGAGGTGCTCGACTTGTAGTCGACGATGACGACGCGGCCATCGATGGTGAGGTTCGGGAGCCAGTCCGGCCGGCACCTCAGGCGGGCACCGGTGGCTGGGTCGTCCCAGTACATCGACAGCTCGGGGGTGCCGGACTCGAGGAGTGCTGCGGCGTGCCGGTTGCGGCGGATCGCGGCGGCCATGGCGTGGACCTGCACGACTTCCTTGGTGAGCAGTGGTGTTTTGCCCTCGGCGTATATCGCGTCGCGTTCCGCCTTCGCGGCCTTGGTCGTCCAGTTGTCGGCCTTGACCTCTACGATCTCTTCCCCGACACCGAGGACGAGGGTGTGTGCGGCGTGACCGAGGTCGAATGCCTTCGTCGATTCACGCGGATTGTCCTGCGCGTAGCGGAACTGGGCCGGTGTCGACGGCGGCAGGAGGGCCCGGGCGCCGGACGACGACAGCGACGTCTTGTCGCCGTGGTAGACGTAGTCGGGAATGTCGGCGTAGACGCCGATCTGGTCAGGTGCGAGCAGATCACTCACGCAACACCGCCTTTCGTTTGGTGGTCTGGTCGCAACGTGATCTGGTAGCAGGTGTTGCACATCCCCTTCGCGCCAGTGGTTTTCACACCGGGCGGCCGGGGCCGGAGATCGGACCCGCTGCGGGTGACCATCTGGTGGTTGCAGACGGCGCAACGCTGCGCGACCTCGGTGTCGACGTCGATCAGCCCGAGCATCGCCAGCAGATTGCGGGCGTCGTCGACGTCCGTTGCGGCGTTGCACACGGTGAGCCGGGCGCGTTGCGCAATGGCCCGCGCAACGTCGCTGTCAGGGTCCGCAACGTCGAGGATCGCGGCCTGCTCATCGTCATGCGGCACGAGCGGTCACCTCCGCCCGGTACTTCGCGATGCCCCACACGATCGCATGGCAAGCCATCAGGTAGTGGTGGTCATAGTCCGTGAGGTCCCACTCCCAGACGTCGGCGAACTCGAACTCCTCGTCGGGGAAGTAGTTCCGGTAACGGAAGTCATTGAGGATGTACCGGGCGTCAGCCAGGCTGTAGGCGTACGCGCTGTCGAGGACGTCTTCACGGATCGACTTCCACAGCCCGACCTTGTCGGTGTAGGCGTGGCGGTTGTCCATGAAGTACTGGACGACCTGCTGTTTGAACTTCTCCTCCGAGAAGGAGATGGCGGGGTTGTCGCCGCGGATCTTCTCTGCCCAGTAGCCCGGGTTGATGCCACCCTGCAGACCCGTGTGGACCGAAAAGAACTCGAACATGTCATCAATGCGGGCGAACTGGTACGAGTGCACGTCGCCGGTGATCACGAGGTTGTGCGGCCACGTGATCAGGTCGAACCAGAAGATCGACGTATCCGGAGATTGGAACCGGATATGCCGGTACAGCCCGTCGTCCTTCAGCACCGTCATCTCATGGTTCTCGACATAGCGGGCAAGCATCCTTCTGGGATCGCTCATCACAGGACCTCGTTCTCTCGGTCGACCTGGGCGTCACGCGGCGTCGGCCCGCGCGCCCCAGTCGGGCTCGTCGTCGTCCGGCCCGCGCTCCTCTGCGAGCTGCTTCTCGAGCTGGTCTGCTGCGCGGAGCAGCGCCGCGGCCACCTTGCGCGCGTCGTCGGGGCTGTCGACCCAGACGACGTCGATCTGGATCTCATCCGCCTCGATGTGGGCGACCGCGTAGTCGCCGGCGAAGTGCTCCTCGGGGAGCTCCACCACTGCGTACCGGGTGAGCACGGCGTCAGCGATCGGCCCCCAGTACTTCTCGTTGAACTGGACGAACAGCGACTTGTTGTCCCCGGCGTTCTTCAGAAGTTTGGTGAGTTCCTCGCGGATGGTCATGCGGTCACCAACAATCCGTAGCCGATGAGGCCGAACACGCCGCCGAGGATCAGGCAGAGAGCCCAGCCCATCCAGGACCGCCACTCAAATGTCAGCCAACCCTCGAGCTTGTCCCAGCCGCTTGGCTCAGGTGCCTCATCGATCGCGATGGCGAGGTCGTCGAACAGGTCGGGCGTCGCCGGGTGCGGCTTCGCGAGGTTCATCGCGGCGTAGACGGCGCGGTCGAACTCGACATCCGTCACGGTCGGCTGCTGGATCCACACGGAACGCAGGTCCCTCTTGACCTGGTCGTGGATCGGTGTGGTCATGAACTGGTCATGCAGGTCGTCGCCGTCAATGCGGGCGTCGAAAGTTGCTGTCATCGCAGTCTCGTTTCATTCACAAGCTGTGGATGGATGGTGTTAGTAGTGCTCGGCTCCGCAGGCGCAGCGCCGGAACCAGCCGGGGCGCTACGCGGTTCGCGGACTTCGGCATGCGTCAGGAGGCCTGCCTCGAACTCCGCGACGAACCGCTCGGCGACACGGGAGTGCGCGTCGACCAGGACCCGGGCGCGCTCGGTGTGGGGGACGTTCGCGAGGGTGGAATCGAGATCGCTCACCAGCGCACCATGATCTCGTCGCCGTAGACCACGTCAGTAGTCCCGTCGCGGAACGTCACCCGCCACATCCCGCCGCCACTGCGCAACGCGTTCGCGACCCCAGCCGACGCAGCACCGGAACCCACGTGGGCCGGCGCAACCTTCTCGATGTGCGTGGCCGTGCGCACTGTCGTCACGCGCAGCGTCGTCATCACGACTCACCGCCGACCGATGGCACGGTCGCGGAGGACGCGTCGGCACCGCGATTGCCGTCATCGCCTACGGTGGTGACGCCAGAATCAACACTCGGAGGGAAAACGGGATGGCTGCCGACACACGACTCGACGACCTCTCTCGCAGAATCGATGCGATCCCTGAAACGCTCACCGGGGTGAAGTCGATCTACCAGGCCTTCCATACCCTCGCGTCGAACAACTCGCGACCCGCCACTGCCGCCGAGATGATCGACGCTATGACAAAGGGGCTCGATGAACTTGAGGAGCGACTCGCCTCGGGCGAGCATCTTGAGGTCTGACCCGGAGTCCTCAGCATCCGCGGACGATGCCGTAGATACGTCAGAGACCAGCCGGTCTCCTACTGTGGGCCTACTACCACCAACAGAAGGAGAATCTTCTTGAGCACCATCGCCCATCTGAAGGCTCTGTCGATCCCGGACGAGTTCCCCGTTTCGTCGGCCATCAGGGACGAATTCATCGAGAACATCGAGCAGGCGGGAGGCGAGACATTCAGCGCAGCGGGCCTGGTTGCCCCGCTGATGCTGGCAGTCATCCGTCTTGAGAGTCGGATCGCGGAGGCCGAGGACCGAATCAAAGTTCTCGAGGACGGTGACGGATCCGCTGACGACGCCGACGATCGGAGCGGAAGAGTCTGGTAATCGGATTCGTCGGATCTCCTCACGCACTATGGCGCGCACGTCGTCGCGCGTGAGGGGTTTCGCCTCGACGGGCAGCACGACCATGCCTAGCTCCGCCAGCAATCTCAGTGCCTCGACGGCGGCGGCAGGAGTACTTTCACCCACTCCGTCGTTGTCGCGGTGGAACTCCTCGTGCGCCTCGATGTCCTGGCGCAACTCGAACTCGTCGTCAGCGTTGCTCGGTTCGCTACCCGCGATACTGAAGTCGCAGTCTTTGCACTCATACAACTTCACGCGGACCACCTCGCAGCATCGGCCATCACCGTGTTCATGAACTCGTCGACGTCGGACGCCCGCCAGCGCAGCGCGGAGGTGATGCCCTCCCCCGGCTTGAAACCCTTGGAGTACAGGGGATGCGGGCCGTGCTGGGCCATCCAGCTTTGAGTGCGCATCTTCCGGATCGTCTGCGGCGAATGACCGGTGACGTCGGAGACCTGGTGGATGTTAAGGGACGGTTTGCTCATGAGGGACCGCCATGCTCGGTCGAGGAGGGTGCGTCAACACCCTCCGCGACCTGGCCGTCTCCTACGCTGTGATCGCCACAACCAACAACAGAAGGAGAAGAATCGTGGACGATGTCCTGGCATGGCTCGGCGCGGTCGGAGGGGTTCTCGGTGGCGGCGCGGGGTTGACCTTCGGGATCTTGGCGCTCAAACAGTCGAAGGCGTCGAACAAGCTCGCCGAGGATGCCCGCGATATCGCACAGCGCGGCGAGCAACTCGGCACGGAGGCCAATGGCCTCGCCCGAGAGTCGAACAGCATCGCTGTAGATGCGCGTCAACTCGCTGAAGAAGCGAACACGATCTCCAAGCGGGGCGAGCTTCGAGAGACCGAACGACACGATGTCCACTGGGAAGGCGACTGGGTAGCACCTGGGCGCTACGCCCTGACGAACATGGGTGACGATGAAGCGTTCGATGTACGTGCCGTCGTGACTGTAGACGGGGAGCAGGCAGAGTCTCGGGCAAACTCTGTACCCGGGAGGGGAGGCCAACTCCTGTTCGAACTGCCGCGAGCGGCCCAGGAACTCCGCCGCGAGATCCGTGAGCGCCGCGCCCGTATGCGGACTCCCGACCCATACGGAATCGACCATGCGGCGTCGTTGAACGCCCACATCCACACTTTCACCGAACGGGTGGTGTGGAAATCCGCACTCGGTCAGCAGCATGTCCACGAGCCGAAGCACTCCCTCGGCACGCTTGGTGACCTGGACTGATGATTCGCTGTGGATGTTGAGGGACCGGTCACTCATGCGGCCTCACTCAGCGACAGCTGACCTGATCCGCCGAGGAGCTCGTGCAACTTCGCGATCCCCTTCACTGTGACGCGGAGCGTCGGCGCCGGCAGCTCGTACTCGCCGGACTTGGAGTTCAGGAATGGGCGTGCTGGTCGCTCATACAGTCGGCCGGTGTCGACCTGCTCCTGCCTGGCCTCCCAGCCGCCACGCGGATTCCGCGAGCGGAAGATCCAACGCTTGCTGTGCATGAAGTCGAACAGTCGATCACGGCCAATGCTGATGTTCGAATCCTGCGACAGGATCTTCGCGGCCTCGGCGACGCTGTAGTTCCCCTTCGCGTCGGCGAGGTTGTTCCACGCCCGCGCCGGCGCCTCCAACTCCGCGATCTGCTGGTCCTTCGCCTTCAAGGTCGCGGCCGCCTCGAGTAGCGCCGTCGCCATGAGTTCGGGACCGGTGAGCGTCGGCGCAGTGGAGTACTGCCCTGTCTTACGGATCGTCGGCAGCACGTCGTGGGTCAGCCACCGCTTGATCACTCTCGACTTGGCTGACTGGCTACCGAGGATCGCGGCGTAGAACCCCGCCTCCGAGATGACGATCAACTTCTGGTTTCCACCAAGGGTGTGCAGATCTCGCACACCCTTGTCCTCGTCGTCGAGGCGCCTCGTCATCGCCGAGGTAGCGCTGTACTCGAGGATGCGAGCGACGTCGACAGCGACAAACCATGGCTCGCCGTCGATCACAACCGATCGCAACTCCGAAGTCTCGTACCGGAACAGTTCGACTGACGCGGTAGGGTGCATGTCAGACATTGGTTCTCCAATCTGTGTCGTAGCCCTCGTCCTGTGTCCGCAGGCGGGGGCTTTTTCTATGCGCTGATGGGGTGACTACTGGAACGTGAGGCATGTGCCACTCGAGGTACGACTTCGATTTCGTGAGCATCGAAGAGGTCCTCCCAGGGAACATCCAGTCGAGCTGCGATCGCGACACCGAGGTCCTCGGTGATCGATGTCAACTTCCCGGTCTCGATGAGATAGATCGTGCTCTGCGTGCGACGCACCAGATACGCCAACTCGCGCTGACTGAAGTGCTTTTGCTTGCGCCACCGGCGGATCTGCCCGCCGTCTTTAACTCGCATCCAGACCTCCTTACGTCGGGTCGGTGGACGGTTCTTCTTCGTACGAGTAGCCATCTTGCTCTCCAATCTTCACGGTGACAAGTGAATCATGAGGCATGAGGCATTTACTCGTCAAGACGACAAGTGGAAAATAGCTACGCTGAAGTCGCGTGACGCATGTTCCACTTGTCAGAGAATTTGTTCGCGCAACTGACACGAGCGACGACGAATAGGGAAGTCTTCTGGCCATGAGCAAAGTCGAAACGCTGGCAGATCTTCTGAAGGTCGCATCTGCCCGCCACAACGGGGCATCAGGGAGGCGCCTTGCAGAGATAGCGATCGCAGACGGACACGACGTATCCCACGCAACGCTCAACCGGATCCGGCAAGGCAAGTACTCAAGCCGACCAACCGAGAACACGATTCGGGCAATCGCCTACCTCGCCGGCGTGCCTGAAGAAACAGCGTTCATGATCGCCGGCAGTCAGGCTCCGGCGAGGAGGACCTTTGAGGAAGTCTTCGTGGAGTGGCAGCAGCACATGGGCAAGGCGATGTTGCTGACCTTCGAATACGCGCGAATGCGCGGTATCGACGGAGCAACCGCCGACGAAGAGCTACGCGAGGCGATGCACATGTCCGGCCAGATGAAGGACGGGCGTCCATGGACGCCACCCTGGCAAGCCTCCAAATACGGCGAAGGCGAGGAGCCCTGGCGCGAGAGCTGGTGGCGCGAACAACAGCCAGTGCGCCAGGGCGGCCGGGGCGCAGAGGGATTGAGAGAACTACTCAGAGCCAAGAAGGGCGAAGATGACAAAGAGCAGGAACCGCGGACGGAAGAGAGCAGCACGAAGCAGCTCGGCGCAGGCGGCAGCAAGGAAAGCTCAGGAGCCCCCATGAACGTCACCGACGTCCAGGATGAGTACTCGATTACGAACAATCAACGCCTGAGGCCTGACTACCTCGCGGCCCGGGAGGGTTACGAGCCCGCTGATTCCGGTTCCGCCAGGCCGAAAGAGTCCGATGTCGAGGACGACACCGGACAGCAGTCCGATTACGCGTTGGCGCGCCGCGAGGGTGAGACCGAGGAGCGTCGGCGGCGACGCATTGAGGGCGAGCCGTGGAATCACGCCGATCCGGAGGGGCCGGAGACCGGCGCGTAGGAACACTTTTCACGAAACCTTGCGGTGACTTGCGTCCCGACAGTTACCGACCAGTAACTCGCTTTTCGAACGTCTGTTCGAGTAGATTGTGGACCTACCACAGGACACCGACACGTTTGGACGGGGCGCATGGTTCACCGATGGCATCCATGGCGGCATCTTCAGCGGTGCTACCCGCACCTCGAAGTCACCTTCCCGAACTGCCTGCGGTTCGGATGCCTGGGTGAATGGACCGCCGGTGGCATCGAGATCGACGGCACCTCGAACCAGCGTGAACGTCGCTGCACCCTCACCCACGAGATCGTGCACATCGAACGCGGCCCGGTCCCCAACGACCCACACCTCGCCGTGAAGGAGGAACGCGTCGTCGAATGCATCACGGCGCGTAGGCTGATCAGCCTCGGACGCTCATCGACGCCCTGGTGTGGAATCGGCTGCGAGTCGACGACGAGCTGGCGGAAGAATTGTGGGTCGACCTGCCGACGCTGCAGCACCGAGTCCGGGATCTCACGGACGGCGAGCGCCGGTACATCGACCAAGAGCTCGAACGAAGGGCGTGACTGATTCACACCTCGTTTGCCGCAACACATACCCTTACGCAAACGAGTGTGACCTGAGAGACTAAATTACATCGGCTGGATTCGATCGAGAGGAGGTGTTTGTGAATGTCGTTCCCGGTCGAGCTGACATCAATCCTTACTGGCGCATCCATGCGACAGCTTTCCGACTGGCGGAAGCCACCAAACCCGCTAGTTGCCCCTGAAGTGGCGCTCAGACCACGAGTTCTTTACTCGTTCCGCGATGTGGTGGCGCTTCGGACTCTGGTCAAGCTGCGCGCGGAGGTTCCCCTGCAACGGATCCGTCGCGCATTCCAGTCGCTTCAGAAGATGGATCTCACCGATCACCCCTCGCGATACACACTGGTCACGGACGGCTCTTCGGTCTTCCTTGTTGAAGGAAACGAGGCAACAGACCTGGTCGTTGCCCCGGGGCAGCGTGTAATCGCCTCGCTGGATGACGTCTTCAAGCCCTTCACCAACTGGAAGGGTGAAGGTGTCGTTGATTTCTTGCACCCACGGCCCCGCCTGGAGGTCCGGGAAACACGCATGGGTGGCTGGCCCACGATTCGCGGCACTCGCGTGCCGTACGACACCGTGGCAAACCTAGTGCGAGGCGGGGATATCCCTGCCGACGCGGTCGGTGAATACTTCCCGACTGTCGCTCCAGTCGACGTCGGCGACGCCGTCAGTTTCGACGAGCAAGTCAGCCAGGTCGCCGGCAGTGGACGTACCGCGTGAAATTCTTCCTCGACGAAAATATGAATCAGGGAATGATGGGGCATCTCACGTCCATCTTCCGCGCTCACGAGTTCGTTGGAGTCCGCGAACTCTGCTCGAAAGGCATGGAGGACGTCGACCTTTTCCGCCATGTCGCAGACGAGAGCTGCGATGTCTTCGTAACCGGCGATCTCGCACAACTCAAACGGCCAGCGGAGCGGCAGGCTTGCCGTGATGCGGGGCTGCACTGGATCGGCGTGCATCAGGTCCACGCATCGGGCTACCACGTTGTCGCTGGCCCTGCGTCTACTCTGGTGCATGCTCTTCCGTTCATCCTGGATCAGCTGACGAAAGGCCATGCGCCTCAGTACTTCCAACTGAAGAAGTCGGAGCGCAACAACACGCAGATCTTTCACCGCTGCGGCGAACTGTAGTGACGAGAAACCCCCGCGCTCATAGGTGGTGAGCGCGGGGGCGAGGCGAAACCCGAACAGTTTCAGCAAGGAGTGTAGTCGTGACCAACGACGATCACACGGCGGCGGCCTGATGGCCCGCCCGCCAATGCCTCTCGGCACCTGGGGGCACATCAAACGCACGAAGGTCGACAAGGGTCGGTGGTACGCCGACGGCCGGTACCGCGCGCAGAACGGGCGGACCCGGCGGATGCGCCGCTACTCCCCCGAGGGCGTCTTCGACCGCGAAGGAGCTGCGGCCGAGCGAATCCTGATCGAGGCGATGAAGTCGGCGTGCGAGTCGACCGGCGATCTCGACGGGACGACGACGATCGACGAGCTCTGGACGACGTACCGGGTGGATCTCGTGGAGACCGGCAAGGCGCCGCGCACGCTCAGGAGGTACGACGACGTCGCGAAGTTCATCTCGGCACAGCTCGGCGGCCTGAGACTGCAGGAGGTGTCGACGCAGCGCCTCGAGACGTTCCTCCGCTCGGTCGCCGAGGTGAACGGTGCCGGCAACGCGAAGTCGACGCGGTCGGTGCTGTCGGGGATGTTCTCGATGGCGACCCGGCTGGGCGTGGTGAAGGTGAACCCGGTGCGCGACACCCGGCCGGCGACGTCGACGACGAAGCCTGCCCGGTCGCTGGAACCGGAACAGCTCGCGAAGCTGTTGGTCGACCTCCGCGAGTCGAAGATTCCGTGCCCCGCGGTCGGCAAGGGCGGCGTTCCACTGCCGTCGAAGTACCGCGTGCCGACAGTCGCCGAGTACTGCGCGAGCGTGGACCTGATCGACGTCATCACGATGTTCGCGGCGACCGGCGTCCGCATGTCGGAGCTGATCGGCATGACGTGGCCGGGCCTGGATCTGCAGGCGAAGACGATCACGCTGTCGGAGAAGGCGACCCGGGTGCCCGGCGTCGGCCTGACGTTGGTCAGCCGCGACGACGACCCGAAGAACACGAACCGGACGCTGGCATTGCCGGACTTCGCGGTGACGATGCTGCGGGCCCGCAAGCTGGCGATGCCACCGAACACCCATCAGGTGCTGTTCCCATCCTCTACGGGGACGATCAGGGACGCGGACGCCCTGAATGTGCAGTGGCGGCGGGTTCGGGCGGCGCTCAGGTTGGACTGGGTCACGGCGCACACGTTCCGGCGAACGGTGGCGTCGCTGCTGGACGAGTCGAAGATGGGCCCGCGGATCACGGCGGACCAGCTCGGGCACGCGAGTCCGTCGATGACGATGGACAAGTACATGTCGCGGGGGAAGGTCCGCCCGGAGGTCGCGGCGATCCTCGATGCCGCGGTCAAAGTGGAGAGTAAGCGGAGAGTGGACGGTTCGACAGGGTCCTAGCGCCCGTATTTACCTGCAGGAACAGTGATTTGAACCTGCGACTCTCTTGGTCGCAGGTTCGAATCCTGCCGGGGGCACTCATACGACGAGGCACGGTCCGGCGAAAACCTGTGCAGTCGGGAACCAGGGGCCCGCCCACACGAGCGCGGGACTCACGCCGCGGGACAACTCACAGCCGGCGCGAGAACCGAACAGACCTGCTCGACCACGAGAGCGGGATTCTCGTTCTCGATGAAGTGACCGCTGCCGGTCTGCGTGACGTGGGTGGCGTCGAGCGCCGCCGAGAGGAGCGCGGCGGCGTCGAGCCACTGGGGCCAGTACGCGTCGGCATCACCGATCCCAAGGTAGTCGAAGGGAACATCCGAGGTGAGGACGACGGCGGGGATCGCGGGCGGCGGAGGCGTGGAGTCGAGCGCCGCGAGGGTGGCGGGATAGTCTGGGGTCTCCGCGCCGGGATGCTTCCCACCGTTCGTCTCGATGTCCCGCATCCACTGGTCCCACACCGCGGGCGGCAATGTCGACTGCAGGTATTGCGATCCGGGATCGACGAGGACCAGCCCGGAGACCTCGTCCGGGTAGGTCCTGGCGTACGCGGACGCGATCACTCCGCCCCACGAATGTCCGACCAGCACCCGGGGCCCCGCAAGCTCGGCCTCCGTCACGAGGGCATGCAGATCCGCCACGTCGGCCTGCGCCGTGGTCGGTTGCGGTACGCCTGTTGATCGGCTCGCCTCGCCGTCCATCTGCTCGGTCCCGGGACGGTCGTAGGCGCATACTCTGGTGAACTTCGCGATCTCGGGGAAGACGGCGGAATCGCTGCGCTGGGGCGGGTTCGCCTGATCTGCGGGGTTGCCCGCGTAGCTCCAATTGTCCGCGGCGACCCCCGCCCCGGAGACGAGCACGACCGTCGGGGAACCGGAACCGCGGCACTCGAGATACATGTCGCGGCCACCGCCGATGTCGACCAGCCCGGAACGGTCACCCGGACCGGGAACGAACCTGCCCGCTGCTGCTGACCGAGCCGTCGTCTCGGTCGCGGGTCCGTTCGTCGCGGTGCCGCACCCGGACACCACCACGCACCCGAGCGCCGCGACGAACACGGTGCTCCGAACAAGGCGCGACGCGGGTCTCATGGCGATCGGGCGGGCTCGGCGTCAGCCCTTCAGGAACTCCAGCAGGTCGGCGTTGATCGTCTCCGCCTGCGTGGTGGGCATGCCGTGGGGGAAGTCCTTGTACGTCTTCAGTGTCCCGTTCGCGAGAAGCTTCGCGGACAGGGGTCCCGCGTCGGCGTAGGGCACGATCTGATCGTCTTCGCTGTGCATCACGAGCACCGGCACCGTGATCTTCTTCAGGTCCTCGGTGAAGTCGGTCTGCGAGAAGGCGACGATGCCGTCGTAGTGCGCCTTGGCCCCGCCCATCATTCCCTGGCGCCACCAGTTCTCGATGACGGCCTCCGACGATTCCACGCCCGGCCGGTTGAAGCCGTAGAACGGCCCCGACGGCAGGTCGCGGTAGAAGACGGAACGGTTGGCCGCGAGTTGCGCCTGCAGGTCGTCGAAGACGTCCTTCGGAAGGCCGCCCGGGTTCGCCTCCGTCTTCACCATCAGCGGGGGCACCGCACTGATCAGCGCAGCCTTCGACACTCGGCTCTCTCCGTGCCGCGCGAGATAGTGCACCACCTCGCCGCCACCGGTCGAATGGCCGACGTGGATCGCGTCTCGGAGGTCGAGGTGCGATGTCAGCGCGGCGAGGTCGTCGGCGTAGTGGTCCATGTCGTGGCCGTCGCCGGTCTGGGTGGAGCGTCCGTGGCCGCGCCGGTCGTGGGCGATGACGCGGTAGCCGTGCTGGAGGAAGAACAGCATCTGGGTGTCCCAGTCGTCCGCCGACAGCGGCCAGCCGTGACTGAACACGATGGGTTGACCGGTTCCCCAGTCCTTGAAGAAGATCTCCGTGCCGTCCTGCGTGGTGATCGTGCCCATGGGTGTGCCTTCCTTGACCGCTCCGGGGATGACGCTGATGAGGACGCACTTCAGTACATCAAATGCCGGCCCCTCGCCGGGCGGCTTCGACGACCCCGCGGGTCGCGTACTCGCGCGTAGCAAACCGACCGATTAGTCTCGTTCACGCATCGCCCCAACCCGACGGGGCAACGGTGCATCGGGACCCGCCACTCCCCTCCGCGAGTGGCGGGTTTCCCGGCCGGTATCAGACCTCCCGAGGAACCTCGAACACCAGCAGCGTGCTGGTGGCGGTGGCGACGAGGCGGCCCTGCGAGTCGGTGACCTCCCCCTCCGCGAACGCGATGCGGCGACCCGACTTCTTCACGACGCCGGTGGCCGTCAACGCACCCGAATCGCGGGTGGCTCCGCGGATGTAGTTGACCTTGATCTCGACCGACGTGTAACCCCACCCCGCCGGCAGCGTCGAGTGCACCGCACATCCGGCCACCGAATCGAGCAGCGTGCAGACGGCACCGCCGTGGATCGCGCCGATGGGGTTGTACTGCGACTCGTCGGGGTCGAGCGCGAAGACCACCCTCCCGGGTTCGGCCTCCAGGAATCGCAGGTTCATGAGGCTGGCGATCGGGGGCGCCGGAACGCGTCCGTCGAGGATCGCGCGCAGGTAGGTGAGGCCGTCGAGTTCCCGGGCCCTGCGTGCCGGCCCGGTCGGGTCGTGCCACTCGACGATCTTCGACCGCACCTCTCCCCACTCCGCGTCCGCCACGCCCTCGATCGTCGACACGTCACCGCTTCCGAACACATCCACTATGCGGCCCCCCGTTCCGCGGACTGCGGATAGAGAACGTCGAGGTCGCCCGAAAGTGCCGCCTTGACAGCGCGGGTGGTGTCGTCGGCGAGGACCTCGTCCGCACCCGACTCGATGCCGTCGAACGCCAGTCGCGCGACCTCGGCCGCAGAGATCTTCTCGACGTCGAGTCCGCTCGTCATGTCGGTGTCCATGTACCCGAGATGCAGCCCGACCATCTGAATATGTTGCGCCGCGAGTTCGGCGCGCATGGCGTTGGTGGCACTCCAGAGGGCGGCCTTCGAGACGCTGTAGGAGCCGCCGACGGCCAACCACGACAACACGGAGTGCACGTTGAGAATCGCACCACCCCCGTTGGACGCGATGACCGGCGCGAGCGTGCGGGTCACGTTGAGAGGCCCGTAGAGGTTGGTTTCCAGTTCACGGCGCATCCCGTCGAGATCACCCGTCAATGGCGACTCGCCGATGAAGATGCCGGCGTTGTTGATCAGCACACCGAGATCGCCGACGATCTCCGCCGCGGCGTACACCGACTCGGGGTTGGTGACGTCCAGGTGCACGGGTACGACCCGCGGGTGCCCGTCGATCGTCGAGACGTCCCGTGCCGATGCGTAGACCGTTCGCGCTCCTCGCGCCAGCGCCTCGGCGACGAAGGCACGTCCGAGCCCGCGATTGGCCCCGGTGACCAGCACCGTTCGATCTTGAATCGTGGTCATGACGACCCCTTCGAATTAGTAAGTCTGATTTTCCAACTAACTGCGATTCCGACACTAACCCCTATTAGTTGGAAAACACAACCCTCTATGATGGAGTGCATGAACACCGGCGACACCGAGCCAGCGACCCCCGAGATCGTGATGGACCGCATGCCACTGGCACCGAGACCCTGCGCCATCGCCGCCACGATGGAACTCATCGGCGACCGCTGGTCCATGCTGGTGATCCGCGAACTGAGTTACGGGGTGCACCGGTTCGACCGGATCGCCGGGTACATCGGCGTGTCCCGCGACATCCTCACCGCGCGCCTGCGCAAACTCGAGGAGGTCGGCGTCATCGAGCGCAGGCAGTACTCCGAGCACCCTCCCCGATTCGAGTACCACCTGACCCCGGCGGGCGAGGACCTGCGGCCACTGCTCCTGTCGCTGTTCCAATGGGGCAGCAAGTGGGCGGTCGACGAGGCCCCGTCCGTCCTCGTCCACGAGTGCGGACACTCACTGGAACTGGAGCAGCGGTGCGCGCATTGCGGCGAGGCCGTCGAGAACACCGCTGTCGCAATGCATTCCCGCGCACCCCTACGGAAGCCCTGACCCGCACGCACGGCGCGATACAGGACACCTGGCATCCGGTCTATAGTTTTCAAGGTAAACGTCAGGTAACGAATTCCTCACACGTCAGGCAGGTGGGTCTGTGTCAACGCGCGACCAGGTAGCAGAGATCTACGAGCAGGTCCGCCTGCGGAACGCCGGAGAACCCGAGTTCCACCAGGCGGCCGCGGAGGTCTTCGAGTCGCTCCAGGTCGTGCTCGACCACCACCCCCATTACGCCGACTCCGGTTTGATCGAACGACTGTGCGAGCCCGAGCGCCAGATCATCTTCCGGGTGCCGTGGGTCGACGACGCCGGCAACGTGCGCGTCAACCGCGGCTTCCGCGTGCAGTACAACAGCGTGCTCGGCCCCTACAAGGGCGGCCTGCGGTTTCACCCCAGCGTGAATCTGGGAATCGTGAAGTTCCTCGGCTTCGAGCAGATCTTCAAGAACGCGCTCACCGGACTCCCGATCGGCGGCGGCAAGGGTGGCTCCGACTTCGACCCGAAGGGCCGTTCGGAGGCGGAGGTCATGCGGTTCTGCCAGTCGTTCATGACCGAACTGCACCGCCACATCGGTGAGTACACCGACGTCCCGGCCGGCGACATCGGCGTCGGCGGCCGCGAGATCGGCTACCTGTTCGGTCAATACAAGCGTCTCACCAACTCCTACGAGTCCGGTGTCCTCACCGGCAAGGGCCTCACCTGGGGCGGATCGCAGGTACGCCGCGAGGCCACCGGGTACGGCGTCGCCTACTTCGTCGCCGAAATGCTGAAGGCCGCGAACAGTTCGCTCGACGGCAAGACCGTCGTGGTCTCCGGGTCGGGCAACGTCGCGATCTACGCGATCGAGAAGGTGCACCAACTCGGCGGAATCGCGATTGCGTGCTCCGATTCGTCGGGATACATCGTCGACGAGAAGGGCATCGACCTCGAACTCCTGAAGGAGATCAAGGAAGTGCGCCGCGGACGGATCACCGAGTACGTCGACGCGGTGCCGCACGCCCGGTTCGTCCCGGACGGTTCCATCTGGGACGTGCCGTGCGACGTGGCACTCCCCTGCGCCACCCAGAACGAACTCGACGACGCCGCTGCCAAGTCCCTCGTCTCGAACGGGGTGCAGGCGGTGGCCGAGGGCGCGAACATGCCCACCACCCCGCAGGGCGTCCAGGTGTTCCGCGATGCCTCGGTGGCGTTCGCCCCGGGCAAGGCGGCCAACGCCGGTGGGGTGGCCACGTCGGCACTCGAGATGCAGCAGAACGCATCCCGCGACTCGTGGGGATTCGGCTACACCGACGAACGCCTGGCCGCGATCATGCGCGGGATCCACGAACGCACCGTGGCCACGGCCGCCGAATACGGCATGCCCGGCGACTACGTGCACGGCGCGAACATCGCCGGTTTCGTGAAGGTCGCCGACGCCATGATCTCGCTCGGCGTCATCTAGCGGAACGAAAGGTGGGCCACGACCGGTGACGGTCGTGGCCCACCTCGGCGAGGTTCCTCAGTCGACGGGTTCGTCCTCGCCCGCATCTTCGCGGGCCTTCTTCGCGGCCTCACGCATCTCGATGCCGTCGGACACCCAGTCGCCGATCTCCCGGGTGACGTCCCGGACGGCGCCGGCGATGATCGTCGCGATCTGGCCGACGTGTGTGGCTGCGGACTCCGTCAGTTCCTGCACGGTGTCCTTGCGCCGCTCGAACTTCCCCACCATGTGTTTCGCCTCTCAGGCTGCAGTCTTCTGCCGCTCGACGATAACACCAGGAGGGGTGTCGGACGAGACGAGACCGGGCGGCAATGCGAACCTGAAGATCTTCGCCCATACGGAGCCGATCTGCTTGAAGAAGCCACCCGTGTTGTAGGGCAGGCCGTGCTTTTCACACAGCGCCTTCACGACGGGTGCCATCTCCGGGTACCGATGGGCGGGCAGGTCCGGGAAGAGGTGGTGCTCGATCTGGTGCGACAGGTTGCCCGACATGATGTGGAACAGCGGGCTGCCCTCGATGTTCGCGCTGCCGAGCATCTGCCGGACGTACCACTCGCCGCGGGTTTCCTCCGCGGTCTCGTCCTCGGTGAAACTCTGCACGCCGGTGGGGAAATGGCCGCAGAAGATGATGGAGTACGCCCACACGTTGCGGATCAGGTTGGCGGTCACGTTGCCGAGCAGCGTGGACACGAACAGCGGCCCGGTGAGTGCGGGGAAGATCGCGTAGTCCTTGAGCACCTGCCGACCCGCCTTGCGCCACCAGCCCTTCAGCAGCGGTTTGACGTCGCGCCACTTCCGCTTGCCCTGGATCACGTTCTCCGCCTCCAGGTCGTGCATCATGACGCCCCACTCGAACAGCATCATCAGCAGGAAGGCGTAGACCGGGTTCCCCAGGTAGTAGGGATTCCACTTCTGCGCCTCGTCGATCCGCAGGATGCCGTAGCCGATGTCCCGGTCCCGGCCGAGAATGTTGGTGTACGTGTGGTGCATGTAGTTGTGCGAGTGCTTCCACTGATCGGCCGGGCAGACGGTGTCCCATTCGAACACCCGGGAGTTGAGGCCCGGTTCCCGCATCCAGTCGTACTGGCCGTGCATGACGTTGTGGCCGATCTCCATGTTGTCGAGGATTTTCGACACACCGAGGGCCCCGACGCCCGCGATCCACGCCGGCGGGAAGAACCCGAGGTACATCAAACCGCGGCCGGCGACCTCGAATCCCCTCTGCGCCTTGATGATCTTGTAGATGTATTCGCGGTCCTCGGCGCCGAGATCCGCGACCGTCCGGTCGCGGAGGGCGTCCAGTTGCCTGCCGATCTCTTCGACCTGGTCGTGGCTGAGCACCACCGGGGCGTCGGCGCGGGAGCCGTCGGAACCGTCGACGAACGGGAGGAACGAGAGTGAGAGTCCAAACATGTTCGGTCTCCAGACTTGATGTCGAGTGAAAGTCAGATGTCGAGGGCGACGTCGCCCACCGGAACCGAGACGCACAGCTGAATCGCCTTGTCCGGATCGGTGTCGGTGTCGCCGGTGCGGACGTTCTTGGTGCATCCCGATTTCTTCGTCGTGGTGCAGGAGAAGCAGATCCCCATCCGGCACCCGTATTCGGGATGGAGGCCGGCGGCCTCCGCCTGTTCGAGCAGCGTCGCTCCGGTGTTGCCGGCGGTGACACCGCTGGCCGCGAACGTCACCTCGCCGCCGGCCTCGCCGTCCGCCGGGGCTGCGGCGGGCGCGAACTCCTCGGTGTGCAGCCGGTCCTCGATGCCGAGTTCGCGGTACACCTCGCGGACACCGCGCATCAGTCCGGGCGGGCCGCAGAGGTAGGTCTCGGCGTCGGCGTACCAGGGCGCGACGGCGTCGAGATGCTCCTGACCGAAGAAGCCGTGGAGGTGTCCGCCGGCGTCCTGATCGGTGTACGCGAGCACCAGTGAGACGTTGGCGTTCGCGTCGGCGAGCTCACGCAACTCGTCGAGGTAGGCGACATCGTTTTCGGTGTACGCGTAGTGCAGAAAAGTGATGTTGCCGGAGTGCTGCTCGTCGACGAGCGTGCGCAGCATCGACAGAACCGGCGTGATTCCGCTGCCTCCACTGACCAGCAGGAGGCGACGCGGGCGAGGAGACGGCAGGGTGAATTCGCCCGCCGCCTGAGACAGGTCGAGCACGAGGCCGGGGCTCGCGTGGGCGTGCAGGTACTGCGAGACCATCCCCTCGGGATGCGCCTTGACCGTCAGCTCGACGTGCCCGTCGGTGGACGCCTGCGCATTGGCGGGCGAGTAGCAGCGGGTGTGTCGCACCCCGTCGATCACGACGCCCACCTGCACGAACTGTCCGGCGCGGAATCCGCGCCACTGGCGGGTGGGACGCAGCGTGAGGGTGACGGTGTCGGCGGTGGACCGCCGGACCGCGACCACCTCGGCGCGGAGATCGCGCACGGTGACCATGGGCGTGACGAGTTCGAGGTAGCGGTCGAGTTGGTGCGGAGTGGCCATCGCCTCGAACAACGACAGCAGCGAGAACCTGCGTCCCTCCGCCGGACGACTGGTGTGGGCAACTGACACGTCAGCCTCCTCCATTTGAGTGCACGGTTGTACACTGACAATAGTGTGACAGAGGGAGACAGGTAGTTGTCAATCGAAATGTGACAGCGCGCACACCCGAGGCAGGGATCGGATACACATGCCGGACGACGAGTACCCGGACCCGACGGACGCGGCCGTCACCGCGCCTACACTCACTGCCGTGAGTCAGTCGACCGGCGCCGGACCCGAGAGCAGGGCAGCCCGCAAGGAGCGCACGAGAAAGGCACTTCTCGACGGCACGCTCGAACTCATGGCAGACCGCAGTTTCGCCGGCGTCAGCCTGCGCGAGATCGCCCGCACCGCGGGGATCGTCCCCACCGCGTTCTACCGCCACTTCGCGTCCATCGAGGAACTCGGGGTGGTGCTCGTCGAGGAGGGCATGCGGATACTGCGGCAGATGCTGCGCGACGCCCGGCGCACCCCGAGCACCAAGAGCGCCGGCGCTTCCCTCGACATCCTCGTGCGGCAGGTTCGCACCCACGAGGCGCAGTTCCGATTCCTCAGCCGCGAACGCTACGGCGGCGTCCCCGAGATCCGTCGGGCGATCGCGACCGAGATGACGCTGTTCGTCAGCGAACTCACGGTCGACCTGTCGCGCATCGACGGCCTGCAGTCCTGGGACCACGACGACCTGGAGACGGCCGCCGACCTGATCGTGTCCACCATGTTCGCCGTCGTCGTCGACCTGCTCGAGGCCGATCGTCCCGGAAGCCGAAGCGAGGCCGAGGTGGTGGCCCGCGCGGAAAAGCAACTGCGCCTGATCATGCTCGGCATGAGCGAGTGGAACTCCGCAACGAACTAGGACCGTCGCCGTACGGTGGGGGCATGCCGTCACCCTCCGACCACACGCACATCGCTCTCGGCGACCTCACGTTCGACGTCACGATCAGCGGTCCCGCCGACGGCGCTCCCGTCGTTCTGCTGCACGGGTTTCCGGAGAGCGCCGCGTCCTGGCTGCCGGTCAGCGCCCTGCTGAACGAGTCCGGTCTGCGGACGTACGCGCCGAACCAGCGCGGATATTCGCCCGGTGCGCGGCCCGACGGTGTGGACTCGTACCGGATCGACCACCTCGTCGCGGACGTCATCGGGCTCCTCGACGCACTCGGCCTCGACACCGCGCATCTGGTCGGCCACGACTGGGGCGCTGCCGTGGCATGGATCGTGGCCGCACGGCACTCCGACCGGATTCGGACGCTCACCACCGTCTCGGTGCCCCACCCCGCCGCGTTCGGCTGGGCGCTGCGCGAGGACGCCGACCAGAAGGAACGCTCCTCGTACATCCGCCTTCTGCGAATGGAAGGCAAGGCCGAGCACGTGCTGCTCCGCGACGACGCGCTGGCACTACGCGCGATGTTCGGGGGCGTCGTCGCGCCGGCACTCGTCGACGAGCACGTCGCGCTGCTCGGGCAACCGGGAGCGCTGAACGCCGCGCTGAACTGGTACCGCGCGATGACGAGCGATTTCGCGGCGACCCCCGCCGTCACCGTTCCCACGACCTACGTCTGGAGCACCGGCGACACGGCGCTCGGGCGTGCAGGCGCCGAGCGGTGCGGCGAGTTCGTCGATGCGCCCTACGAGTTCGTCGTCCTCGACGGCGCAACGCACTGGATCCCGGAGCAGCGGCCCGACGCCCTCGCGGAGGCGATCCTGACCCGCACCGGAACGGCACCGGACTGAAATCTGCTGTTCCCCTCGACCGGGCAATCGTTCTGGTTTGATGGCACTACGCGTCCCGTGCACCCTGGGAGGGCACCATGAGTGGCATCGCAATCCTTCTGGTCGGCGCGGTTCTGTGCTTCGCCGGTGTCGGTTCACTCCACGTCGCCGTGCTCGCCTCGGGTTTCGGCCTCGGCTGGCTCCTCGCCGATCTGCTGTCGCTGTCGCTCGGGACCACGTTCCTGATCGCGGCGATCGGTGCGGTCGTGGCGTGGGTGGCCACCACCCTGATCTTCAAGTTCGCCGCATTCTTTCTCGGCATCATCGCCGGCGCCGTGATCGGGGCGAAGCTCAGTCGTGTGCTGCAACCCGACGACGCCAATTGGCTCCTCAGCGCAATCGTGATCGTCGCGCTCGCGGTCGCCTGCGGTTTCATCGCCGACCGGTACCGCGCGCGGGCGTTGCTGTGGCTCACCGCCCTCGGCGGCGCCAGCATGATGCTGACCGGACTCGGCCTGGCCATCAGCCCCCTGCGGTTCCTCGAGGATCCGAACGAGGGCGCCCAGCAATTCTTCGCCTCGGTGATCTGGGTCGTCGTCGCGGCAGCGGGCTGGCTCACCCAGCGGAGGCTGTTCCCGGAGAAACTTCGGATCGACGACGATCGTCGCGCGAAGCGTTAGTCGCGTTCGGGCGCCTTCACCACCGCCAGCGCGGCGAGTCCGATCGCCAGGACGATCACCAGACCGAGGATCCCGGCGCGGTCTGCCGCGAACCACCAGGCGAACAACCCGAACAGGGTCGGCGCCAGGAACGACACGGCGCGACCCGTGGTCGCATACAGGCCGAACATCTGCCCTTCCCGGCCGGGCGGGGTGATCCGGGCTAGGAAGGTGCGCGCCGAGGACTGCGCGGGACCGACGAACAGGCACAGCAGGAGTCCGAACAGCCAGAACATGGCCGGGCCCGAGACCGCCATCAGGACGACACCGACGACGATCATCGCGGACAGGGAGGTCACGATCACGGTCTTCGGTCCGATCCGATCGTCGAACCGGCCCGCGGTGAGCGCACCCAGCGCGGAGACGACATTGGCCGCGACTCCGAACAGCAGCACGTCCCCCGCGCCGATGCCGTAGACGTTGACGGCCAGGACGGCGCCGAAGGTGAAGACGCCGGCGAGCCCGTCCCGGAACAACGCGCTCGCAACCAGGAAGTACACGGTGCGCCGGTCGGCGGACCAGAGGTCGCGCAGGTCGCGCCACAGCACCCGGTACGACTCGGCGAAACCGGCCCTGTCGGCCCCCGGATCGGCGTTCGTGCGGGGCAGTTCCGGCACCTTCTGCAGCACCGGAATCGCGAATACCGCGAACCACACCGCCGCCAGCACGGCCACCATCCGGATGTTCAGTCCGCCGTCGGTGGTGAGCCCGAGAAACCCCCGGGTGTCGCCGTCACCGGCGATGAACCCGAAGTAGCACAGCAGCAGGAGCACGATCCCGCCGAAGTAGCCCATCGCCCACCCGAACCCCGACACCCGGCCGATGTTCGACGGCGTCGACACCTGCCTCAGCATCGCGTTGTAGGGGACGCCGGCCAACTCGAAGATCACCGAACCCGCGGCCAGCAGCACCAGCCCGAGCCAGAGGTACTGGTACGAGTCGCGGACGAAGAACATCGCCGCCATACAGCCGACGGTCGCGAAGGTGAGGACGCCGAGCGCCCATTTGCGGCGGCCCGCGGCGTCGAATCGCTGGCCGGTGACGGGTGCGAGTACCGCGATGAGGAATCCGGCAATGCCGAGCGACCATCCCAGCCACGTGCTCGCGGAGATCGATCCCGGCAGGTCGTCCCCCACTGCGTCCGTCAGGTACACGGAGAAGACGAACGTGAGGATGACGGCGTTGAAGGCCGCCGAACCCCAGTCCCACAACCCCCACGCGACAACCTGTCTGCGCGTCGCGGCCTCGCCGATCCCGGCCGGCGGACGAACGTCGGTGCTCATGCCCGCGAGCCTATGCGAGCGAACGGCACATTCGTGCGGTCTGACGCGACGAACGGACCGTTCAGCCGGCAAGTTAAGTATGCACTCAGTTGCATACTCACCTCGTTGCATACATACTGCTGTTCATGGCACTCGAACATGCGCTCCTCGTCTCCCTGACCGAGCACTCCGGCTCGGGCTACGAATTGGCGCGCCGGTTCGACAAGTCCATCGGCTTCTTCCAGAGCGCCACCCACCAGCAGATCTACCGCGTCCTCAAACGCATGGACGAGTCCGGCTGGGTCGACGCCGAGGTCGTGGCGCAGGACGGCAGACCCGACAAGAAGGTGTACCGGGTCAGTGCCGACGGGCGCGCGGAACTCGAACGCTGGATCGCCGAGCCGACCGAGCCCAATCACCTGCGCAACGAGCTGGCAGTGAAGATCCGCGCCGCTCGGCACGGCGACATCGCCGCACTCACCGCCGAGGTAGCCCGCCACCGCGACGGCCACGCCGCCCGGCTCGAGGTCTACCGCATGATCGAAAAACGCGACTTTCCCGCACCGGACCAGCTCTCCGGGGCGGCCCTGCACCAGTACCTCGTCCTGCGCGGCGGAATCCGCGTCGAAGAGGGTTTCGCCGACTGGTGCCAAGAAGTACTCGACGCGCTCGCACAGTAAGGACACGCCGCCCATGACACAGTTCCCACAGCTCCTCGCCCCCCTCGACCTCGGTTTCACGACGCTGAAGAACCGGGTGATCATGGGGTCCATCCACACCGGGCTCGAAGATCGCGCCAAGGACGTTCCCCGGCTGGCCGAATATTTCGCCGAGCGGGCACGCGGAGGTGTCGCGCTGATCGTCACCGGCGGATACGCGCCCAACCGGACGGGCTGGCTGCTGCCGTTCGGCGCCAAGCTCACCAACCGGGTCGAGGCCCGCAGGCACCGCGCGATCACGAAGGCGGTGCACGACGAGGGCGGCAAGATCGCCCTGCAGATCCTGCACGCCGGCCGGTACAGCTATCAGCCGCTGAGCGTCTCCGCCTCGTCGATCAAGGCGCCGATCAACCCGTTCCGGCCCCGCGCACTCACCGGCCGCGGAGTGCGCTGGCAGATCCGCAACTTCGTGCGCTGCGCGCGGCTCGCGCAGCAGGCGAATTACGACGGCGTCGAGATCATGGGCGGCGAGGGCTACTTCATCAACCAGTTCCTGTGCGAGCGCACCAACAAACGCACCGACGAGTGGGGCGGCACCCCCGAGAACCGCCGTCGGATGGCCGTCGAGATCGTCCGCCGCACCCGCGAGGCGGTGGGCCCGGACTTCATCATCATCTTCCGTCTGTCCATGGCCGACCTCGTCGAGGGCGGTCAGACGTGGGACGAAATCGTTTCGCTGGCACGGGAAGTGGAAGCCGCGGGCGCGACCGTCATCAACACCGACATCGGCTGGCACGAATCCCGTGTTCCCACGATCGTGACGTCGGTGCCGCGGGCCGCATTCGCCGACATCACCGGCAAGCTCGAGAAGCACGTGAGCATCCCCGTCGCCGCGTCCAACCGGATCAACATGCCGGAGGTCGCCGAGGAGATCCTGACCCGCGGTGACGCGCAGCTGATCTCGATGGCCCGCCCGATGCTCGCCGACCCCGACTGGGTCCGGAAGGCCGAGGCAGGCACCCCCGACGAGATCAACACGTGCATCGCCTGCAACCAGGCCTGCCTCGACCACGCGTTCGTGCGCAAGCACGTGTCGTGTCTGCTGAACCCACGTGCCGGCCGGGAGACGGAACTGACGCTCGCCCCCACCCGGACGACCAAGCGCGTCGCCGTCGTCGGCGCCGGCCCCGCGGGACTGTCCGCGGCGCTCGGCCTGGCGCAGCGCGGCCACGCGGTGACACTGTTCGAGGCCGACTCGGAGATCGGCGGCCAATTCGGCATCGCCCGCAAGATCCCCGGCAAGGAGGAGTTCGCGGAGACGATCCGGTACTACAACCGGCAACTCCCGCTGGCCGGCGTCGACGTCCGGCTCGACACCCGGGTCACCGCGACCGACCTCATCGGCGAGTACGACGAGGTGATCGTCGCGACCGGCGTGACGCCGCGAGTTCCGTCCATTCCCGGGATCGACCACCCGAAGGTGCTCACCTATCCGGAGGTCGTGCGGGGCGGCGCCCCCGTCGGTCGGTCGGTCGCGGTGATCGGCGCCGGCGGGATCGGCGTCGACGTCAGCGAATTCCTCACCCACGAGCACTCCCCGACCCTCGACCTGAAGGAGTGGAAGCAGGAGTGGGGTGTCACCGAACCCGAGGCCGCGGCCGGTGCGCTCACCGCCCCTGTTCCGGAGCCGTCGGCGCGCGAGGTGTACCTGCTGCAGCGCAAGAGCGGCCGCATCGGTGCCGGGCTCGCGAAAACCACCGGCTGGGTGCACCGGGCCGCGCTGAAGAACAAGGGCGTGCAGGAACTGTCCGGGGTCAACTACGAACGCATCGACGACGACGGCCTGCACATCACGTTCGGCGCCAAGCGCGAGAAGGCCCGCACCCTCGCCGTCGACAACGTCGTGATCTGCGCGGGTCAGGAATCGGTGCGTGATCTGGTCGACGAACTGACCGTCGCCGGCGTCACCACCCACGTCATCGGCGGCGCCGACGTCGCGGCCGAACTCGACGCCAAACGTGCCATCGAGCAGGGCACCCGGCTCGCGGCCCGCATCTGACGCATTACGCTGCTGACCGTGAGCTTGCCGAACCCCACTCCCAGTGCCCGCGCCGTCGTGACCGGTGCCTCGTCCGGAATCGGCGAGGCGCTGGCCACCGATCTCGCCTCCCGGGGCCACTCCCTCGTCCTCGTCGCGCGCCGCGGCGAGGTGATGGAGTCACTCGCCGCAACCCTGCGTGACAAATACGGCGTCGAGGTCGACGTGCGTGCGTGCGATCTGTCGGATCGCGACGCGCGGGCCGCCCTCGTCACCGAACTGGCCGGCCGTGAGATCAGCATCCTGTGCAACAACGCCGGCATCGCCACGTTCGGTCCGGTCGCCGGACTCGACCCCGCGTACGAACGGGCGCAGGTGGAACTCAACGCCGTTGCGGTGCACGACCTCACGCTCGCGGTGTTGCCCGGAATGATCGACCGCAAGTCCGGTGCCATCCTCATGGTCGGCTCCGCGGCAGGCAACATGCCCATCCCCCACAACGCCACCTACGCGGCCAGCAAGGCGTTCGTCAACACGTTTTCCGAGTCGCTGCGCGGCGAACTCAAGGGGACGGGGGTGAACGTCACGCTGCTCGCACCCGGGCCCGTCCGCACCGAGGAGCCCGATCCGGCGGACGCGTCGATCGTGGACAGGCTGGTACCCGACTTCCTGTGGATCTCCAGCGAATACACCGCCAAGGTGTCACTCGACGGTCTGGCGGACAACAAGATGCGCGTCGTGCCCGGAATCATCAGCAAGGCGATGTCCGTTGCCGGGCAGTACAGCCCGCGGGCGGTGGTCGCACCGATCGTCGGGACGTTCTACAAGAAGCTGGGCAGTTAGACCCCGCGTTCACCGCCTGCGGCGTGTGCCCGTCCCGAAGATGCTGCGGGAGATCTCGCGGCCGGCGGCCGACGCGGCCGAGCGGAGAAAACTCTTCACCGCGGAGTTCCCGAGAATCTGCTCGGCCATCGTGGGGCCCTCCGGTTGCGCGGGCGGTGGCGGCAGGTCGGGCAGGGACGGCAGGTCGAGGCCCTGATCCGCGGCCGGCGCGCCGGCCACCTTCGCCGTGAGCTTCTCGTACGCCGATTCCCGGTCGACGGTCTGCCCGTATTTCGCCGACAGCGCACTCGACGACGCCGCGGTCCTGATGGCGTCGTTGCCGATGGTGTCCATCAGCGAGCGCGGTGGTCGAATCCTCGTCCAGGCGACCGGCGTCGGCGCACCGCGCTCGGACAGCACGGTCACGATCGCCTCACCGGTGCCCAGTGAGGTGAGCGCGCTCTCGAGGTCGTAGTTGCCGGTTTTCGGGTACGTTCGCACCGTTTTGGTCAGCGCTTTCTGATCGTCCGGCGTGAATGCTCTCAGCGCGTGCTGGATTCGGGCGCCGAGTTGCGACAGCACCGCGTTCGGGACGTCCGTCGGCAACTGCGTGCAGAAGAAGACACCGACCCCCTTCGACCGAATCAGTTTGACCGTCTGCTCGACCTGCTGCAGAAACGCCTTGGACGCGTCCGCGAACAACAGGTGAGCCTCGTCGAAGATGAAGACGAGTTTGGGTTTGTCGAGATCGCCTTCCTCCGGCAAGGTCTGGAACAGGTCTGCCAGCACCCACATCAGGAAGGTGGAGAACAGCGCAGGACGTGCCGCCTGAGCGCCCAACTCGAACAACGTGATCACCCCCGCGCCGTCGATCACCCGGAGCAGGTCCTCGGTCTCGAGTTCGGGCTCCCCGAAAAACGTGTCGCCGCCGTCCGCTTCGAGATTGACCAGGGCCCTGAGGATCACCCCCGCAGTGGCCGGGGACACACCGCCGATTCCCTTCAGATCGGCCTTGCCCTCGTCGCTGGTGAGATGCGCGATGACCGATCTCAGATCCTTCAGATCGAGCAGGGCCAGGCCCTGGGTGTCGGCCCAGTGGAAGATCAGCCCCAGGGTGGATTCCTGAGTCTCGTTGAGCCCGAGAATCTTCGCCAGCAGGATGGGCCCGAACGCGGTGATGGTCGCACGGACCGGGATGCCGAGGCCGTCCGTCCCGAGCGACAGGAACTCGACCGGGGATCCCGCCGGTCGCCACTCGCCGTCGCCGGTCTCCGACGCCCGCGCCGCGATCTTGTCGCCGGCCTCGCCGGGCTGCGACAGTCCCGACAGATCGCCCTTCACGTCCGCCATGACGACGGGAACCCCTGCCGCCGACAACTGCTCGGCGATCCCCTGCAGCGTCTTGGTCTTTCCGGTCCCGGTGGCACCGGCCACCAGACCGTGCCGGTTGATCGTCGCGAGCGGAATGCGCACCCGGGCCGACGGATCCACCACGCCGCCGAGAACCACGGTGCCCAACTCCAGCGCCGCACCGTCCGACGAGTATCCGGCCGCGATACCCGCTGCGGCGCCGGCCGGGTCGGCAGCACCTGTGGGAGCACGGTTCTCCGCAGCCTCCGCCTCCCGGGCCTCCCGCTCCGCCGCTTCTGCCGCGGCCTCTGCCTCCGCCGCGATCCGGGCCGCGTCGGCTGCCGCCGCTCTCGCTGCGGCCGCCCTCTCCGCCGGGGTCGAGGCAGCGCCGCCGTGCTGCGATTGCTCGGTCATCCAAGCCCTCCTCGGATCACACACATCGGGAGAAAGTGTCCACCGCAGACCTTATCCCGTCGGCCACGTGACTACTGTGTTCCTGGTGCAGGACAAACTTGTGTGGATCGACTGTGAAATGACCGGCCTTCGGCTCGGTACCGACAAGCTGATCGAGATCGCGGCTCTGGTCACGGACAGCGAGCTCAACGTGCTCGGCGAGGGTGTCGACATCGTCATCCACGCCGACGACGAGGCTCTCGCGGCGATGCCCGACGTGGTGACCAAGATGCATGAGAACTCGGGGCTGACCGACGAGGTCCGGAAGTCCACGGTCACCCTCGCCGAGGCCGAGCAGCAGGTACTCGCGTACATCCGTGAACACGTGCCGGTCGCCGGGACGGCGCCGCTCGCCGGGAACTCGATCGCCACCGACCGCGGCTTCATCTCCCGCGACATGCCCGACCTCGACACCTACTTGCACTACCGGATGATCGACGTCAGCTCCATCAAGGAACTGTGCAGGCGCTGGTACCCGCGGATCTACTTCGGTCAGCCCGAAAAAGGTCTCGCCCACCGAGCCCTCGCCGACATCAAGGAGTCGATCCGCGAACTCCGGTACTACCGGAAGACGGCGTTCGTGGCCGATCCCGGGCCCTCTACCAGCGACATCACCTCAGTTGTCGAGGAACTCGGGCCCGCCTGAGATACCGATTGGCTTCTCGGGCACCGGACGCGCTAGTATCTTCCTCGCCGAAGTAACCGCCTCCGGACGGTGCCTGAAGCACATGGTGAGTGTAGTTCAGTTGGTAGAGCACCAGGTTGTGATCCTGGCTGTCGCGGGTTCGAGTCCCGTCACTCACCCCATACGGAAAGCCCCCGGCCTCGGCCGGGGGCTTTCCTCTTTGCGATTGGTCTGACGCCTGCCGGTCAGGCGTTCGAGTTACCGGCCTTCCAGACATCCCACGGGATGTTCCAGTCGCCGAGACCGTCCGTGCCCGACAACGTGCCGCCCACCGTGTTCTTCACGACCACGATGTCGCCGCGCTTGGTGTTGTCGTACACCCACTTCGCATTGGACGGGCTGAGGTTCAGGCAGCCGTGGCTCGCGTTCGAGTAGCCCTGCTGGCCCACCGACCACGGCGCCGAGTGGAAGAAGATGCCGCTGTACGACATTCGGGTGGCCCAGTCGACGGGGGTCTTGTATCCCTGGGGGGAGTTGACCGGAACGCCGTAGGTGGACGAGTCCATGACGAGGTTCGCGAATCGGTCGCCGATGATGTACACACCGTTGTCGGTGGGGGTGTCGTCCTTGCCCATCGACGTGGGCATCGTCATGATCACTTCGCCGTTGCGTTCGAACGTCACCTGCTTGGTGTTGTCGTCCGCGGTCGCGACGAGGGCGTCGCCGATGGTGAAGGCGGTGTGTACGTCCTCCTGGCCGTACAGGCCGTCGCCGAGATCACGTCCGTACACGGAGACCTTGACGTCGACGGCGGTGCCGGGCGCCCAGTAGGTCTGCGGACGCCACCGCACCTCGCGGTTGTTGACCCAGTAGAACGCACCCTCGACGGGCGGATTCGTCGTCACCGTGATGGCGGACTCGGCGGCCTTGCGGTCCGGGATGTTCTCGTCGAACTGGACCGCGATCGGCTGGCCGATGCCCACCAGGTCACCCTCGGACGGCATCACGTACGGCTTGGTGACATTGCCGGGCGCGCTGGTGGTGAACGCGGACGTCGAGGTGGTACCGCCGCCGAGACCGTTCGCCTTCACCTCGAGCCGGTATTCCTTGTCGTAGCCCAGCGGCTCGGTGTTGACCCAGGACAATCCGTCGGGAGCGATGGCGCCGTCGACCGGCACGCCCTCCGGGTTGAGCATGGTGACCGCGGCCAGGGTGCCGTCGGCCACCGTGACCGTCACCGGCTGTCCCGGTGAGAATCCCACCGCACCGTCGACGGCCGACGCCGTCAGCTTCGGCTTGATGAGCTCGGTGACCGGATTGGAATCGATCGGCGCCTCACCTTCCGACGTGACGTCGGCGCCGGAGACGGTGCACCCCGCGATCGACACTGCGAATACGAGTGATGCCGCCACAATCGTCGCCGTCCTCGAGACGGATCTCACCGATTGCGCACGCACGCGCCCGCCACGCCCCACACCCATGGATAACCCCACTTCACGTCCTCGCTCCGAATTCACGTTCAAGCCGGCACGTCCCCTCGCCTTCGCAAGACGAATCGGCACGTCGAGACCGTGTGGTTTCCAATGATGCCAGCCACCGGAGACCGGTTCCAACCAAGCGCCGGGCCGCTCAATAACGTTCGAATATCAATCGTGACCAGGGGCGCTCTCGTTACGCGCCACCCCTTGGAGTGGGGCGCGGCGGGAAGTCACCACCAGGCGATTTGCATTCCCGAGAAGCGACCCGCTAATGTTCTGTCTCGCAAGAGCGAGCGCCTATAGCTCAGTTGGTAGAGCAAGTGACTCTTAATCACTGGGTCCGGGGTTCGAGTCCCTGTGGGCGCACTTGCAAGAAAGGCCCCCATCCTCTCACGAGGATGGGGGCCTTTCTCGTGTCACCACCATCCCACCGTGAGCGCGGGGCGGCCGGATGACGAACGGGCCGCCGGAACGTGAAGTCACTGCGAACTTCACATCCGACGGCCCGTTCGATCGTTAAGGGTCGTTCAGCGCAACGCTTTGCGGAGCACCAGGAGCCCTGCCACCGCACCCACGGCGATCAGTCCGTACTTGACCGCCGGCTCGTTCAGCTTGGCGATCAGCGTCCGCTTCGTGTTCTCCATGAGACGCTTCGGGTTGGTGCGGACCGTCAATTCGTCGAGAGTGCTCGCGAGCTGATTACGCGCGTTCTCGATCTCACGCTCGATGCTCTCGGTGTCCCTGGGCACGTGTCCTCCAACTTGTTCGACTTGTTCGATCAGCGAGAGCGACGCTACCGCGGCGATCCCACACTTGCGTCAACCGTAGACGAGAACACGCGACCTGCGACTCCGTCTCCCCCGATCGCGCTTCGGCTCACCGTCGCCCCTGCCCGGTAGCCTGACTTCTCGTGACCGACAACAGCAGACTCGCCCCCGGAGACAACGCCCCCACCTTCACGCTGCCCGACGCCGACGGCAACGACGTGTCGCTCGCCGACTACCGCGGCCGCAAGGTCGTCGTGTACTTCTACCCGGCGGCGAGCACGCCGGGCTGCACCAAACAGGCCTGCGACTTCCGCGACAGTCTCGCCGACCTGAACGGCGCCGGCCTGGACGTCGTCGGCATCTCCCCCGACAAGCCGGCGAAGCTGGCCAAGTTCCGCGACGCCGAGGAACTGACCTTCCCCCTCCTCTCCGATCCCGAGAAGACCACGCTCGAGGCGTGGGGCGCGTTCGGCGAGAAGAAGATGTACGGCAAGACGGTGCAGGGCGTCATCCGTTCCACGTTCCTCGTCGACGAGGACGGCAAGATCGAGGTGGCCCAGTACAACGTCCGCGCCACGGGCCACGTCGCGAAGCTGCGGCGGGATCTGTCCGTCTGACCGGCGCACGGGCGGCTGCGACTGTCGGCCGCCCGTGAGCCGCCCTTGTGGCGGGTCGGAATCGCCCGCACCGGCCGCTTGCGGACGGTCACAGCCCTCCCCCGGAGATCGACGCGACGAGTTGCAACGGCCCCGTGAAACCTGACGCGTCACCGGGAGGGATCTTCGGAATCCGGACGAAAGACGGATAGCCTGGGGCGGTGGAGTCTTCAGTCAGCAAGCAAGCGCCGCGCCGTGTGGACCCGGCGTTGGAGCAGCAGTCGGACCCGCAGGAGCTGTTGCCCCGCAGACGTCCGACCCAGGAACGTAGTCGCCGCAAGTTCGACGCGCTGCTCACCGCGTCGCGGGAGTTGCTGGTGGACGTGGGATTCGAATCGTTCACCTGCGAGGAGGTCGCCGCACGCGCGGACGTCCCGATCGGCACCCTCTACCAGTTCTTCGCGAACAAGTACGTGATCGTCTGCGAGCTCAACCGGCAGGACCTCGTCGGGGTCCAGCACGAGATCGCCCAGTTCAACGGCGAGGTCCCGTCCCTCGACTGGCTGCGGTTCCTCAATTCTTTCGTCGATCACATGGCGGGGCTGTGGACATCAGATCCGTCCCGGCGGGAGGTGTGGCTGGCGATGCAGTCGACCCCGTCGACGCGCGCCACCGGGGCCATCCACGAGAAGGCGTTCGCCGAACAGGTCTCGCGAATGCTGGCGCCGCTGACCCCGCAGACGTCGCGGGAGCGGCGCACGATGATGGCCGAGGTCCTCGTCCACGTCGTGTATTCGATGCTCAACTTCTCGGTGCAGGACAATCAGAGCCACGCGGACGCCGTCGCCGAACTGAAACGACTGATGGTGGCGTACCTGCTGGTCGCCGAAAAGGAATCGCGCACCACCTAGGCGCTACGCGCACGTGCGCCCTTCTGGTTGCCGGAGCTACCAGAAGGGCGCACGAGCGCCGGAGGCGCCTACAGGGACTCGATGACGGCGAACGCGCCGGCCATGTCCCCGTCGTGGGTGAGGGAGATGTGAATCCTCACATCCGTCAGATGCTTGGCAACGTCTCCGCGTAGGCGGATACTCGGTCGTCCCCACGCATCCGTCACCACCTCGATGAGGTGGTGGATCATCTCGGGCAGCACCGGCGGGCTGGCGAAGAGAGACGTCGACCAAGCCTTGATCACTGCCTCCTTCGCAGCCCACCGGGCGGCGAAATGTCTAGCCGGATCGGAGCTCCGGGTCACGGCATCCCGACGCTCGCCCGGTGTGAAGTTGTCGAGCATTGCCGTCCCTGGCCGGTCCAGCTGCTCGGCGAACTCCGACACCGTCACGAGATCGAAGCCGATCCCCAGAACTCCCATCCGTCGTTCCTACTTGCAGCCGGGCAGACCCGAGCTGTACACGTCGTCCGCTCCCAGGCGCGCGGCCTCGGTGAGCAGGACGTCCGCCTCAAGCTGACGGGACGCTGCGGCCGGGACGCTGTCGCCACCGAAGCGGCGATCCGCCGGACGCTCGTACAGGCTGCCGCCACCGACCATAGCCTTGGCCAGACGACGCTGACCCTCGACGGTGCGCTTGCGTGCCTGCTCGAGGTACGCCTCACGCTTGTCGGCCGCGATGGCCTCGACGAACGCCTGCGGGTGCACGACCGCGACCATGCCCGACACGTGCCCGAAGCCGAGGCTGGTCAGCAGACCGGCCTTCAGCGGGAACTGCTCGCCGAAGCGGAGCGGCTCCCGAGCCCACACGAGGTGTTCGAACTCGGCCATCTTCTCGTCGACGCAGTCCAGGCTGCGGTTCGGCGGCACGATGCCCTGGTCCAGCACCTGGCAGAGACCGATCAGCTGGAACGCTGCGGCACCACCCTTGGCGTGTCCGGTGAGGCTCTTCTGCGAGACGACGAACAGCGGTGCACCCTCGCTGCGGCCGAGTGCCCCGGCGAGGCGCTCGTGCAGCTCCGCCTCGTTGGGATCGTTGGCCGCGGTGGAGGTGTCGTGCTTGGAGATCACCGAGATGTCGTCGGCACTCACACCGAGCTTGCCGAGGGATTGGGCGAGCTGCGAATCCGCTCCCCCACGACCCGCGCCGAGCGCACCGATTCCGGGAGCCGGGATCGAGGTGTGGACACCGTCCGCGAACGAGCCGGCGTAGGCGACCACACCGAGGACGGGCAGGCCCATCTCGAGTGCCAGGTCACCGCGGGCCAGCAGGATGGTGCCACCACCCTGCGACTCGACGAACCCGCCGCGACGACGGTCGTTGGCCCGCGAGAATCGACGGTCGTCGATGCCCTTGGCCCGCATGTCGTCGGTCTTGGCCGTGGCGGACATGTCACCGAATCCGATGATGCCCTCCGCGCTGAGGTCGTCGAACCCGCCGGCGACCACGAGCTGGGCCTTGCCGAGCTTGATCTTGTCGACGCCCTCTTCGACGGACACCGCGGCCGTGGCGCATGCCGCAACCGGGTGGACCATGGCGCCGTAACCGCCGACGTAGGACTGGACGACGTGCGCCGCAATAACATTCGGCAGGGCTTCCTGCAGGATGTCGTTCGGCCGGTTCTCGCCGAGCAGCGTGTCGATGTACAGCGACCTCATGGAGGTCATGCCGCCCATGCCGGTGCCCTGGGTGTTGGCGACCAGCGAGGGGTGCACCCACCGCAGCAGTTCGCTGGGCGTGAACCCACCGGTGAGGAACGCGTCCACCGTGGCGACGATGTTCCACAGGCCCACGCGGTCGACGGAGTCGGCCATGTCGGCGGGGATGCCCCACTTGGTGACGTCGAATCCGGTCGGGATCTGACCACCCACGCTGCGCGTGAGCTTCATCTTGCGGGGCACGCGGATCTCGGTGCCGGCGCGGCGCGTGACCTGCCAGTCACCGCTGTCCGGAACCGGCGTCGCGACCGTGTTCTCCGGGTCCGACTCGACGAAGGTCAGTGCCTCCGCCTCGGTGCTGACGACGAAGCTCAGGTCCTTGTCGAGGAAGACCGACGTGAGCAGCGGCGCCGTGTTCTCGATCATGGAGCCGTCGTCCGCGTAGCGGCGGATGCCGCAGTTCTCGACGACCCGGTCGTGGTACCGGTCCGCGATCTCGGCCTCCGGAACCAGTTCCCCGGTCTCGGCGTCGTACCAGCCCGCGGACGGCGTGGTCTCCCACACGACGAGTCCGGTGTTCCAGGCGAGTTCGAGAACGCCTGCCGCCGAAAGCTCTTCGTCGACCTCCATCTCGAAGCGGGTACGCGAGGAACCGAACGGTCCGAGCTCACCGGCACCGACGATGACGACGAGGTCCTCCGGAGCCGCAGTGACGCCGGACCAGGCCGGTGCCACCGACGCGGAGACCCGCGGCGGGGCCGGCAGAGCAGCGATCGTGTCGAGCGCGTCCACGTCCTCGTCCGCCTCGGCAGCAGCAGCCGCAGCTTCCTGAGCCTGCTTCGCCAGGGCGGGCAGGTCCAGGTTCGCCTGGGCGAGCCCACCAGTCAGGTCGGCCGCGAGCGGCTCGGTGGAGGCGAGGCGACGGGCCTCGGGCTCGCACCACTGCAGCAGTTCGGTGGCCATTTCCTGGGTGGACCAGGTACGGACACCGGCACCTTCGACGGCCTCGACCAGCGGGTCGTTGCCACCCATGAGTCCGGTTCCGCGGACCCAGCCGATGAGAGCGTGCACCAGGGTGACGCGCTCGGCCCAGTTGCGCTCGGCCTTCCAGCGGCCGACCACTGCGTCCAGCGCGGCCTTGGCCTCGCCGTACGCACCGTCGCCACCGAACAGACCGCGGTTCGGGGAACCGGGCAGGACCACGTGCAGGTGGGTGTCGACGTCACGGTCGTAACCGATCTTCGACAGTCCGCCGATCAGGCGCTCCACCGACCACAGGAGAACACGCATCTCCATTTCGGCGCGGGCGCCGGCGTCGGCGAGGTCGCCTGCCACGCGAGGCGCGGCGAACGGGAACAGCAGCGTCGGGGTGACCGCTTCCTTGACGAGCTTCTTCGATCCACCGGCCGTCTCGTACTGGGCTTCACCGATCCACTCGATGAGCGAGTCGATGTCCGTGTAGGACGCCATGTTCGCGGGAACCACCCACAGGGCGGCGCCGGCGCGAGCCGTGCGGCGGTAGAGGTCGCGGTAGAAGCCGAGACGCTTGTCGTCGAGACGCGAGGTGGTCACGAAGACCGTCGCGCCGCCGGCGAGGAGCTTGCCCGCGACCGAGGCCGCGATGGAGCCCTTGCTGGCACCGGTGACGACGGCGACCTGGTCCGCCCATTCCGGGGTCTCGTCGGTGACGACGACTGCCGCCTCCGCGATACGCCCGTACTTCTCCGCCAGGGCCGTACGACCCTCGTCGGTTGCGCGGGCCTGCCACCATGCGGCCTGCGCCGCAACGGACTTGCCTGCACCGGCGAAGCCTTCGATCTCGAGGGACTCGACGCCGGCCGCGTCGACCCACAGCCGAGCCAGGTCCTCGCGGGCGCTGGCCCAGCGGTCGTCGAGCAGCACCGCACGCTTGGCGTCGAACGCCGGAGCGACGAGTCGCGGCCAGTCGGAACCGAGTTCCGCCGACACGAGGTCGACGAGTTCGGTGTCGGACGGCTGCGCTGCCGCCGCCGTGTCGCCGGCGAATCCGAGCTGCTCGAGCACGAGGCGGGCGGCCGAGGCCAGCACGCCGTCGCGACCGGTGATGTGCTCGGTGAACTCGCCCAGCGCCGCCGCGTCGACGGTGCCGCCGGCGCCGCCACCCGAGGACGGGAGGGAGACGCTGATTCCGCGGCGGGAGGCTACTGCGGCCACCGCGCTGTCGATGACGGCGTCCACTGCGGCACCGTCGGCGAGTCCGCCGCCGGCCAGGCCGCCGAGGTCACCGCCACGGATGCTGGAGCCGTCGCGGGTTCCGAGGGCCACCTCGGCGGTGACGTGGTACGCCCAGCCGTCGCCGAGGTCCCAGACCTTCTTCACGCGGTCCGCGATCGCCGCCGGACGACGACCCGAGGGGCCGAAGACCTTGCGGAGGTGATCGTTGATCGAGTCGGACAGCACCGGGCCGAACGGCTTGTACGTACGGGCCAGCGAGTCGACCGTGCCGGCGAGCGAGCCCATGTCGGCGTCGGCGGCACCGTCGATCGCGCCGAGCGAGAGCTCGGAGCCGAGGTCGACGAGCAGCTGGTTACGCCGCGAGGACACGCCGTCGCACAGCGCCTCGATCGTGTCGACGGGGCCGACCTGATCGGGACGGAGCTTGGTCCACAGGCTGATCAGGACCTTGGTCGCGTCAGCAGCCTTGAATGCGATGTCGTCGGGACGCGGTCCACCGGACGGTGCGGCCGCCGGAGCGGGCGCAGCCGCGGGAGCAGCAGCGGCAGCGGCGGGAGCCGCGGCAGCGGGAGCTTCCGGCTCGTCGTCCTCGACCGGCGCCGGATCGACGTCGGTGGAGTACACGATGGCGGCTTCACGCTCGATGTTGAGGACCTCGACCGGGTAGCCGAAGCGGCCCGGCAGCTTCAGGGTCTGCGACGCGAGGTTCGCGACGGTCGGGACGGAGCCCAGGCCGATCTCCACGAACCGCTCGACACCCAGTCCACCCTCGGACTCGTCGGCGAACAGCAGATCCTGCGTCTCGATCCACCGCACCGGGCTGGCGAACTGCCATGCCAGGAGCTCGGTGAGGACCACGCGGGTGAGTTCGACCGGCTTCTTCGCCCAGGAGTCGAAGTCCTTCAGCACCTTGTCGAGGGGCTTCGACGGCACCAGGTCGGCGATCTCCTGCACGAACTCCTTCTTCAGGGAGAACGGCTTGGGAACCAGGTTCGGGATGTACCGCCCGATCAGGATGGCCGGGTCGATGTCCTTCGGCAGCAGTTCCTCGAGACGACCGCGGAAGTCGTCGACACCGCCACGCAGCACCGTGGAGTGGAACGGAACGTCGATGCCCGGAACCATGATGTAGGCGCGCTTGCCACCGAAAGCCTCACGGCGGATGTCGATTTCGACCTCCAGCGCGTTGAGCCCGGCGACCGTGCCGGCGATGGCGTACTGCGAGCCACGCAGGTTCAGGTTCACGATCTGCAGGAACTCACCGGTCGCCTCGGCGACACCGGCGACGAACGCCTCGACGTCGTCGTCGGCCAGACCGATCTGCGACGGGCGGATGGCGGCCATCCGGTAGTCGGAACGGCCCGCCTCGTCGCGGGGAACGAGTGCGTGCATCGCGGAGCCACGCTGGAACACGACCTCGAGAACCGCTTCGAGCGGCAGCACACCGGCGACGGCGGCGAGAGCGTTGTACTCACCGACCGAGTGGCCTGCGAGCAGCGCACCCTCGACGAAGGCACCGGACTCACGGAGCTCGGCGACCTGAGCCACACCGAGAGTCGCCATCGCGACCTGGGTGAACTGGGTCAGGTGCAGGACACCGTCCGGGTGCTTGTGCTCGACACCGCGGGCCTTGACGACCGTCGGGTTGTCGCGGACCACGGCGAGGATCGAGAAGCCGAGGGCCTTACGGGTGTGCTTGTCGGCGCGGTCCCAGATCTCGCGGGCGGCCTTGGACCGGGCCCGGGCGTCGAGGCCCATGCCGGGACGCTGGATGCCCTGTCCGGGGAACGCGTAGACGGTCTTCGGAGCCGCGGTGCGACCCGTCGCGACCATCACCAGTTCACCGTCGATGCGGCATCCGACCTCGACGATCTCGGCGCCACGGTCCACGGCGACGCGGTCGACGCGGACGTCGATCTCGGCGCCCGGGCGAACCATGCCCAGGAAGCGTGCGGTCCAAGCGGTGAGACGACGCGGCGGCGTCTTGGTCTCGGCCGGGTCCACGGCGGTGACGACCTGCTGGGCGGCGGCGGAGAGCCACATGCCGTGCACGATCGGGCTGCCGAGTCCGGCGAGCAGTGCCGCGTTGTCGGAGGTGTGGATCGGGTTGTGGTCGCCCGACACCTGGGCGAAGGAGCCCATGTTGCGGGGAGCGACGATCGTGGTGTCGCGGCGGCGGCGACGCGGGGTGTCGACGGCCTCGTCACTGAGCGAGCCACCGGCGCGGGCCGGGTCGGACAGTTCGCCCTTGCCGGTGCGGCCGCGGATCGCGAAGCGCTCCGACAGGGTGACGACGGCAGGCGCGTCCAGGCCCTCTCCGAGCATGGCGCCGACCTCGACCTTGACCTCGACCACGCGGCCCAGGTCGGTGTCGAGGACCGAGGCGACCTCGGCCTTGACCACGAGAATGCTGGTCTCCGACGGCAGTTCGCCGACGAAGTCGACGCTGTGGTCGAGGTGGACCAGGTCCAGCATGCCTTCGATGACGGAGAGCGAGTCCTCGGTCTTCGCGGCACCGAGCACGGCGAACACGGCGGGCCAGCAGGCACCGACGACGACATCCGGGACAGCCTTGCCGCTGACGCTCAGAGTGGTGGGCAGACCCGAGCCGGTGACACCGGCGTGGTCGGCGACCAGGTCGGGCATCCAGGCAAGGTTGAGCCGCGCGACACCGTTCTTGACGGTGGGCAGTTCCTGACCGGCCGCGACCGCGAGGAGCGCCGTCATCGACTTCTCCGCGTCGGGCTCGGTGACCACGGGGGCGCCACCGTCGGCGACGGATGCGGGAACGGTGATGGTGATCTCGACGGACTTGCCGGCCACCAGCGGGACGGTGAGGAGCACCTGCTGGGCGTCGATCACGGACAGCTCGGCACCGGTGGTCTCGTGGACCGCGCGGGTGTCGGACTCGATCGACCACTTGTCGAGGTCACCGAGTCGGCGAACCGGGTTCAGGGTCAGGCGCGAGGCCCACTGGATGTCGGGAGCCGACAGGACGGTGTCCAGGAGACCGCGGGCGATGTCCGCGTGGCGGCGCGCGAGCAGCGACTGCGGCGCGGCACCGGCGGTGACCAGCTCGTCGTAGGTGGCCTTCTCGAAGCGGTCCAGCAATTCTCCGACGGGCTCGTCGGCGCGGGTGATGCCCGCGACGGCGACGGTGCCGGGGATGATGCAGACCTGGTCGGCCGTGTAGCGGGGATCGTGCGCCTGCCACAGCGAGTCGGAACGCCACCAGCGGCGGACGTCACCGTCGACGACGGGCACGAAGTTGACCGGCTTGCCGGGGGTCTTGCAGAGCGAGACGAAGAACGAGACGTCCGCGGGGTGCAGAACCGTGGTCGCGTAGTCGGGGAACTGTGCCTGCAGGGCGCAGATGGCCGCCTCGGGACGCTCGAGGATCGCGTCGTCGGCGAACAGGGTGGGGATGGGACCGCGGTCGACGGGGTGCAGACGCGACTCGGTGCGCTGCAGCATTTCACCGAAGCGCGCACGCCAGGTGATGTCGATCCACGGGCTCTCGGAGGCCTCGATGATGGCGTCCTGGAGGTCGGAGCCGCAGTCGAATGCCTTCGCCGCGTCGATTCCGACGGCCAGCTCGAGGTAGCGGCGCAGCCACTGCTCGTACGTCATCGTCGCGACGTCACCGAAGTACGGCTTGGCCGTGACGTTCAGTGCCTCGATGATTTCGTCGCGGCGCTCGGCCACGGCGTCGGAGTCACCGGCGACCTCGTCGAGGAGGCGGCCCGTGCGGGACGCGGCGTTGTCGATCTCGTGGATGTCGGCGCCCAGCTGGCTACGGCCGGAGGCCATGCCGCCTTCGGCGGTGCCCGCACCGACCCAGTCCGGGGTACCGGGGGTGTCGACGAGGAGCTGCTTCACCTCGGGAGAGGTGGTCGCCTCGAGGGTGGCCATGGCGGCGGTGCCGACCAGGATGCCGTCCAGCGGCATGGCCGGGAAACCGTGCGCGACGGACCAGCGACCGGTCAGGTAGTCGGCAGCCTGCTCGGGCGTGCCGATGCCGCCACCGACGCACAGGACCAGGTTCGGCCGGGTACGCAGCTCCGCGTAGGTGTCGAGGAGGAGGTCGTCCAGGTCTTCCCACGAGTGGTGGCCACCGGCGCGGCCGCCCTCGATGTGGGCGATGACGGGGAACGAGGGAACCTCGTTCGCGATGCGGATGACCGAGCGGATCTGCGCGACCGTGCCCGGCTTGAACGCGACGTAGCTGAATCCGGCCTCGGTGAGGTCCGCGATGATCGAGACGGCGTCCTCGAGCTCGGGGATGCCTGCGGTGACGACGACGCCGTCGAACGGCGCACCCGCGGCGCGGGCCTTCGGGACGAGGCGCTTGCCACCGACGTGGAGCTTCCACAGGTAGGGGTCGAGGAACATCGAGTTGAACTGCACGGCGCGGCCCGGCTCGAGCAGCCCGGTGAGCTTCTCGACGTTGTCGGCGAAGATCTGCTCGGTGACCTGGCCACCGCCGGCGAGCTCGGCCCAGTGGCCTGCGTTGGCGGCTGCAGCGACGATCTTCGGGTCGACCGTGGTCGGGGTCATGCCCGCGAGCAGGATCGGCGAACGACCGGTCAGCTTCGTGAAGGCGGTCTCGACTCCGATGCGGCCGCCCGGCAGCGACACCGGCTTCGGGAGGAATTCGGTCCACGCGGCGGGAACCTCGGGCGTTGCGCCCGGGGTGAGGAGGTTGCGGTTTCCGCCACGGGTCGCGGCGGCGACGATGCCGACGCCCTGGCCGCGGACGCTGGCCGAGGTCATGCGGGTGAGGAGGTCACCGGGTCCGAGGTCGAGGATCCAGGCGGCACCGGCTTCGATGGTGCCGTCGACGGCGTCGACCCAGTCGACGGGATCGACGAGGCAGGCGCTCGTGAGGGCGCGGGCCTTCTCCTCGTCGAGACCGCAGCGCACGGCCCACTGGCCGACGATGTCGATGGTCTCCGCGAGTGCGGGGTGGTGGAAGCCGATCTCGACGGTGAGGGGCTCGAAGACGGGCGCGAAGATGGAGCCGCCACGCTTCTTGGCGTCGCGCTCACGGGCCTCGTCGGCCTCGATCTGCTCGCAACGCTGCTGGACGCGTGCCAGCTGCGCCGGCGGGCCGGACAGCACGACGCGACGACGGGCGTTCCGGATGCCGAGGACGGCGGCGCGCTCGGGCTCGAGACCCTCCGCGAGCTCTGCGACGATCTGACGGAGCCGTTCCGGGTCGACATTGGAGACGGCGAGCATCGGGGTGGAGTCGGCGGCGGCGATCACTCCGCGACGACGGCCGACCAGACCGGCGGCTGCACCGATCAGCTGAGCGAGGGCGAGGAGTTCGCCGTCCTTCTGGCCGGAGGCGGCAACGGCCTCGGCGGCGATGAGTCCCTGGGAGTGGCCGATCACCGACACGGGAGCCGTAACCGCGGGATCGAGGCCCTGAGCTGCCAGCGCACGCAGCGCCGCGACCTGGGTGAGGAAGACGCCGGGGAGAGACACCGCCGCCGAGGTGAGTGCAGCCGCGGAGGGTCCGGCCGCCTGCGCGCCGTCCTCTTCGTCGGCGAGTTCCTGCTCGAGGATCCATGCGATGGGGTCGAAACCGACCGGGCGAACGACGAGGAGTTCCTGTGCCACGGGGGCCAAGAGGTCGGCCGCGTCGTTGACGATCGTGGTGAGTGCCGGCTCGAGTCCGTTGTCACGGCTCAGTTCTTCGAGCGAGCTCAGCCAGGGCGCGCCCTGACCGCCGAAGGCGAGCGCGTAGGGCTCACCTCCGAGCAGACGATCCACGAGGGTGCCCTTGCTCGACGACCGAGTGTCGTCCCGGTCTACGCCGATGCGCCGCGAACCCTTCGAGTTTCTTCCGTTTCCTGCGGGTGTCGTGTCGTCAATCGTCACGCGTAATGTCCTCTCCTGGTCCCCTCTGGGGGGAGGTGGGGATTGCTGTCTGCTGCCCTCGGCATCGTGTGCCTGCTGTATCGGCTCTGATCAGCTGTTCTGGGCCGTTCAAGGTTGACACAGAATCATGAGGATTTCCTCACGTTCACGGCCGGCCCCCGTGTCACAGCCACGCATCGGAGAAATATCGCGTGATGTCGCTCACAGACCTTCCGCGAAGTGACCGACGGGTAGATCACGTCGTCGCTGGACGTGGCGGTGCAAGGACGTCCAAGAACCTGAGGAAAGCCTCACGTTAATCGTTATCAATTCGTTACCACCTTGACGAAGTGCCTGGTTCATGCACGTCTGCGCCCCCGGACGCGGGTCCGGACGGCGGTAAATCCGAACCTGTCGGACCCTCGCACTAGTGTTCGAACAAAGTTCAGCAAACAGCCGTTCTCCGGGGGGAAGAAATGAGCACTGCACACGTCCGCATCCTGCTCGACCACATCGACGCCGAGCTGCCCAGGCATTCGTGGCCGCACTGGACGGAGGGATGGCCGCGGGAGATCGAAGCCGGGCTGCTCGACGCCGCTTTCTCGGCCCGCGCCACGTTCGGCACACCCACCTCCGGCGTCCGCGCCGTCGTCACCCGCTGGCGCGCTCACCGCATGACATCGCTCGACGACCTCACCGCACTCGCCGCCCATGCCCACGAACCCGGGCGTCTCGTCGAGATCCTGGACAACAGGCAGAGGGTGCCCGGGAACTACACCACCAAGGCAGAGGCCGTCGCGACCGCTGCCCGCGCGCTCACCGAGGCGGGGTGCCTCACGTCGGCCGATCTCCGCGACGACGACACACAGCGCAACGCCCTCGTCGGGGTGCCCGGGTTCGGTGTCGCCACCTGGGAGTGCCTCCTCATGCAACTCGGCATCCCCACAGCAGAATCGCGAGAAGTGTTGTGCGACTTCATCAGCGAGGCACTCGAGCTCGAATCGCCCGCCTCCGCAACACACGTGGAGGACCTCGTCGCCGCCGTGGCCGCACGGCTCGAGACCACACCCGCCACCGTCACCCACGCCATCTGGCACTACCAGCGCCGGCAGCGTCGGTCGGCAGGTGCGAGATGAAGTACACGCGCGAGGTACTCGAGCAGGCAGTCGCAGAATCGACGAGTTACGCCGGCGTCATGCGACTTCTCGGACTGAAGCCCGCAGGAGGGACACACGCTCACTTGCGTCGCCGGATCAGGTCACTCGGAATCGACACGTCGCACTTCACGGGTCAGGCGCACACCTAGGGGTTACCTGCCCGAAACCGAATGACGTGGCAGGAGATACTGATCCGCCGCCCAGCGAACAGCCGTCGCGTTGCAGCTCACCTTCTGCGACGGGCACTGATCGAGGCAGGAGTGCCGTACGAATGTGTCACGTGTGGTGTGCAGGATGAATGGTGCGGGCTCCCGCTGATCCTGCACGTGGACCACATTCGGGGAGACCCGTGCGACTCGCGCTTGGAGGAAGTGCGGTTCCTGTGCCCCAACTGCCACAGCCAGACCGCAACGTGGGCGGGGCGCAAGAGCAGCGATGACGGCAACCTCGCCGGTTGAGTGCGAATGCGGGAGTGCCTCGTTCATGGCGTAGTCTGTGCATCGCGCGCGAGTGGCGTAATTAGGCAGCCGCGTCAGGTTTAGGTCCTGGTGTCCGAAAGGACGTGGGGGTTCGAGTCCCCCCTCGCGCACTTCTCGACTTCGGGCTGATGCGGCGCCCGGTACCCGCCAGGGTCGGGGCGGCCCGCAATACCTCCCTTGCGATCCGCCTCTCCACACGCCAACTCGTCAAAGGAGCATTTCCGCCATGTCGTCGAAGTCCGTGACAATCGCGCTTCTCCCCAGCGAGCCTTCCCAGGCACGCGCCGAGGTCTCGTGGGGTGGTAAGAAGCTCGAGGTCGAAACCTCGGCCAACATCTCGCTTGCGCACGGCATCGAACCGTGGGTGTATCCCGCAGCACTGGTGGGGATGAAGCGGGGCATGCCGGTATCGACCGACGAGCCGGTTGACTCCGCCGTCCTGAAGGGCGTCGAGAAGGCCCAGTCGCTACTCGACTCGTGGTACGGCGACATGGGGGCGGTAGAAGTCCACGCCGAGCTGTCCACGGTTGCCGAGTGCCAGGACGGGCGCGGAGTCGGCTGCTTCTTCAGCGGCGGACTCGACTCGTTCTACTCGGCGATCAAGCACAGCGACACGATCACGCACGTCATCTTCGTGCACGGGTTCGACATCATGCTCGATAACGAGAAGCTGTTCCTCGAGACGGTGACCGCTATGCGTCGTGCGGCCGCCGATCTCGGCAAACAGCTGATCGAGGTGCGCACGAACCTCCGTCATCTCCACTTCCTGAACGGTGTGGACTGGGGCAGGGCAGCGCACGGCGCGGTCCTCGCGCATGTCGGACTGCTGCTGTCCGAGCACCTTCACACTGTGATCGTTCCGTCGAGCTTCGCCAAGTCCATCCAGGAGCCGTGGGGCAGCCACCCCGACCTGGATCATCTGTGGGCCAGCAGCGCGGTGCGCTTCGAGCACGACGGAGTCGAGGCCACCCGGCCGCAGAAGGCTGCCGGGATCGCGCAGTCACCTGCCGCCCTCGACAATCTGCACGTCTGCTGGACGAATTACGGAACTGACTACAACTGTGGAAAGTGCGAGAAGTGTGTGCGCACGATGATCAACCTGCGTGTCGCCGGCGCGCTGGACCGCTGCCCATCCTTGCCGGACGAGATCCCGCTCGAGGTCATCGGTCGCACCCGTCTCGATCACGGCGCGAAGCAGTTCGCGCAGGAGAACCTCGACGCCCTGCGGGCGTCGGACATCGATGATCCCGCGCTCGAAGAGGCACTGGAGAAGGCGATGAACCCGAGCGCCATGAAGCAGGTTGAACTGTCGATTCACACCGCGCTCCGCAACGCGCAGCTTCTCGCGACGGCACTGGTGGCGAAAAGTTCACGCAAGGTCGGGCAACTCGTCGGCCGCGGGTGACGGCTGTGACCGCCGCCATAGCGGCAACCTCTCCTAGCAGCACATTCGGCGATTCAGGTACCGTCTTTACGTGTCCGGAAACCGTAAGCAACGCCGCCCCGCGCTGATTCTGTTCGTGGCCGTCGGGGCTGTGGGGTGCCTTGCACTCGGCTGGTGGCAATGGACACGCTTCGAAGCGGTGGGCGGCACCGGTCAGAATCTCGGCTACGCATTCCAGTGGCCCCTGTTCGCGGCGTTCCTCGTCTACGCCTACCGCCGGTTCGTGCAGCTCGAGGATGCCGAGCCGGCCGACACGGCCGACGTCCCGGATACTCCCGCCGAGCTGAGGGAGATCCCGGCAGACATCCTGCCCGCTCGCCCCTCGATCGCCGAGGACGACGATCCGGATGACCTCGAGAGCCTGCAGATTTCGCAGTACAACCAGTACCTCGCCGAGCTGTCCGCTCGCGAGACCGATAGGAGCACCACGTGAGCACGGGCCAAGACGAGACGATTGCCGGTTCGGTCGTAGACACCGCGAAGCAGAAGAAGATCGCTCCCGCGCTCCTGCGCTACCGCGTCCTCGCCTACGCCACCGGCGTGTGGCTGCTGGTCCTCACCGCAGAGGTGGTGGCCAAGTACATCTTCAAGGTCGACAACCTGCCCACCTGGATCGCCGTGGTCCACGGCTGGGTGTACTTCGTCTATCTGCTGGTGACGCTCGACCTGGCAGTCAAGGTGCGCTGGCCCGCGGGCCGGACGGTCGGAACGCTCCTCGCCGGCACCATTCCGTTCCTGTCGTTCTACGTCGAGCACCAGCGGACCAAGCAGGTCCGGCGCGACTTCGGTCTCTGACCGCGCTCAGCGGCCGCTGAGCGCGGCCAGCGCGGGGACCAGCTGAATCAGGGCGCGCCCTCGGTGCGAGGACGCGTCCTTCTCCTCGGGTGACAGCTGCGCGGCCGACCGAGTGTCACCCTCGGGCACGAATACGGGGTCGTACCCGAATCCGCCGTCGCCGACCGGTTCACGGGCGATGCTCCCCCGCCATTCGCCCCGGACGACCGCTTCGTCGCCGCCGGGCACCACGAGCGCGCACGCCGAGACGAATGCCGCTCCCCTGCGCTCGTCGGGCACGTCGCCGAGCTGAGCCAGGACGAGTGCCGTGTTCGCGGGATCGTTTCCGTGCGTACCCGACCACCGGGCGGACAGGATGCCCGGCATGCCGTTGAGGGCATCTACCTCGATTCCGGAATCGTCTGCGACACAGGGCAATCCGGTTGCCGAGGCGCCGTCGCGCGCCTTCGCGAGCGCGTTCTCCTCGAACGTGGCACCTGTTTCTGGGGCCTCGGGGAACTCGGGCACGGCGTCGAGCCCGACCAGTTCGATTCCATCGACCCCCGCCGCCGCGAGCACGCGATGCAGTTCCCGGAGTTTCTTCGCATTGCGGCTGGCCACCAACACCCGTGTGGTTCCCGGCACCGGCCTAGCTCCCGAACTTCTTCTTCGACGTCTCCGGGACCTTCGGCTCCGGCAGCACACCGGGGTAGGGCAGTTCGAGTGCGGCCTTCTGGATCTCGAAGAGTTGCTCGCACCCGGCCAACGCCGAGTCGAGGAGTTTGTCGAGCGTGCTTCGCGGGAAGGTCGCGCCTTCACCGGTGCCCTGGATCTCGACGAGGGTGCCGGTGTCGGTGGCCACCACGTTCATGTCGACCTCGGCGCGCGAATCCTCCTCGTACGGCAGGTCGAGGCGCACCCGGCCGTCGACGACACCGACGCTCACCGCGGCGATGCCGCACGAGATCGGCTGGGGATCGGCTAGGCGGCCGGCGGCACGGAGGTAGGTCACCGCGTCGACGAGGGCGACGTAGGCGCCGGTGATGGCGGCTGTGCGGGTTCCACCGTCGGCCTGCAGGACGTCGCAGTCGAGGGCGATGGTGTTCTCACCGATGGCGGCGAGGTCGATGCAGGCGCGGAGTGAGCGGCCGACCAACCGGCTGATCTCCTGCGTGCGCCCACCGACCTTGCCCTTGACGGACTCTCGGCCGCTGCGGGTGTGGGTGGCGGCGGGCAGCATGGCGTACTCGGCCGTCAGCCAGCCGAGTCCGGAGCCCTGACGCCAGCGGGGAACGCCGTCCTCCACACTGGCCGTGCACATCACCCTGGTGTTTCCGAATTCCACCAGCACCGATCCCGCGGGATGAGTGGTGAACCCCCGGGTGATCTTGACCTCGCGGAGTTCGTCGTCCGCCCTACCGTCTTCTCGTGTGGTCACAGCGGAGAGCCTAGTCGCCCCGCTGTGGGGCGCAGGCACACGGCTTCACACGGTGTAGACGCCGCCCGCGGACACGGCGTGGACGGGGCCGGAGAATTCGGCCTTGGCCTCGGCGATGACGTCTTCGCGGGACGTCCACGGCGGGATGTGGGTGAGCAGGAGTTCGGCGACACCGGCGCGATGCGCGACCTGACCGGCCTCGGTGCCCGAGAGATGGATGCCCTCGGGGCGGTTCGGGCTGTGCGTCCACGACGCCTCGGCCAGCAGCACGTCGGCATCGCGGGCCAGTTCGATCACTTCGTCGCACATCCCGGTGTCGCCGCTGTAGACGAGGGTGCGTCCGGCACCGTTGGTCACGCGGAACCCGTAGGCCTCGGGCGGATGGTTGACGCGGCGCGCGGTGATCGTCAGGTCACCGAACGTGACCGGCTCGCCGTCCACCCAGTGGTGCAGGTCGATCGTGTCGGAGATGTCGTCGATGTCGCCGCCGCATTCCGCGGATGCGACGCCGATCCGGCGGGCGGTGTCGGAGGGACCGAAGACGAGTGCGCGACCCCGGGGCGGGCGCGGATGGTAGCGACGCCAGACGAGCAGTCCCGGGAGGTCCAGGCAGTGGTCTGCGTGCAGATGGCTGAGGAGGACGGAGACCTCGCCGGGATCGGCGAACCGCTGGAGCGCACCGAGGACACCGGGTCCGAAGTCGAGTACCAGCGGCGGTGTGTCCGGCGCGGTCAACAGATAACCCGATGCAGGTGAGTCTGGTCCGGAGACGCTCCCTGAACACCCCAGGACGGTAATGCGCATACCCGCCATGCTGCCACGGCGACCCGTCGTGGAAAAAGCTTCCGACCGAATTGGCGCGTCGACCTCACAACCGATGGGGAACTGTGACCTGACCACGGCGATCTACCGAACTTCCGGCGCCGTTATCGTTCCCATGCCTCTTCGAGGACCTGAACTTGCGCGTCGTAGGTACCGGTGGACAGGTACTTCCATCCGCCGTCGGCGACCACGAACGCGATGTCGGCCCGTTCCCCGGCTTCGACGGCGCACCGGGCCACGTCGAGTGCCGCATGGAGATTGGCGCCGGTGGAGGTGCCTGCGAAGATTCCCTCGACGTCGATCAGCTCGCGGGTGCGCTGGATCGCCTCGGCGTGGCGAACGCGGAAACGGCGGGTGAGGACCGATTCGTCGTACAACTCCGGCACGAATCCCTCCTCGATGTTGCGGAGTCCGCACACCAGCTCCCCGAACCGTGGTTCCGCGGCCACGATTTCGATGTCCGCGACGTGCTCGCGGAGGAACCTGCCCGTCCCCATCAGAGTTCCCGTGGTGCCGAGCCCCGCCACGAAGTGGGTGATCTCGGGCAGGTCGCGCAGAATCTCCGGCCCGGTGGTCTCGTAGTGTGCCATCGCGTTGGCGGGGTTGCCGTACTGGTAGAGCAGGACCCAGTCCGGATTCTCGTCCGACAGCCGCATCGCGACGGCCACGGCCTCGTTGGAACCGCCCGCGGCCGGCGAGTCGATGATCCGGGCGCCGAACATCGTGAGCAGCTGGCGGCGCTCCGCCGAGGTGTTCTCGGGCATCACGCAGATCAGCTCGTAGCCCTTCAATTTGGCGGCCATCGCCAGCGAGATACCCGTGTTGCCGCTCGTGGATTCGAGAATCGTCGCACCGGGGGTGAGTCGGCGGTCCCGCTCGGCCTGCTCGATCATGCGCAGCGCCGGGCGGTCCTTGATCGAACCGGTGGGATTGTGGTCCTCGAGCTTGGCCCACAAACGCACCGGGCGGCTGCCGTTCCACGAGGGCGACAGCCGGGGCAGGCCCACGAGAGGGGTGTTTCCGAGTGTGTCGATGTACGAATCGAACCGTGCCACGGCAGCGATCAGCCTTCCGCGACTACGCAGCGAACGGACGGACACTCGCCGTCGACGTCGAGGTTCGGAATGGTGACAGCCATAATCTGCTCCTGAGCGTGCGGATGGGTGCGGCGAGGGAGATCCGACGCTGGGAACGCAGTCGGCGACTCAGCGTGTGCGAACCCGCGAGTTCGAACCCCATCAACCGGCCACCCGCGATGACACCGTGGGCAGCTCTGAACTACGCGGTTCCTACGGTGCCCGGATCTCGCGAGGAGCCTACCAGCAGGCCGTTCGACCAGGCGTCCGATGCGGAGTACACGCTGGTAGACCGCATATTCGGTTCTCGGGAGCGATCAGCCGAACGACTGCGGCCCCACCGCTTTCTGGTTGCGCTGCTTTCTGGCGTCCGAGGAGAGCAGCCACGCTGCGACGACTCCGCCCACGGCTCCGAACAGATGTCCTTGCCAGGACACGCCCGGCGCGCTCGGCAGCACGCCCCACAGCAGTCCGCCGTAGACGACGAACACGACCACACCGACGAGGATCTGGCCGATGCTGCGGGCGAATATTCCCCGGACCAGCAGGTACGCGAGCCAGCCGAAGATCAGGACCGAGGCGCCGATGTGGTTGGAGTAGGTTCCGCCGGTCAGCCACGTCCCGAGACCTCCGACGACCCAGACGATCCCGGTGGCCGCGAGACCGCGGGCGATGCCCGACAGCAGCACGAGGAACCCGAGGACGAGCAGCGGGACGGTGTTCGCGAACAGGTGCGCCCAGTCGTCGTGCAGTACCGGGGCGAACAGGATTCCCCACAGGCCGTCGATCGACCGCGGTTCCACACCGTTTCGCTCGAGCCGCTCGCCGGACAGGACGTCGACGATCTCGATGACGTACAGCAGCATGGTGAAGCCGCCGACGAGGATCGCCGACTGCAGCCACAGCGGCCTCGACTTCGGCGACGGCGTCGTGCCGCCCCGCGGTACCGGCGACCCGAAACGTGAGGAGTCGAACGAAGAAGTCATGATCTGCGCACCGCCGTCGTCATGCCCACAACTGTCCTTCCAATGCTTCTTCCGCTTCCTCGACCGTACCGCCGTACGCGCCGGTCGACAGATACTTCCACCCGCCGTCCGCGACGATGAACGCGATGTTCGCCGTGCGTTCGGCGTTGACCGCTTTGCGCGCCACTCCCAGGGCGGCGTGGAGGATCGCGCCGGTCGAGATGCCGGCGAAGATGCCTTCGTTGTCGATCAGCTGCCGGGTGCGACGGACCGCGTCGGCGGGGCCCACCGAGAACCGCGAGGTGAGGACGGACTCGTCGTACAACTCGGGAACGAAGCCGTCGTCGATGTTGCGGAGGCCGTAGACGAGTTCCCCGTACCGCGGTTCGGCGGCCACTATCTCGATCCCGTCGACGCGTTCGCGCAGATACCGGCCGACGCCCATCAGGGTTCCGGTGGTGCCGAGACCGGCCACGAAGTGGGTGATCTCGGGGAGATCGCGCAGGATCTCGGGGCCCGTGGTCTCGTAGTGCGCCAGCGCGTTCGCGGGATTGCCGTACTGGTAGAGCATCACCCAGTCGGGATGCTCTGCGGACAATCCCTTGGCCACCGCGACAGCCTGATTCGAGCCGCCGCGGGCGGGTGAGTCGATGATCTCCGCCCCGAACATCGTCAGCAGTTGCCGGCGTTCCACAGACGTGTTCTCGGGCATGACGCAGATCAGGCGGTAACCCTTGAGTTTCGCGGCCATCGCCAGCGAGATCCCGGTGTTCCCGCTGGTCGGTTCCAGGATTGTCGCACCCGGGGTCAGGGTGCCGTCGTTCTCGGCCTGTTCGATCATGCGGAGCGCGGGCCGGTCCTTCACCGAACCGGTGGGGTTGCGGTCCTCGAGCTTCGCCCACAACCGGACCGGTGACGGGCCGTTCCAGTCCGGCGACAATCGGGGCAGCCCGACGAGGGGGGTGTCGCCGAGGGTGTCGATCAGCGAATCGAACCGCGCCACGCCGCGATCAGCCTCCCGCGACGGCGGGCAGGATCGTCACCGAATCTCCGTCGGCCACCTCGGTGTCGAGTCCACCCGAGAACCGGACGTCCTCGTCGTTGACGTAGACGTTGACGAAGCGGTGCAGGCGACCGTCGTTGATCAGGCGGTCCTTGATCCCGCCGTAGTGACCGTCGAGGTCGTCGATGACGGCGGAGAGTGTGGGACCTGTTGCCTCCACTCGCTTTTCACCGCCGGTGTGGGTACGGAGGATGGTGGGGATCGAAACTGTGACAGCCATGATCGGCTCCTCGGTGTGTGGGATGTCTTCCTGCCGCAGGCCCGTCGCGTCGGACGGCACCGTTACTTGTCGGGAACGTCGGCCACGGAGGTGTGGGCGAATTTGTAGCTCTGGACCACGTCGACGGGTTCCTCGGTGACGACACCGTCGACGATGCGGTAGCTGCGCAGTTCGTGAGTGTCGGGGTCGCGGGTGGAGATCAGCACGTAGTGGGCGTCCGGTTCGGACGCGAAGGAGACGTCGGTCCGGCTGGGGTATGCCTCGGTGGCGGTGTGCGAGTGGTAGATCACGACGGGCACCTCGTCCGCGTCGTCCATCGCCCGCCACACCTTCAGTTGCTCGCCCGAGTCGAATCGGTAGAACGTCGGCGAGCGCTCGGCGTTGATCATCGGGATGTGCCGTTCGGGACGGTCGGAGCCCTCGGGACCGGCGATGACCCCGCACGCCTCGTCCGGATGGTCGGCGCGCGCATGCGCAACCATCGCTTCGACGAAGTCCGATCGAATCACCAGCACGTCATCCACCTCCGTGAGCGTCATCCTAGGTGCGGACCGTCGAGTCGGCCACCAGGCCGGCGGGCCGCATGTCACGGCGGGCCGCTTGTCAGGAACGCAGTGCAGAGGGGAACAGTTCACAGTAGGTGGGAATTCCCGCGACGGGGGTGGCGCTGAGGACGGCGTCGACGACGGCCTTCTCCACCACTTCGGCGGCCGCCGTGCAGACGGCGTCGACGACGGGCAGATCGGGCGGGAAACTGTCGGGCACTCCGGCCGGGTGGTGAACCGGGTGGATGCCGGTGGAGAGCGCGAAGATTGTGTCACCGTCGAGCGGCGAATGCGCAGGCCGGACCGCGCGGGCGAGCCCGTCGTGTCCCGCGACGGCGACGCGGCGCATCGCGGCCTTGCCGAGTGCGGCGTCGGTCGCGACGACGCCGATCGTGGTGTTGAGGACGGTGCTCTTGTCGACAAGTGCGCGCGCCGCCGACAACTCGGCGGCGCGCGGGGGCCGGAGCCCGAAGGCGGCTGGGCCCACGGTGGCGACGCCCCACGGCAACCCCGTCGCGGGGTCGAACACGGTGCCGACGGGATTGGCCACCATCAGCGCGGACACCGTGATGCCCTTCGCCGGTCCGTCCGTGACGACGACGCTCGCCGTCCCGACTCCCCCTTTGAGCGCCCCGGCGCGGGCTCCCACCCCGGCGCCCACCGACCCGGACGTGACGGTGTGCGACGCAGAATCCGCTGCCCGATAACCGAATTCGGCAGTGGGCCGGATGCGCCAGTCACCAACCGGGAGATCGAAGATCACAGCGCCGGGGACGATGGGAACCACCTGCCCGGGCTCCCCCAACGCGATTCCGTGACCGTGTTCCTCGAGCCAGCGCATGACGCCGTCGGCCGCGGCGAGGCCGTACGCGCTGCCGCCGGTCAGGACAATCGCATGCACTTTCTGGACGCTGTGGCTGGGGTCGAGGAGGTCGGTTTCCCGGGTGCCCGGCCCGCCGCCGCGGACGTCGACGGCAGCGGTCGCGCCGTGCGGAGCGAGGACGACCGTGCATCCGGTGGCGGCGCCACTGCCGAGGGTCGCGCCGGCGTCGAGTTCGTGGTGGTGCCCGACGCTCAGTCCCACCACGTCGACAAGTGAATCGGTGCGGCCCGGCGTCGTGGCGGTCACGGTGCGAGCGCCTGAACCAGAGAGTCCTGCATCCAGGTCAGCCAGTGGTAGATGTCGAGGTGCGGTGCGCGGGGATCGGCGGGGTCGAGTTCGTCGGGGGTGTCGGCGTCGATGCCGAGATTGGTCCCGAGTGCCAGCCGGATATCGTTGAGTCCGCTGAGCCAGGCGTCGGCCTGCTCCGGGGTGAGCAGCACCTTGCCGCCGTTCTCGGGCACGGTGTGGAGGATGACGGAGCCGGCCGCCAGTTTGGCGTCGATGATCTCCGGTTCGTGGAGTCCGCGGAGCGCGCCGTTGATGTCGGCCTTCGATTCGGCCCGGATCTCCTCGTCGTCGGGTGCGTCCAGGTCGGGCCGGTGGAAGTCGGGCAGCAACCGGGCCAGGACTTCCTCGTCGGGCGCGGTCGTGTTGCCGGTGCGCATCCCGGTGAGTGCGGCGAGTTCGTCCTCCGGCGCGGACGCGGCCCGCTCCTCGAGGAGTCCGAGGACGGAGGCGACCAGTGATCGCAGGACCGTGGCCTCGTGCGCGTCCATCTCCGACCGCAGCTTCACGCCGCCGAGCGAGTTCTTCCTGCTCCACATCCGCACGTCGTGTACCGAATTCCTTACTGTCCGAACGGAAAGTTAGCTGCCGTCGCGCTGCATCGTGGCCCACAGACCCGCCGCGTGCAGCTTGCGTACATCGTTTTCGACCTTGTCCCGGGAGCCGCTCGACACGACGGCCTTCCCTTCGGAATGCACCTGCATCATCAGTTCCGTGGCCTTGGCTTTGCTGTAGCCGAAGAGCTTCTGGAATATGTACGTGACGTAGTGCATCAAATTCACCGGATCGTCCCACACGACGGTGACCCAGGGTCGATCATTGGCTTCATCGACCTCGACGACCTCCGCCTCCGCAGGGGTGACCTGCGGCGATGCCGGCACGGCATCCACGAGTGGAGCTGTCGTCGAGCGATGAGCCATGCCACCAGGGTACGACGCTCCTCCATCGGACGACACCGCGGCTTACAGTGGCCGGGTGTCCAGAGACAGCACCGCCTTGTTCACCGACCAGTACGAGCTGACGATGCTGTCGGCGGCCCTCGCCGACGGTTCCGCGCACCGGCGCTGCAGTTTCGAGGTGTTCGCCCGGCGCCTCCCGGACGGCCGCCGGTACGGCGTGGTCGCCGGCACCGCCCGTCTGGTGTCCGCGCTGGCGGAATTCCGTTTCGGCGAGCCGGAGCTCGAGATCGTCTCCCGCTTCCTCGACGACCGGACCGTCGAGTGGCTGCGCGACTACCGCTTCGGCGGTGACATCGACGGATACCGCGAGGGCGACTTCTATTTCCCCGGTTCCCCGATCCTGTCGGTCCGCGGCACGTTCGCCGAATGCGTCCTGCTGGAGACGCTGAGTCTGTCGATCCTCAACCACGACAGCGCGATCGCGTCCGCCGCCGCGCGCATGGTCAGCGCCGCCGACGGTCGGCCCATGATCGAGATGGGCTCGCGGCGCACCCACGAGGAATCCGCGGTGGCGTCGTCCCGCGCCGCCTACCTGGCGGGTTTCACGGCGACATCGAATCTGGAGGCGGTCCGCAGGCACGGGGTCCCCGGCGCCGGCACCAGCGCACACGCGTTCACGTTGCTGCACTCCACCCCGGACGGGCCGGACGAGGCCGCGGCGTTCCGCGCGCAGGTCGAGGCGCTGGGGGTGGGCACCACTCTGCTCGTCGACACCTACGACATCACCGAGGGCGTCAGGACCGCCGTGGAGGTCGCGGGCACCGGACTCGGCGGGGTGCGGATCGACTCCGGCGATCTGGGTGTCCTGGCCCGGCAGGTCCGCAGGCAACTCGACGACCTCGGTGCGACCGGGACGAAGATCGTCGTCTCGGGGGACCTCGACGAATATGCCGTCGCCGCACTGCGCGCCGAGCCGGTCGACGTGTACGGCGTCGGAACATCCGTCGTCGTCGGGTCCGGTGCGCCCACCGCCGGCATGGTCTACAAACTCGTCGAGGTCGACGGCATCCCGGTCGAGAAGCGCAGCAGCAACAAGGCGTCGCGGGGCGGCACGAAGCGTGCGGTGCGGTTCGCCCGGGACACGGGCACGCTGGTGGAAGAGGTCGTGTACTCGGCGCACGCGGATGCCCCCGGCGCCCCCGGGCTGGAGGCGCGGGAACTGCTGGTCCCGTTGGTGCGATCCGGTGAGACGGCGTGCGACGCGACTACCCTGGAGGACAGCAGGTCCCTCCTCGCCGCGGGTCTGGTCAGCCTGCCGTGGGAGGGGCTGAAGCTCTCCCGCGGCGAACCGGCGGTCCCGGTGCGGTTCGCCGAACCCGAGTCCAGGAGGGCGTGATGACCGCCACCCATATCCGGCGGGCACTGCTCGTCGTCGACGTCCAGAACGATTTCTGCGAGGGCGGCTCGCTCGCCGTGGACGGCGGTTCCGCGGTCGCGGCCGCGATCAGCCGCTTCCTGGCCTCCACTCCGTACGACGCCGTCGCCGCGACCATCGACCACCACATCGATCCGGGCAGGCACTTCTCGGCGGAGCCGGACTACGTGGACACGTGGCCGGTGCACTGCAAATCGGGAACACGAGGTGCCGACTTCCACCCGGACCTCGACCTGAGCGGCATCGAATCGGTCTTCTCCAAGGGCGAGTACTCGGCGGCCTACTCGGGCTTCGAGGGCACGGACCCCGACGGCCGGAGCCTGGAGAAATGGCTGCGTGCGGGCGGGGTCACCGACGTCGACATCGTCGGGATCGCCACCGATCACTGCGTGGTGGCGACAGCCCTCGATGCCGTGGCGGCGGGGTTCCCGACCCGGGTACTGCTGCCCCTCACCGCGGGCGTGTCCCCCGCGACCGTCGAGGCCGCTCTCGAGCGGATGCGGGCCGCCGGGGTGCGCCTCGTGGGCCGCGACCCGGACGCTCCCTCGGACCGCGTGGCGATTTCTGACGTAGGTCCCGAGTAACCTGCTCGGGTGCCTGAAAACCTCCCCAACGTCCCCGAGCTGTTGCGCACGGCGGTGCGGTCGCTGGGCGGCGCCGAACGGTCGAACCAGCTCACCATGGCCTCCGCCGTCGCCCACTCGATCGACACCGGGGAGCATCTGGCCGTCCAGGCCGGAACGGGTACCGGCAAGTCACTCGCCTACCTGGTGCCGAGCGTCCGGCACGCGGTGCAGAGCGGCAAGACGGTCATCGTCTCGACGGCCACCATCGCGCTGCAGCGTCAGCTGATCGACCGCGACATGCCGCGGCTCGCGGACGCGCTCGAGGGTTCCCTCGGCCGCAGACCGCACTTCGCGATCCTCAAGGGCCGCAACAACTATCTCTGCATGAACAAGATCCACACCGGGACTGCGGAGGAGCCGCCGGCCGACGAGCTGTTCGATCCGTTCGCGGTGTCCCGGCTCGGGCGTGAGGTCCAGCGTCTCACCGAGTGGTCCTCGGACACCGAGACCGGTGACCGCGACGACCTGGCCCCCGGAGTCAGCGACAAGGCGTGGCGGCAGGTCAGCGTGACGGCGCGGGAGTGCCTCGGCAAGTCCCGCTGCCCGGTCGGCGAGGACTGCTTCGCCGAGCGGGCCCGCGCGGAGGCGTCGCAGGTCGACGTCGTCGTCACCAACCACGCGCTGCTCGCCATCGACGCCATCACCGGAATCGCGATCCTCCCCGAACACGACGTCGTGGTCATCGACGAGGCGCACGAACTGGTCGACCGTGTCACCAACGTCGCCACCGCCGAGTTGGCGGCGTCGACGATCAGCGCCGCGGCGCGGCGCTGCGCGAAGCTCGTCGACGAGGAGGACGCCGATCGTCTCGAGGCAGCGGGCGAGGGCTGGGCGGCGCTGCTCGAGGAGTTGCGGCCGGAGCGGTGGGAGGCGTTGCCGCCCGGCGCCGCGCCCGCGCTCGCCGCCGTCCGCGACGCCGCCTGGTCGCTGCGCACGGCCATCGGCCCGTCCCGTCCCGGCATGGCGTTGAGCGATCCGGAGGCGGCCGCGGCACGCAACACCGCGCTCGCGTCGGTCGAGGAGGTGCACGACAGCGCCGTCCGCGTGCTCAGCGCCTTCGACGAACCGGACCCGGCGAAGCGCCACGACGTGGTGTGGCTGGCCGCGGATGACAACCGCGGTTCGGTCCGCCGGGTGGTGCGGATGGCGCCGCTGTCGGTGGGCGGGCTGCTGCGGTCCCGGCTGTTCGCCGAATCGACGGTGGTCCTGACGTCCGCGACGCTGACCGTCGGCGGCTCCTTCGACGGGCTGGCGGTCAACTGGGGGCTTCCCGCCGAATCATCGGTCGTCATCGATCCGGCGCTGGCCACCGGATCCGAGGCGCCGTCCGACGCAGGCACGATCAAATGGAACGCCCTCGACGTGGGATCGCCGTTCGACCACGGCCGCGCCGGCATCATCTACATCGCGAAACATCTTCCGCCGCCGGGACGGGACGGCCTCTCCCCCACGTATCTCGACGAGATCGCCGAACTCGTGGAGGCGGCGGGCGGCCGCACCCTGGGATTGTTCTCGTCGATGCGGGCCGCCAAGGCCGCGTCCGAGGCGATGCGCGACCGACTCGACAGCCCGATCCTGTGCCAGGGCGACGACTCGACGGGGGCCCTCGTCCGGGCGTTCGCCGGCGACGAGCCGACGTCGCTCTTCGGCACCCTGTCGCTGTGGCAGGGGGTCGACGTGCCGGGCCCGTCGCTGAGCCTCGTGATCCTCGACCGCATCCCGTTCCCCCGCCCCGACGACCCCCTGCTGGTCGCCCGGCAGAAGGCCGTCGAGTCCCGCGGTGGCAACGGGTTCCTTTCCGTCGCAGCCAATCACGCGGCCCTGCTGCTGGCGCAGGGCGTGGGGCGACTGCTCCGCAGTGTCGACGACAAGGGGGTGGTGGCCGTCCTCGACCCGCGGCTCGCCACCGCCCGCTACGCCGGATACCTCCGCGCGTCGCTGCCGCCGTTCTGGGAGACGTCCGATCCGGAAGTCGTGCGTAAGGCACTCGGCCGGATCCGCGACTCGCGCCCCTGAACCGCGGTCGCGCCGGCCTGAACCACTGTCGCGCACTGACTCGGACACCGGATCGGTGCGCACCTATGCTCGACCGATGGACCTTGCGATCTCAGTCCGCGGACTCACCAAGAAGTTCGGCGACGTCCTCGCCCTCGACGGCCTCGACCTGGAGGTGAAACCGGGTGAGGTGCACGGATTCCTCGGCCCCAACGGCTCGGGCAAGTCCACGACCATCCGGGTTCTTCTCGGTCTCCTCCGCGCCGACGGCGGTTCCGCGTCCGTTCTCGGTTCCGATCCGTGGCGGAATTCCGTTCCCCTGCACCGACGACTCGCCTACGTTCCGGGTGACGTGAACCTGTGGCCCACGCTGTCCGGCGGGGAGGCGATCGACCTTCTCGGGCGCCTGCGCGGCGGACTCGATCCGGCGCGTCGCGCCGCGCTGATCGAACGGTTCGAACTCGATCCCACCCGCAAGGGCCGCACGTATTCGAAGGGCAACCGGCAGAAGGTCGCCCTGGTGGCGGCGCTGGCCGCGGACACCGAACTCCTCATTCTCGACGAGCCGACATCGGGCCTGGACCCGTTGATGGAGGCCGTGTTTCAGGAGTGCATCACCGAATTCGCGCGCGGCGGGCGCACCGTCCTGTTGTCCAGCCACATCCTCGCCGAGGTCGACGCGCTGTGCCACGCCGTCACGATCATTCGCGCGGGCAAGACCGTGCAGGCGGGAACGCTGACCGAACTGCGGCATTTCACCCGCACGACGGTGACGGCCACCACCCGGATCAAACCCAACCCCATCGCGAACGTCCCCGGTGTGCACAACCTGCGGAAGGGTGACGACGCGAACACCGTGACGTTCGACGTCGACGCCGATCAGATCGATCCGGTCATGACCACGCTGACCGGGCTGGGCATCGTCTCCATCACCGCCAACCCGCCGACGCTCGAAGACCTGTTCCTCCGCGAGTACCGCGACGAGGTCGAGGCCCTCGGGATCGGACGGTCGCAGTGAGCCGGCTGAGCGGAGCGGCTGTGCTGGCCGAACTGGCGGTGCGCACCGACCGAGTGCGGATCCCGGTGTGGACGGTCGCGGTCGCGGGACTGACCGTGCTGCTCGCCTCGAGTTACTCCACCATCTACCCGACCGCACAGTCCCGTCAGGCCCGTGCCGAACTCATCTCGTCCCCGGCCGCGACCGCGCTCGCCGGTCCGGGGTACGGCCTCGACGACTACACGCTGGGCGCGATGGTGGCCAACGAGATCGCCGGTATGACGATGGTGGCGGTGGCGATCATGTCGGTACTGCTGGTGACCCGGCACCTGCGGACCGAGGAGGAGACCGGGCGCACGGAATTGGTGCGCGCCGGCGTCGTCGGTCGGTACGCGGGCATCACGGCGGGACTGATCTCCGCGGCACTCGCCAACGTGTTCGTCGCCCTTCTGCTCGTCATCGGGTTGCTGGCCGTGGGTCTGCCGCCGGCGGGGTCGCTGAACATGTCCGCCGGTGTGCTGGTGGTGGGTCTGGTGTTCACCGCGCTGTCGGCACTGGCGTCTCAGCTCACCGAACACGCCCGCGCCGCGAGCGGGGCCGGAATCTGCGCGGTCGTCGTCGCGTATCTGCTGCGTGCCGTCGGCGACGTCCAGGAGGGGCGAAGCGGGAGCCTGCTGACGTGGGTGTCGCCGATCGGCTGGTCGCAGGCCACCCGCGCCTATGTCGACGAACGCTGGTGGCCGTTGCTGATCGGCCTCGTCGCTGCGGCGCTGACCGTGGCGGGTGCGTATGCCGCCATCGGTCGCCGGGACGTCGGGGCGGGGCTTCTCCCGCCACGGCGTGGGCGCGCCGAGGCGACCGCCCGCCTGAACGGTGTCGCGGCACTGGCGACGCGTCAGCAACGCGGCCAGATCCTGGCCTGGGGTGTCGGCGTGTTCGCCCTGTCGCTGCCCATCGGGTCCCTGGGCAGGCAGATCAGCGATTTCATCGACCAGGATCCCGATCTCGCCCAGCTGCTGCCGGGTGGCGCCGCCGCGGCGGCCGACGGGGCGTTCGCCCTCTACCTGGTGTTCCTGGTGGTGATGGCCGCGATGTACGCCGTCGGGGCGGTCGGGTCCATCCGCTCTGAGGAGTCCTCGGGTCGCGCCGAGGAGGCGTTGGCGACTCCGGTGTCGCGGGCGCGATGGCTGGGCGGGCAGCTGGCGATAACCGCCACCGCGGCCGTCGCGATCGCGGCGGCGGCAGGGATCGGCATGGGGATCACCGCCGCATTCACCCTGTCCGACGCGGGCGCTGTCGGCCGGTTGCTCGGGGCGGCACTGAATACCGTGCCCGCGCTGCTCCTGATCGTCGGGCTGTGCGCGGCGGTGTACGGCATCGTCCCGCGCATGCTGCCGGTGTTGTGGGCCTACCTGGGCTACGTGCTCGTCGCCGGCATGTTCGGGGAAGTGCTCCCGGGCTGGTTCGGGGTGCTGTCCCCCTTCCACTACACGCCCGCCCTGCCGGCCGAGAGTTTCGCGGCCCCTCCCCTCGTCGTTCTGCTCGGTGTCGCGGCGATCCTGTTTCTCGCCGGAATCACGGGCTTCCGGCGACGGGACGTGGGCCGCTGAGGTGTCGGCCGCCGGGGTCCCCGTCGGCCGACTCGGCGGTCAGGGGTGCGGCACCGCCACCAGACCCAGCTCCGACGGATCGACGAGCAACCGGTGGTGCGGGAGGACCCGCACCGTGTATCCGACCGACCCGGACAGCGGCAGCGCCAGGTCCGCGGCGAACAACTCCCCCGACTCGTCCGACGACAGGTGGGTCATCGGGACGGTGACGATGTCGGTGAGTTCCTCGTCCGGACCGGCCTTTCCGATGACGGCCTGCACGGTGACGTCCTCGACGGACAGTGCACCGAGGCGGACGCGGGCGCGGAGTGCCAGATTCGCTCCGATCTCGGGGGTGTCGGGCAATCCCGCGCCGTCGACCTGCAGGACCGCGACCGCCGGCCAGGCCGCCTCGACCCGGCGACGGAACCGGGCCAGCTCGCGGGCGCCGGCGAAGTCGTCGGCCGCCACCGTCCGGGCCGATTCGGCCGCCGGCGCGTAGTACTGGACGGCATAGTCGCGCACCATCCGCGACGCGAGCACCTTGGGCCCGAGATTCTGCAGCGTGTGACGGACCATCTCCACCCAGCGCACCGGCAGGCCGTCGGCGCGGTCGTAGAACCGGGGCAGCACGGCGCGCTCGAGCAGCTCGTACAGCGCGCTGGCCTCGAGGTCGTCCCGCCGGGTCTCGTCGACGACGCCGTCGGCGGTGGGGATGGCCCAGCCGTTCTCACCGTCGAACATCTCGTCCCACCACCCGTCGCGAATCGACAGGTTCAGTCCGCCGTTGAGCGCCGATTTCATGCCCGACGTGCCGCAGGCCTCGAGTGGTCGCAGCGGGTTGTTGAGCCACACGTCGCAGCCCCAGTACAGGTACCGCGCCATCGACATGTCGTAGTCGGGGAGGAAGGTGATCCGGTGCCGGACGTCGGCGGCGTCGGCGAAACGCACGACCTGCTGGATGAGGGCCTTCCCACCGTCGTCCGCGGGGTGACTCTTCCCCGCGACCACCAGCTGCACGGGCCGCTCCTCGTCGAGGAGGAGGGCCTTCAGCCGAGCGGGATCGCGCAGCATCAGCGTCAGTCTCTTGTAGGTGGGCACCCGGCGGGCGAACCCGACCGTGAGCACGTTCGGATCGAACACTTCGTTCGTCCAGCCGAGCTCGGCCGACGTCGCTCCGCGTTCGATCCAGGACGCGCGCACCCGCCGGCGCACCTCCTCCACCAGCTTCCCGCGCAGCGCGTTCCGGGTCGCCCACAGCTCCTCGGCGGATAGATCCTGCAGCCGCTCCCAGCCGCGGGCCTCCTCCACCAGCTCGGGGCCCAGAATCCGGGTCGCCAGGTCGATCCACTCCGGTGCGGCCCAGGTGGGCGCGTGGACGCCGTTGGTCACCGAACCGATCGGCACCTCGCCGGCGTCGAACCCCGGCCACAGCGGCCGGAACATCTCACGGCTGACGATGCCGTGCAATTTGGACACACCGTTGGCGCGCTGCCCGAGTCGCAGGCCCATGTGGGCCATGTTGAACACCGACGGATCCGGCTCGCGCCCGAGTCCGAGGATCCGGTCGACCGTCAGTCCCGGCAGCAGCGAGGATTCGTTCGCGCCGTTGTCGCCACCGAAGTAGTGCCGGACGAGGTCGGCCGGGAATCTGTCGATTCCGGCGGGCACCGGGGTGTGGGTCGTGAACACGGTGCCGGCGCGGACCGTGGCCAGGGCCTCGTCGAAGTCGAGGCCGCCCGCGGTGACCAGTTCCCGGATCCGCTCGATGCCGAGGAACCCGGCATGTCCCTCGTTCATGTGGAAGACGACGGGATCGGGCAGACCGTAGGCGTGGGTGTAGGCGCGCACGGCCCGCACCCCGCCGATGCCGGCGAGGATCTCCTGCTTGATCCGATGGTCCTGGTCGCCGCCGTACAGTCGGTCGGTGACGCCCCGCATCTCGGCGTCGTTCTCCGCGATGTCGGAGTCGAGCAGCAGCAACGGGACGCGCCCCACCTGGGCGATCCAGACCCGGGCGCGCAGAACCCGGCCGCCGGGGACCGCGACGTGGACGAGGACGGGGGCACCGTCGGACGAGGACGGCCCGGACTCGGTGAGCAGCCGCAGCGGCAGACCCTGCGGGTCGTGGGGCGGGTAGTGCTCGGCCTGCCAGCCGTCGGCGGTCAGCGACTGACGAAAGTATCCCGAGCGGTACAGCAGCCCGACTCCGATCAGCGGCAGCCCCAGATCGGACGCCGCCTTCAGATGGTCGCCCGCGAGGATCCCGAGACCGCCGGAGTAGTTGGGCAGCACTTCGCTGACACCGAACTCCATTGAGAAATAGGCGATCCCGCCGTCCAGCGAGACTCCCTTGGCCTGCTGGTTCTGATACCAGCGGGGCCTCGACAGGTAGTCGTCGAGATCGGCGGCCGCGGCGTCGAGGCGCGCGAGGAACGAGACGTCCTCGGCCAGTTCGTCGAGGCGCGCGGGATCGACCTCGCCGAGCATCCGGACCGGGTCGAACTGCACCTGCCGCCACAGGTCCTCGTCCAGCAGTCCGAACAACTCCTGCGTGGCCGGGTGCCACGACCAGCGGAGATTGGTGGACAACGGTCCGAGGGCAGCGAGCCGCTCCGGAAGGTGGGCGCGGACAGTGAACCGACGCAAGGCTTTCACCTCGCGAACGATAACGCACTACGAGGACCACTGCGTGCGTGTCGGGGTGGGTCGGCGCCAGAACTCCAATACCGACAGGAACCGGTCGACTCCATTACGGTTGAACCGGCGGCCCAGCCCACGAGCCGCCGGCAACTTCCGGCTATGGAACGGAGCCCAGCGTGACAGGTCGACTCGGTATCGACGACGTGGAACCGAACATCGGATGTGGTCGGTATCCAGCCAAGGCCGTTGTGGGTGAGGTGTTTCCCGTCCGGGCAACAGTGTGGCGCGAAGGCCACGACGCCGTGGCCGCCACGCTCGCGGTGCGGGGGCCCCGTGGCGCCGCGTCGGGCGGCTCCGCGACGTTCCGTATCCCCATGACCAGCGGCCCGGTGCCCGATACCGTCGACGGCTCGTTCACTCCGACCGGCGAGGGCCTCTGGACGTACCGCATCGAGGCGTGGAGCGATCCTGTGACCACGTGGAAGCACGCGGTCGAGGCGAAACTGTCGGTGGGTCAGGGCGCCGCCGAACTGGCCAACGACCTCGAGATCGGTGCACGGCTCTTCGAGCGTGCCGCGAAGGGTGTGCCCCGCGCCGACCGCTCCCGGCTGACCGGGGTTGCGGCGTCGCTGCGTTCCGACCGTCACCTGTCCGAACGGGTGGCGCCGGCATTCGGGTCGGACCTCACCGAACTGCTGCGGGCGCATCCGCTGCGCGACCTCGTCACCAAGAGCGAACCGCACACGGTGCTCGTCGACCGCACCCGCGCCCTGTTCGGCTCGTGGTACGAGTTCTTCCCGCGCTCGACCGGCGGCTGGGACGAGAACGGGCGACCCCGGCACGGCACGTTCGCCACCGCCGCGGCCGCGCTCCCCCGGATCGCGTCGATGGGATTCGACGTCGTCTACCTCCCGCCCATCCACCCGGTCGGCAAGATCAACCGGAAGGGCCCCAACAACACCCTCACCCCGGGGCCCGAGGACGTCGGTTCACCGTGGGCCATCGGCTCGGACGAGGGCGGCCACGACGCGATCCACCCCCAGCTCGGGACGATGCGCGACTTCAAGGCCTTCATCGCGGCCGCCCGGAAGTTGAACATGGAGGTGGCCATCGACCTGGCCCTTCAGGCCGCGCCGGACCACCCGTGGGCGAAGAAGCACCCCGAATGGTTCACCGTGCTTCCCGACGGCACCATCGCCTACGCGGAGAATCCGCCGAAGAAGTACCAGGACATCTATCCGGTCAACTTCGACGACGACCGGGACGGCATCTACGCGGAGGTCCTGCGGGTGGTGCGGCACTGGGTGGCGGCGGGTGTCAAGATCTTCCGGGTCGACAACCCGCACACCAAACCGGCCGACTTCTGGGAGTGGCTGATCGCCGAGGTGAAGAAGTCGGATCCGGACGTCCTGTTCCTGTCCGAGGCGTTCACCCGTCCGGCCCGGTTGTACGGCCTCGCCCGCCGCGGGTTCACACAGTCGTACACGTATTTCACGTGGCGCACGGCCAAGTGGGAGCTGACGGAGTTCGGCAAGGAGATCGCCGCGAAGGCCGACGAGGCGCGCCCGAACCTCTTCGTCAACACCCCGGACATCCTGCACGAGAGCCTGCAGCACGGCGGCCCGGGCATGTTCGCGCTGCGCGCCGCGCTGGCGGCGACGCTGTCTCCGACGTGGGGCGTGTATTCGGGATACGAACTGTACGAACACGTTCCGGTGCGGGCGGGCAGCGAGGAATACCTGGATTCGGAGAAGTACGAGTTGCGTCCCCGCGATTTCGAGGGTGCGGCCGCACGCGGTGAGTCCCTCGAGCCGTGGATCACCGCGCTCAACCGGATCCGCAGGCAGCATCCGGCGTTGCAGCAGTTGCGCAACATCCATTTCCATCACGTCGACAACGACGCCCTGATCGCCTACTCCAAATTCGACGCCACCACCGGCGATGCGGTGCTGACGGTGATCAACCTCAACCCGTATGGCGCCGAACAGGGCAACGTGTGGCTCGACATGCCCGCGCTCGGACGCGACTGGCACGACCACCTGACCGTGCTCGACGAGGTCACCGGCGAGCAGTACCACTGGGGCCAGGCCAACTTCGTGCGCCTCGAACCGTGGCGCTCCGTGGCCCATATCCTGGCACTACCGTCGATCCCCTATCCGGCCAGAACGAAGCTGGCCCACCGCGGAGGTACAGAGTGACCGTCGAACCGCCTGCCGCCATCGCACCCGACGCCGCCGACCTCGACCTGCTGGCGCGGGGAGAGCATCACGACCCCCACTCGATCCTCGGTGCGCACCCGCACCCCGAGGGCACGGTGATCCGCGCACTGCGGCCGTATGCCGAGGCGGTCGACGCTGTCATCGGGGGAACGAGTTTCTCGCTGGACCATCTTGCACACGGGGTGTGGGGAACGCTCGTCCCGTACCGGGACCTGATGGACTACCGCCTGTCCACGACGTGGCCGGGCGGTCACAACGACGTCTCCGCCGACGGGTACCGGTTCCTGCCCACCCTCGGCGAACTCGATCTGCACCTGTTCGGGGAGGGCAGGCACGAACGGTTGTGGGAGATCCTCGGCGCACACCGCCGTCGTTACGACACCCCCGACGGCACCGTCACCGGCACGTCGTTCGCCGTGTGGGCCCCCAACGCCCGCGGTGTCAGCGTGATCGGCGATTTCGACGGGTGGAGTGGCCGGAACTTCCCGATGCGCGTGCTCGGGTCCACCGGGGTGTGGGAGCTGTTCATCCCCGGTATCGAGGTCGGCGAGTTGTACAAGTTCCGGGTCCACGGGCCCGACGGCAGCGCGCGCGACAAGGCCGATCCCATGGCCTTCGCCACCGAGGTGCCGCCCGCGACGGCGTCGCGGGTGTCGGTCAGCACGTACGAGTGGAACGACGCCGAGTGGCTGGAACAGCGCGCCGCGACCGAGCCGGCGCAATCCCCGATGAGCGTGTACGAGGTCCACCTCGGTTCGTGGCGTCCCGGGTTGACCTACCGCGAACTGGCCGAGCAACTCGCCGCCCACGTCACGGAGACGGGTTTCACGCACGTCGAGTTGCTTCCGGTCGCCGAGCACCCGTTCGGCGGATCGTGGGGGTACCAGGTGACGTCGTATTACGCGCCCACCGCGCGGTTCGGCTCCCCCGACGACTTCCGGTGGTTCGTCGACCACCTGCACGCCGCCGGCATCGGGGTCATCGTCGACTGGGTGCCTGCCCATTTCCCCAAGGACGAGTGGGCCCTCGCACGATTCGACGGCACGCCCCTCTACGAACACAGCGACCCTCAGCGCGGCGAGCAACTCGACTGGGGAACGTACGTGTTCGATTTCGGGCGGCGGGAGGTCCGCAATTTCCTGGTCGCCAACGCGCTGTACTGGCTGGACGAGTTCCATGTGGACGGCCTGCGCGTCGACGCGGTCGCCTCGATGCTGTACCTCGACTATTCGCGGCCGGAGGGCGGGTGGACGCCGAACATCCACGGCGGCCGGGAGAACCTCGAGGCCGTCGCCTTCCTGCAGGAGACCAATGCCACGGTCCACAAGCAGCACCGCGGGGTCGTCACCATCGCCGAGGAGTCGACGGCGTGGCCGGGAGTCACGCGCGCGACCAACGTCGGCGGTCTCGGTTTCAACATGAAATGGAACATGGGGTGGATGCACGACACCCTCGGATTCATGGCCCACGATCCCGTGCACCGCAGCTATCACCATCACGAGATCACGTTCTCGCTGATGTACGCGTGGAGCGAGAACTACCTGCTGCCCATCAGCCACGACGAGGTGGTGCACGGCAAGGGCACCCTGTGGACACGGATGCCGGGAAACGACCACGCGAAGGCCGCGGGGGTCCGCGCCCTGCTCGCGTACATGTGGTCCCACCCGGGTAAGCAACTGCTGTTCATGGGCCAGGAGTTCGGACAGACCGCGGAATGGTCCGAGGAGCGGGGACTCGACTGGTACCAACTCGACGACCGGTACACCGGCGGCTTCCATCGCGGTCTGCTCCGTCTCGTCCACGACCTCAACGCCACCTACCGCGAGCACCCGTCGTTGTGGACTCTCGACACCTCGCCGGGCGGGTTCTCCTGGATCGACGCCAACGACACCGCCAACAACGTTCTGAGCTTCCTGCGCTACGGCACCGACGGGTCGATCCTGGCCTGCCTGTTCAATTTCTCGGGTTCCCCGCACGCGAATTATCGTGTGGGCTTGCCAGAACTGGGCGAATGGCGTGAAATTCTCAACACCGACGCCGAGGCCTATGCGGGATCGGGTTGGGGAAATCTCGGTGCGGTGACGGCGACTTCGCAGCCGTGGCACGGCCGTCCCGCCTCGGCAGAGGTGGCACTGCCCGCCAACGGGGCGATCTGGATGAGTCTGGAGCGTTGATGAAGGCACGGCCTTGCTGACCCGACGCCGGCAGTGGGCTGCGAGCATGGGCGTGCTGGCCGTGACCGCGGTCGTCCTGTCGGGATGCGCCCGTTCCGTCGACGGCGAAGCGGCGTCCATCTACGACGACCCCTTCAAGGTCGCGGGACTGGATGCGACGTCGGGGCCGAGCGGTGCCCGCAAGGGCGCGCCCGACGCCGACCTCCCGGTCACCGGCACCGACGGCGGCGAGATCGACACGATGGTCGCCAACGCGGTCAGCGACATCGAGAACTACTGGAGCACCGAATTTCCGGTGCTGTTCCAGCGCAATTTCGAACCGGTGGAGGAACTGATCTCCTGGGATCCCCGCGACGCCGACGGCCCGCGGTTCTGCGGAGACAGCACCAGGGAACTGCTCAACGCCGGATACTGCACCACCGACCACACGATCGGCTGGGACCGGGCTCTGCTGCTGCCGGAGGTCGTGAAGAAGTTCGGCGTCGTCGCCGCCGTGTTCGTCCTGGCTCACGAATACGGGCACGCCGTCCAGACGAAGGCGGGCATCGCCGACGAGGACGAGGGCGGTGGCATCGTGCGGGAACAGCAGGCCGACTGTCTCGCGGGGGCGTTCATGCGGCACATCGCGGAGGACAAGGCACCACACTTCACGCTCAACACGTCGGACGGGCTGAACAAGGTGCTCGCGTCCGCGGTGGCCATCGGCGACACCGACCCGAACGACCCCGACAACGTGCACGGTTCGGCGTTCGAACGGGTCACCGCAACACAGATCGGGTTCACGGACGGTCCGGCGCCGTGCACGCGGATCGACGAGAAGGAGATCGACTCGCGGCGCGCGGATCTGCCGCAGCGGTTCGCCGACGAATCCGACGACGGCGAACTGCCCGTCACCGAGGAGTCGCTGCAGTCGTTCTTCACGTCGTTCCAGCAGATCTTCGATCTCGACGATCCCCCGGCGCTGCAACTCGACGGAGCCGACCTCGGCTGCCCGGATGCCGACGTCACCGAACCGGTGTCGTATTGTCCGGCCACCAACACGATCGGTGTCAGCGTCGACGCCCTCGCCGAACGCGGCACACCAGGGCACCTCGGCAGGCGTGAACTCTTCCCGACCAACCTCACCGGCGACTACAACGCGTACGTCCTGCTCGCCTCCCGGTACACCCTGGCGTTGCAGCGGGACCGGGGCGACGATCTGCATTCACCGCAGACCGCGCTCCGCGCCGCCTGCCTGTCCGGCGTCATCACCACCGCGCTGAGTCCGGACAATCCCGCCACCCTGGAGGCGGGCAGCGTGTGGCTGTCCCCCGGCGACCTCGACGAGGCCGTGTCGGGTCTGCTCACCGACGGACTGGCCGCCAGTGACGTCAACGGGGAGACGGTGCCGAGCGGGTTCTCCCGGGTCGACGCGTTCCGCACCGGGGTGCTCGGTGGCGAGCAGGCCTGCGAGGGCCGGTACCGCTGACCCTCGCCCGGTGACCGTTCTCAGATCTCCCGGTAGCCGAGTGCCGCGGAGATCCGTCCGGCGGCCCGGCACACCACCGGCACCAGGCCGCGCATGCGCTCGTCCGGCATGTACGGGCTGGTCGCCGACACGCTGATCGCACCGACGATCGCACACGACGCGTCCCGGACCGGCGCCGCCACACACCGGATGCCCGGCTCGTTGTCCTCGAGGTCCAGCGACGCGCCCGTCCGCACGTAGTCGTTCATGCGTGCGCGGAACTCCGCAGCGCCGCCGGATACGCCGGCCGCCGGTCTCGGCCCCTGCGCGGCGTCGCTCTCGTACAGCGCATCCCAGCGTTCGGACGAGTCCAGCAGCAGCGCCTTCCCGACGCCTGTCCGGGTCAGCGGCATGCGGTGGCCGATGCGGGAGCGCATCTCGGCGCCCCGCGATCCGGGCAACTTGTCCAGGTACAGCACCGAACCGCCGTCCTCCACCGCCAGGTGCACCGTGTCGTGGACGTGCGCCGACAACTCCTCGAGGATCGGGCGGGCGACGACGGGCAGCGGGTTCCCGTGGAGCGCCTTGAAACCCAGTTCGATCAACGTCGGGCCGAGAGAGTAGCCGCGGCTGCCGCTTCGGAGGTAGCCCTCGTGCACCAGCAGCTGCACGAGTCGGTGCGCGGTACTGCGCCCCAGACCGGTGCATTCGACGACGGCGCGCAGATCGTGCGCGCCGTCGGAGACGGCACGGATCACGGAGAGCCCTCGTGCCAGCGTCTGGGTACCGGGTGGAATGTCGTACGTCGGAGTCGCCACACCCCACTGTCCCATATATAGGGACCGTATTCGTCATTATGGGATTCGCGTCCGATAGTAACCGGGTGATCCAGAACACCCCCGACCCATCGACACCGCGTCTGATCGCCCTCGACTGGGGAACGTCGTCGCAGCGCGCCTGGCTCCTCGGCGACGAAGGCCGCATTCTGGACGTCCGCCGGCCGGACTTCGGACTGCTCGGCGCCACCGGCGACGACCCCGGATCCAGAACCCGCAACTACGAAGCCGCATTCGACGAGGCCTGCGGCGACTGGCTCGCCGCCTGCCCCGGCCTGCCTGCCATCGCATGCGGAATGGTCGGCAGCGCCCAGGGCTGGCGGGAGGCCGGCTACCTCACCACCCCGACCGACCTCGCGATCGACGCCACGGACCTCACCACGGTCCCGCACCCGCGCGGAGTACTGCATCTCGTCCCCGGCCTGCGGGTCGCGCCCACGGCAGACGGGGCGGTCGCCGGCGACGTCATGCGGGGCGAGGAGACGCAGATCATCGGGGCGCTGGGCCTGCTCCCCCCGACCGACGGTCCGATCACGATCGTCCTGCCCGGAACCCACACGAAGTGGACCCGCGTCGAGAACCGCAAGATCGTCTCGTTCGCCACGTCGATGTCGGGCGAGTTGTACGGCCTGGTGATGCAGCACGGCATCCTCGGCCGGACCGCACACGGCGGAGTGCGGGACGACGCCGCGTTCGAGCGCGGACTCGTCACGGGAACGTCGGCGCCATCGCGCGGGTTGCCCGCCGAGTTGTTCGGAGCACGAGCGCTCGTCCTCGACGGACTGCTCGATCCGTCCTCTGTTCCCGACTACGTCTCCGGCGTCATCATCGCGGACGAGGTGCGGCACCTCCTCCCCCACTACGCGTTCGGCGACCGAATCCTGCTGTGCGGCAACGCCGATCTGAGCAGGCGTTACGCAGCGGCGTTGCGTGTGCACGGCGTGGTCGCCGAAACGGTCGCCGAAGAAGCGGCGGCGCAGGGCCTGTGGCACGTGGCGGTCGCCGCGGGTCTCGTCGAACCGACACCATCCACGAACCACTCGAAGGAGACCCTGTGAGCCCCACAGCCACTGCAACCGCGACCGGACTGATCGCCATCCTGCGCGGCATCACCCCCGAGGACGTCGTCGCGGTGGGTTCCGCCCTCGCCGACGCCGGCTTCGCGGCGATCGAGGTCCCGCTGAACTCGCCTCGGCCGTTCGAATCGATCGAACGGCTGGCGGCTGCCGTCGGCGACGTCTGTGTCGTCGGCGCCGGGACCGTGCTGAGTGTGGACGACGTGATCCGGGCCGAGGCCGCCGGCTCGCGGATCATCGTCTCGCCCAATACCGATGTCGACGTCATCGGCGCTGCCGTCGCCCGGAACCTGCGCCCGTACCCGGGGGCGGCGACGCCCACCGAGGCCTTTCTCGCCGTCGGCGCGGGCGCCCGCAGCGTGAAGCTGTTCCCCTCCGATTCCGTCGGGACGGCGGGGATGAAGGCGTGGCGGGCGGTGCTGCCCCCGGACGTCGAACTGCTTCCCGTCGGCGGCGTCGACCGCACCAATCTCGCCGAGTGGGCCGCCGCCGGCGCGGGCGGCGCAGGCCTCGGCACCTGCCTGTACCGCCCCGGGGACAGCGCCGACGCCGTGCGTGACCGCGCACTCACCTTGCTGGACATCTGGTCGGCCGACGCCGCCTGAACCGACCCCTACGACCACCGGGGCCCACATCATCGCCCCGCACAGGAGGACTCCATGAAGATCAAGTCACTCACCACCTACACCGTGCCACCGCGGTGGCTGTTCCTGCGGATCGAAACGGACGACGGTGTGGTCGGCTGGGGCGAGCCGGTCCTCGAGGGCCGCGCGGCATCGGTCGCGGCGGCGGTCGAGGAACTGTCCGACTACCTGATCGGGCAGGATCCGACGCAGATCGAGGACCTGTGGACGGTCATGTACCGGTCGGGCTTCTACCGCGGCGGCGGCATCCACATGAGTGCACTGGCCGGCATCGACCAGGCCCTGTGGGACATCAAGGGCAAGGCCCTCGGTGTGCCGGCGTACGAACTTCTCGGCGGCCGCGTCCGGGACCGGATCAAGGTCTACTCCTGGATCGGCGGCGACCGCCCGTCGGACACCGCGAAGGCGGCGCGGGAGGTCGTCGACCGCGGCTTCACCGCGGTGAAGATGAACGGCACCGAGGAGCTGCAGTACCTGGACACTTGGGACAAGGTGGACCGGTGTCTCGCCAACGTCGCGGCGGTGCGCGATGCCGTCGGCCCGGACATCGGCATCGGCGTCGACTTCCACGGCCGGGTGCACAAGCCGATGGCCAAGGTGCTGCTGAAGGAACTCGAGCCGTTCCGGTTGATGTTCGTGGAGGAACCGGTGCTTTCCGAACACGTCGACGGTTTCGTCGACGTGCTGCGACAGTCGCCGATCCCGATCGCACTGGGTGAGAGATTGTTCTCCCGCTGGGATTCCAAGACCGTCCTCGCGTCCGGAGCCGTCGACATCATCCAGCCGGATCCGTCGCACTGCGGCGGCATCACCGAGGCCCGGAAGATCGCGCACATGGCCGAGGCGTACGACGTGGCCCTCGCCCTGCACTGCCCGCTCGGACCGATCGCACTGGCCACGTGCCTGCAGATCGACGCGGGCTGCTACAACGCGACGATCCAGGAACAGAGCCTCGGCATCCACTACAACACGTCGAACGATCTGCTCGACTACCTCGTCGACCCGTCCGTGTTCACCTACGCGGACGGTCAGGTCCGGATCCCCACCGGTCCGGGACTGGGCATCGAGGTGAACGAGGAGTATGTGGTCGAACGGGCCGCCGAAGGACATCGCTGGCGAAACCCCGTCTGGCGGCACAGTGACGGCTCGTTCGCGGAGTGGTGAGAGACATGGTGCAGACCCAGAAGATCGGCGCGTCCACGGCCGTCGCCACGCAGGCGTCGAAGGCGCGCGTCCTCATCGCGGTGATGCTGTTCGTGACCGTCGTCATCAACTACATGGACCGCGCGAACCTGTCGATCGCGATGCCCGCGATCGCCGACGAGATGGATCTGTCCAAGGCTCAGCAAGGGCTGCTGCTGTCCGCCTTCGGGTGGACGTATGCGGCGTTGCAGATTCCGGGCGGCTGGCTCGTCGACCGCATCCCCCCGCGACTGCTCTACCCGGCGTGCCTCATCCTGTGGTCCGTCGCGACGGCCTTCATGGGGATCATCGGGGGCTTCGTCGCCCTCATCGCGCTGCGACTTCTCGTCGGCGTGTTCGAGGCACCGGCGTATCCGATCAACAACCGGGTCGCGACCGCGTGGTACCCCGAGCGCGAGCGTGCCACGGTGATCGGCTTCTACACTTCCGGCCAGTTCATCGGCCTGGCACTGCTCACGCCGTTCCTGTCCTGGCTGCAGTCCGTCCTGTCCTGGCACTGGGTCTTCATCGTCACCGGTGTGATCGGGGCGGGCTGGGGTCTCGTGTGGTATGCCTTCTACCGCGAGCCTCGCGACTCACGGGCCAACGAGGCGGAGATCGACCTGATCCGCGAAGGCGGCGGACTCGTCGACCTCGTCGAGGAGCAGCAACCCGAGCGTCCGGCCGTGACCCGCACCGATGTGGCGACCGTCCTCGGCCGGCGCAAGCTGTGGGGGATCTATCTGGGCCAGTTCTGCCTCACGTCGACGCTGTGGTTCTTCCTCACCTGGTTCCCGACCTACCTCGTCGAGTACCGGGGTATGGACTACATCAAGTCCGGTTTTCTCGCGTCGCTGCCGTTCGTCGCGGCGCTCGTCGGTGTGCTGTTCTCCGGGGTGTTCTCCGACTTCCTGCTCAAGAAGGGCGTGTCGCTCGGGGTCGCCCGGAAGGGCCCGATCATCGTGGGCCTGCTGCTGACCGTCGCGATGATCGGCGCGAACTTCACCGATTCGACCACGATGGTCATTCTGTTCCTGTCCATCGCGTTCTTCGGCAACGGTCTCGCGTCGATTACCTGGTCGCTCGTGTCGGCTCTCGCACCGGAACGCCTGCTCGGGCTCACCGGGGGAATGTTCAACTTCATCGGCAACCTGTCGTCGATCGCGACGCCGATCGTCATCGGGCTGCTCGTCACCGACGACAGTTTCGCGCCGGGATTCGTCTACATGACCGTGGTGACCGCGGTCGGGATCGCGTCCTACGTATTCCTGGTCGGACGGGTGGAGCGGGTCCGGAGCTGACGTTCCGGTCCGGAACCGGGGTGAGTGCCGTCGGCGCTCACCCCGGTTCACTCGTCAGTACAGGGCGGCGGCAAGCTTCCGGCGCGCGGTCATCACGACGGGCTCGGCCGGATCGAACAGCTCGAACAGCTCGAGCAGACGGGTGCGGACCCGCGTCTTGTCGTCGCCGGCGCTGCGGGCCACCAGACCGATGAGCCGGGCGAACGCGGCGTCGGGGGCCTGGGAGTAGAGCTCGACGTCCGCGGCCTGGAACTGGGCGTCGATGTCGTTCGGGGCGGCGTCCGCCGCGGCGACGGCACCGGGATCGACGGACTGCACCCGGGCGAGGAAACGCACCTGACGGATCGCGCCCTGCGCCTCCGCGTTGCCCGGCTCCTCGTCGAGGATCTTCTGGAACTCGGCCTCGGCGGCCGGCAGGTCGCCCTCGTCGAGGGCGGCCTCGGCGGCGGCGAAGCGCGGGTCCTCGGGCTCGGGCTCGTCCGGGTCGCCGTCACCGGCCGGCGGTCCGGACAGCTTTCCGGCGACCGCCTGCTGGACCGCGGCGAGCCACTGACGCAGCTGCGGTTCCGGCTGCGCGCCCTGGAAGTCGGCAAGCGGTTGGCCGCCGGCAATGGCGACCACGGTCGGAACGGACTGCACACCGAACGCCTGCGCGATGCGCGGGTTGGCGTCGACGTCGACCTTGGCCAGCACCCAGGTGCCGCCGGCCTCGCGCGCCAGTTTCTCGAGCAGCGGGGAGAGTTGTTTGCACGGCTCGCACCAGGTGGCCCACAGGTCGACGACGACCGGAACCTGCTGGGACCGGACGAGCACCTCGGCCTCGAACGTCGCCTCGGTGACGTCGATGACGGGTGCGAGCCCGGTGCTGCCGGGGGCGGCCGGGGCGGCACCGTCACCGGAGGGTGCGGGCGCCGACGGGGGCGGAGCGGCCGCCCGCTCCTTGAGTGCGGAGAGATCGACTGCTCCACTCATGGCTGCGGCCACTGCTGAGGAACGCGCTGACGGACGAGAACCTGGTCGAGTCACGCCCACCAGTTTGTCACGATTTGCGGGCGCACCGGAATGCGGGCCGTGCCTACCGCGAAGTCGGTCAGACGAGTGAGGGTTCGGCCTTCACCGTGGTCGACCGGGACAGTTCGCCCATGCGGCCGGTGCGCGCCGCCCAGACCTCGAAGATGACGGTGCCGAACGGCGGGACGCTGGCGACGAGGGCCCAGAACGTGGTGACCAGGTTCCAGCTCAGCTTGCGGGCGGTCCACAGCGAGACGAGCAGGTACAGCACGAAGACGCCGCCGTGGATGGGGCCGAAGATCTTGACGCCGATCTCGTTGCCGTCGGCAGGCAGGTACTTGAAGGCCATGCCGATGAGGAGGCCGAGCCAGGTGAAGGCCTCCAGAATTGCGACAAATCGGAAGCGCTTGGCCGTGGTACTGAGATCGAAGACGTTCGCCATGCCGACCATTGTGCCCGACCTTCTACGACAGTCCGTAGTGGTGTGAGATACACCACCGCGGACCGTCGTCGGGTCAGGACCGGGGAACGCGAACGATCAGAGCATCTCCCTGCCCGCCGCCACCGCACAGCGCCGCAGCACCCACGCCCCCACCGCGTCGACGCAATTCCAACGCCAGATGCAGCGCGATCCGCGCCCCCGACATCCCCAGCGGATGCCCCATCGCGATCGCCCCGCCGTTGACGTTCACGATCGCCGGATCCAATCCCAGCTCCCGCGTCGACGCGATCCCCACCGCCGCGAACGCCTCGTTGATCTCCACCAGATCCAGGTCCTTCGGGTCGATCCCCTCCTTGGCGCACGCCTTCGCGATCGCCCGCGCCGGCTGCGACTGCAACGTCGAATCCGGACCCGCCACCACCCCGTGCGCCCCGATCTCGGCAATCCACGACAGCCCGAGTTCCTCGGCCTTCGCCTTGCTCATCACCACGACGGCGGCGGCTCCGTCCGAGATCTGCGACGCCGACCCGGCGGTGACGGTGCCGTCCTTGCTGAACGCCGGCCGCAGCTTGGCGAGAGATTCCGTCGTCGTGTCCCCGCGCACGCCCTCGTCGGAGCCGACCAGCACGGGTTCACCCCTGCGCTGCGGTACGGGCACCGGCACCACCTCGTCGTCGAAGACCCCGTCCTTCCAGGCCCGCGCCGCCCGCTGATGCGACGCCGCCGCGAACGCGTCCTGCTCCTCTCGGCTGATCCGCTGCCCGTCCTCGGTGTTCTTCGCCTCCGTCAGACTCCCCATCGCCTGATCGGTGAAAATGTCGTACAACCCGTCGAAGGCCATGTGGTCGCGCATCGTGACGTCGCCGTACTTGAACCCCTCCCGCGACTTCTCCAGCAGGTGCGGGGCGCGGGACATCGACTCCTGACCCCCGGCGACGACGACCTCGAATTCGCCGGCCCGGATGAGCTGATCCGCCAGCGCGATCGCGTCGATCCCGGACAGGCACACCTTGTTGATCGTCAGCGCGGGCACGTCCATGCCGATGCCTGCGGCCACCGCCGCCTGCCGGGCCGGGATCTGACCCGCACCCGCCGTGAGCACCTGGCCCATGATCACGTACTCGACCTGCTCGGGAGCGACGCCCGCCTTCTCCAGCGCACCACGAATCGCGACCCCGCCGAGATCCGAACCCGACACATCCTTCAATGAACCCAGCAATCGGCCCATCGGGGTCCGGGCTCCGGCGACGATCACAGAACTGGTCACGATTTCCTCCGCGTGTGAACGAATGGACGGGTGCCGGGCGACGGAAGTCACATCCCGACGAGAACTACCGAAACGGTAGCGCTAACGTCGGGACCATGACACAGTCCTCCCCCACCCAGACCACGTCCCCGCTGTCCTCGGACCTGGTGACCGCCATCGACCACGTCGGCATCGCCGTTCCCGACCTCGACGCCGCCATCGCGTGGTACTCCGAACACCTCGGCATGGTGTCGACGCACGAAGAGGTGAACGAGGAGCAGGGCGTGCGCGAGGCGATGCTGAGCGTCGTCGGCTCGCCCGCCGGCAGCACCGCGCTGCAGCTGCTCGCTCCGTTGAACGAGAACTCGACCATCGCCAAGTTCATCGACCGCAGCGGTCCCGGTCTGCAGCAGCTCGCATACCGCGTCACGGACATCGACGCCATCTCGGCTCAGCTGCGCGAGCGCGGCGTCCGGTTGCTCTACGACGCTCCCCGCCGGGGAACCGCCGATTCGCGCATCAACTTCGTCCACCCGAAGGACGCGGGCGGCGTTCTCGTCGAACTGGTGGAGCCCGCGGCGAGCCACTAGCACCGGGCACCAGGCGCAGAGACAAGTTCTACTTTGCCCAGGTAGATTGGCGGCCATGGTAAACGAGCAGGACCGTGGTTCGATCCCCCTTCCCTTTTCCACCGTGCGTAAGGGATTCGACCGGGACGAGGTACGCAACTACTTCGAGCGATTCGACGCCGAGCTCCGCGTCACTGCCGCCGACCGCGACGCCGCGGCGGCGCAGGCGCGGGACCTTGCCAAGCAGCTCGACGATGCGCGCGACGAGATCGACGATCTCCGCAAGGACGTCGACCGCCTGTCCGTCCCTCCCACCACCGCGGAGGGAATGAGTGACCGCATCTCGCGCATGCTCCGTCTCGCGTCGGACGAGGCGTCCGAGGTGCGGGCCAAGGCCGAGGCCGACGCCGCCGAGATGATCTCAGTCGCCGAGCAGGAAGGCGCGCAGCTCCGCGGCCAGTACGAGTCACTGGTCGCGGAACTCGAAGATCGCCGCAGCGCTCTCGAGATCCAGCACGAGCAGACCATGGCCAAGGCCCGCACGGAGGCGGCGAAGATCGTCGAGGCGGCCCAGTCGGAGCGCGACCGGCTCGCCGCCGAAGCAGAACTGCGCCGCTCGCAGGTGCAGGAAGACTTCGACCTCGCGATGTCCGAGCGTCGCCAGAAGACGATCACCGCCGTCAACGAGCTCGAGGCCACCAGCAAGGCGGAGGCGCATCGCCGGCTCGCCGACGCCACCCACGAGGCGGAGCGCAGACTGCAGGCGGCCACCGACCAGTCGGAGCGCAAGATCGCGCACGCCAAGGAACTGGCGGAGGAACTGCGAGTGCTGCGCGGCCGGATCCTGGCGCAGCTCTTGGGAATTCGGGGACAGCTCGATTCCGTTCCCGCGATGCTGGCATCGGTCAACCGCGAGAGCGAACTCCTCGACGCGCAGCCCGACGCCGCGTCGTCGAAGTCGGAGCAGCGCTCGAACGAGAACAAGAACGCGAAGTCGGCTCCGGCCGCCGCGGACAGGAAGAACGCGCCGAACGAGTCCGAGAAGAAGTCCGAGGGTGACTCGGACAACTCCGACGAGGACACGGCGGTGCTGACGACCGTCGAGAAGAACCCGGCCACTCGGCCGGCAGATCAGCGAACCGTGAAGACGGGAAGCTAGGACCACCTGCGCGTCAGGCCCCGGGTGCTGCGCCCCGACCAGCACCCGGTGTGCCAGTGCCTCCGGTCCTCGGCTCCGCCGTATTCGGCGGGCCACGTGACGAGATGGGCGACGCCCGGCCGGATGTCGTGATCGCAGCCGGGGCATCGGTAGGACTTGGTCGCCCGGGCCCCCGGGACGGTGCGCACGATGTAGCTCTCGTCCGCATCGCCTGCCGGGCCGGATTCCTGACGCATCAGCGCGCTTCCGAACAGCGAACCCTCGGAGTCGTCCGGGGGCGCACTGCGGCGCGTGTTCTTCCGCTGAGGTTTACGACGGGGCACGGATTCAGCCTAGGCCTCAGAAGAGCCGGAACTCGGTGCTCTCGGTGCCGCGCAGCGCCTCGTAGTCGAGTACCAGGCACCGGATTCCACGGTCGGTGGCCAGCGTTTTGGCCTGCGGCTTGATCTGCTGGGCGGCGAAGACGCCGCTCACCGGCGCCAGCAGTGGATCCCGGTTGAGCAGTTCCAGGTACCGCGTGAGTTGTTCGACACCGTCGATGTCCCCCCGGCGTTTGATCTCCACGGCGACGGACGCGCCGTCGGCATTCCGGCACAGCAGGTCCACGGGACCGATCGCGGTCATGTATTCGCGCCGGACGAGCGTGTAACCGCTGCCGAGGGTTTCGACGTGCTCGGCGAGCAATTCCTGAAGGTGTGCCTCGACACCGTCCTTGACGAGCCCCGGATCGACCCCGAGTTCGTGGCTGGAGTCGTGCTCGATCTCCTCGATGGTGATCCGCAGTTCCTCGCCGGCCTTGTTGGTCACCACCCACAGGGCTTCCGCGTCCTCGGCGGAGTCCTCGACGAGCCAGCACGGCGGCGACATCCAGTTGAGCGGCTTGTAGGCACGGTCGTCGGCGTGGATGCTCACCGAGCCGTCGGACTTGATCAGCAGCAGACGACGGGCGGTGGGCAGATGTGCCGTCAAGCGGCCCACGTAGTCGACTCGGCATCGGGCAATCACTAGGCGCACCCGCCCACCCTAAGGGATTGCCCCGACTAGTCTCGAATGACTATGCGCAGCCCTCGCCGATCCGCCGCCCCGCTGGGATCGTGGTTGCTCGGATCGCCCGACGAGAGTCCACGCCGGCGTCGCATCCGTGTCCAGTTGCTGCTGACCGCCCCGCTGGTGTTCACCAATCTGGTCGGCGCGCTGATCACGTCCCTGCTCGTCAGCGTCGTCGTCCCGGGCCCGACCGTGTGGACGAGCGAGTTCACGATCGCGAACTTCGTCGCGGTTCCGGTGTTCGTGGTGTGCGCGGTGCTGGTCGGAGTGACCTGGGGCACCAAGCGGCTGGTGTCGGATCTGCGGTGGGCGACGGAGGACGCCGCGCCCACCGACCGCGACCGGGCGGCCGCGTTTCGCGCACCGTGGCGTCTGACCCGGGTCCAGGCGGCGCTGTGGGGCCTCGGATTGATCTTCTTCACCACGCTGTACGGCATCATCGATTACCAGACCATCCCGAAGGTCGCGTTCACGATCGCCCTCGCGGGGATCACGGTCTGCGCATTCTGTTACCTGTTGACGGAATTCGCGCTCCGGCCCGTCGCAGCCCGCGCACTCGGATCCGACGGACCGCAACCCCGCCGCACGCTCGGCATCACCGGTCGCACCGCACTGGCGTGGATGCTCGGGACCGGCGTTCCCGTGCTGGGGCTGATGCTCATCGCGATCTTCAGTTTCATACGCCCCGCGAGCCCGACCAGCCTCGCGGTGTCGATCCTCGCGCTCGGCGGGGTCATCCTGCTCTTCGGACTCCTGCTGGTCGTGATCAGCGTGCGGGCCACCGAGGCGCCGATCCGTTCGGTGTCGCAGGGTATGGCGAAGGTGGCGGAGGGCGATCTCGACGCCGAGGTCGTCGTGTACGACGGGACCGAACTCGGCGCATTGCAGACCGGGTTCAACCGGATGGCGGAGGGACTGCGCGAACGCGAGCGGATCCGCGACCTCTTCGGTCGCCACGTCGGGCAGGAGGTAGCCTCCCAGGCGCTCCGCCACAATCCTGAACTCGGCGGGGAGGAACGTGATGTAGCGGTGCTGTTCGTCGACATCATCGGATCCACCACGATCGCAGCCACCCGCTCGCCCGCGGAGGTCGTGGACCTGCTCAACCGCTTCTTCGATGTGGTCGTCGACGAGATCGATCGCCGGGGCGGGTTCGTCAACAAGTTCGAGGGCGACGCGGCGCTCGCCATCTTCGGGGCGCCCGTCGCCCTCGACGACCATGCCGGCGCCGCCCTCTCCGCGGCGAGGGCTCTGCGCGAACGTCTCTCGGCCGAGGTGCCGGAATGCGACGCCGGGGTCGGCGTGGCCTCGGGCCGGGCCGTGGCCGGGAACATCGGAGCGCACGAACGTTTCGAGTACACGGTGATCGGCGATCCCGTCAACGAGGCGGCGCGACTGTCCGAGCTCGCCAAGAACGTCGGCGGGCACGTCGTCGCGTCGCAGCGCGCGATCGATGCCGCCGCGGCGGACGAACGCGCGCGGTGGCAACTCACGGACACCGTCACCCTGCGCGGACGTGTCGAGCCGACCACGCTTGCGATTCCCGCCGAACTAATCCGTGCCGGTTCCGTCGTCGACGATGAGGGCGCCGACTCCGTCGAGTAGCCGCGCGAGCCCGAATTCGAAGGCGTGGGCCGGAGCGAACGCGGCGCTGTGGTACTCGCCGGCCGAGGTCCCCACCCGAGCGGCCAGCGGAAACCGGTCGGGGTCGAAGACCTTCTCGAAATGCGGAGCGATGTTCCGCCACCATTCACTGTCCGCGTCCCCGCGGGCGGCGATCGCGGCCGCGTCCACCGAGGCCCGCGCCGCCCCGGCGACGAAACTGTCCAGCAGCGTGACGACGGAGTCCATGTCGACGTCCGACAGTCCCAGGCCCTCGACGGCGCGCAGTTCCCGTTCGTACTTGGCCATCCCACCCGGCCCGAGAACCGGCCTGCTGAGTGCGACGACGCCGAGGATCCAGGGGTGCGCGCACAGCAGCTGGAAGTAGTCGCGGGCGGCGTCCGTGAGACGCTCCCGCCAGGCGCCATCGGTGTGCTCCGCCGGATCGAGTGTGGCGAGGGCGCGATCGAGCATCACCTCGACGAGCTCCGACTTTCCGGGAACGTGCGTGTACAGCGACATCGCTCCGGTGCCGAGTTCGGCCGCCAGCCGTCGCATCGAGACGGCGTCCAGCCCTTCCGCGTCCGCGACGGCAACGGCGGCCTCGACGATACGGTCCAGTGTCAGGCCGGGTTTCCCGTTGCGGGGGCGCGAGACGGGTGCGCTGCCGCCACCCCACAGCATCTCCATGGTGCGGGCCGGATCACCCTCCGGTGTCGCGCTTCTACCCATGCCGAGATCTTCCCACGGCACCCGGGAACAGGTCCGCCGGCGACGCGGCGACATCGCGTCGCTGCTGCGGCGATCCGTTACTGCGATCGCGCGATGCGGAGACCGTGCCTGACGTCCTCCGACGGTCCGGGGACCAGGCTCGGCGCGACAACTCGGGCCCCGGTCGCCGGGTACGGCGTGCAGATCTGGACGTCGTGCACGAAGCACCAGCGCCAGTTGTCCCCCGCGTGGAGCGACTGGACGATCGGGTGACCGCTGCGCTCGGCGTGGTGTCTCGCGTGTCTCATCGGTGATGCATCGCTGCATCCGACATAGCCGCAGGTCAGGCACAGCATCAGATGCTCCCAGCGGGTACCGAGTGCGAGACAGCCCTCACACCCGTCCGACGTATGCGCGACGACATCGCGGATCATGTTCAGATCCGGATCGTGCCAGTTATTGGATTGGGTCATATTTGCCACCCCTCAGTTACCAAGGTTGGCGGTTGGCGCGCCTCGCCACATGGTCACCACGGAACGAAAGAATCGCCCGGAATCCGGCCTCCCCGGACAGCGTCCCGGTTTCGACCGCGCAAAACGGGGTAGTTCCATGCCATGGATCTGGATGCAGCCCCAGACCCGAGGGTGGACCACACTCCGCGGGCCGCGAACCTGTGCGCGGTGCTCTCCGTGACCGCGCACATGCACGACTGCGGAAACCGGGACGAGATCCTCGCCCTGATGGTGGACGCACTCCCCGAACTCGGCCCCTTCACCGTGGAGCCCGCATCGGCGGTGGCGGGCGACCCCCACGACGACGACGGCGACGTCTGGCGGCACCGCGTCCTGCTCGACGATTCGTGGTCCAGGCCGGTGTCGCTGACTCTGCGGGCCGACTACCCGCCGACCCCGCTGCAGGCCACACTGCTCGAGTTGCTGATTCAGCACACGGGCTCAGCCCTGCGCGCCACATCGATGCGCGGGCGTGCCGCCACCCAGGAGCGGCAACTGATCGAGGCCGCGGAGGACATCGCCACGATCACGGCCCGGGCGCAGCGGCTGGAGCAGGAAGCGAAGATCCATCAGTCGTTCGGACGCCTCTCCGCCGCCGGCGGCGACGAGTCCGCCATCGCCGAGACCCTCCACCAGCTGACCGGCCTCTCGGTCGGAATCGAGGACGCGTTCGGCAATCTTCGAGTCTGGGCCGGCCCGAACAGACCTCCCAGGTACCGCAAGGTCGGCGGCCGCAACCGCGTCGACCTCATTCGCCGCGCCACGACGGAGGGACGCCCCCTGCGCGACGACAACCGGATCGTGCAGATCGTCCGGCCCGGCAAGACGCTCCTCGGAATCCTGTACCTGTCGGACCCGGACCACCGGGCCACCGACCTGCACACCTTCGCCCTCGAGTACGCCACGACCGTCCTCGCCGTGGACATGTCACACCGCAGGTCCCTCGCCGAAACGGAGGCGCGGCTCAGCCGCGACCTGGGAGCCGACCTGCTCGCGGGGACCGACGACGACAGCGCGTACTCACGGGCCGACGCGCTGGGATACGACCTACACACACCACAGCGCGTCGTGGTGGTCCAGTGGGGCTCGGACACACCCGTCGAATCCGTCGCCGACGTGTTCCGGCGTCACCTCGCGTCAATCGATTCCGCTGCCCTGCTCGCTAACGGCGACGACCACCGACACGGGGTTCTCGCCGCTGTCGTAAATGCGAAAACCGACGTGAACACCCTCTTCGGAGCGTTGGAGAAGGCACTCGGACCCGCCGTCGGGGTGGTCGGTGTCGGCTCCGAATGCACCTCCCCCAGCAGTCTGCCCGGTTCGCACACCCATGCGATGCGTGCGCTCGAAATCCGGAAGCAGTCGCTGTCACCCCGCGGGGTGGCACTGTTCGACGACCTCGGCGTCTACCGCATTCTCGATTCGCACAGCAGTACCGGCGACGTCGAGGCGTTCGTTCAGGAATGGCTCGGACCGCTCCTCGACTACGACCGGGAGCACCGGAGCACCATGACGGCCACACTGGCCCAATATCTCGAATGCGGCGGCAAGTACGACGAAACCGCACAGGCACTCCGGATCCACCGCAGCACCCTGCGGTACCGGATGTCCCGCATCCACGAACTGACCGGACGCGACCTCCGGAGCGTCGACACGCGCCTGAATCTTCACCTGGCGGCCCGAGCACTTCAGGTCCTGGCCGGCGGTGATCGCCGGTGAAACCTGTTGTGGTGCAGATGTGTTGATGCCCGGGAATGCCGAAAGCCCCCCAACGGTGTTGGGGGGCTTTCGGTAACGGATGTTCGGCGGTGTCCTACTCTCCCACACCCTGTCGGGTGCAGTACCATC